>NZ_JBITTM010000001.1:0-20163 GCF_044541955.1 Kitasatospora sp. NPDC085464
GTAAACCTCTGTCCGGTTGACCGGATTGTCGCCAAATCACCTGGCGACACCGCAGGTCATCCGCCGTGCCAGCCGACCGGCCGAAGCCGGGTCGGACCCGGCCTCGGAGCGGACCCGAACCGCTCTCGGAGCGGACCCGAACCGCTCTCGGAACGGGCCCGAACCGGCGTCGGAACGGGCCCGGACCGGGGTCAGAACAGGACGCGCGCCAGCGCCGTACGGGCCGCGGTGACCCGCGGGTCGTCCGACCCGATCACCTCGAACAGCTCCAGCAGGCGCAGCCGGGCGGTGTCCCGGTCCTCGCCGGCCGTCCGCCCGACGGTGTCCACCAGGCGCCCGAAGGCGTCCTCGACGTGGCCGCCGACCAGGTCCAGGTCGGCCGCCTGGAGCTGGATCGCGACGTTCTTCGGCTCGGCGGCGGCCGCCGTCCGGACGTCCTGCAGGTCCAGGCCCTCGATCCGCTGCAGCAGCTCGGCCTGGGCCAGGCCCAGCTTGGCCTCGGTGTTGCCCGGCTGGTCGGTCAGCACGTTCTTGTACGCCTGGATGGCGCCGCCCAGGTCACCGGCGTCCAGCGCGTCGTGCGCGGCGGCCAGCGCCGGGTCCTCGGGACGCTCCGGGGCCGCGGCCGGGGCCTCCCCCGGGGCGCCCGCGCCGCCCACGCCGAAGCGCTGCTCGGCGACCAGGATCAGCTGGTCCAGGATCTTGCGGATGTTGGCGGCGCTCTCCGCGCCCTGGAACAGCGGCACCAGCTGGCCGGCCACCACGGCCATCACGGCCGGGATGCCCTGGATGCCGAACTGCTGGGCCAGCAGCTGGTTCGAGTCCACGTCGATCTTGGCGAGCACGAAGCGGCCGGCGTACTCCTCGGCCAGGCCCTCCAGGACCGGGCTGAGCTGCTTGCAGGGGCCGCACCACTCGGCCCAGAAGTCGATGACGACCGGCACCTCGGTGGAGCGCTGGACGACGTCGGATTCGAAGGTGTCCTCGGTGACGTCGATGACGAGCTGGAGGGCGGACTGGGCGGGGGCGACTCCGGCCGCTTCGGCGGCGGCCGCCTGACGGGCCCGCTCGGCCCGGGCCTGCTCGGCCTTCTGTGCGGCCTCGCCGGCCGCCTTCACTGCGGCGAGGTCGACCGCGCCGCGCAGGGCGGAGCTGTTGGGACGCGAATTCCGTGGCTGCATGGCACCATCCTCCCCCGTCCGCGCTGCTCGCGGGCACCATCCTCGGGAAAGTCGGCTCGCGCGGGGCGCGCTGCGCCGGTTCCCGGGCGTGGTACCCGCCCCCCGGTAGCCTGGACCGTTCGGCGCGGATCCCCACCCGCGCCCGCGCCGCTCCCGTCCCACGGTCGCGGCGCCTGGTTGTCACCGTTCTTTCGCTACGAGTCGTAGCGTAACTGGAGGCGGTGCCCCGGCCGCAAGCCCCACCGGCGGTTCGGCGACGTGACCTGCCCCACTTTCCCGGGTGGCCCGGCTGCCCGAATCGGCCAACAGTCGCTACCGTTACCTGCCCCACCCAAGTTACTTACCAGTAAAGCGCAAGGAGGCCCGGTGCCGGCCGCCCAGCCCCCCGCGAGCCCGGAGAGCACGGTCCCGACGTGCACGGACCCGGCGAGCTCGGCCCCGGAAGCCGCGCACCCGACCCAGGAGGCCGTCGGCACCGCCCGGGCCAAGGGCCGCCCGCGCAGCGCCGCCGCCGACCGCGCCATCCTCGCCGCCACCCGCGAAGCCCTCGCCGAACTCGGCTGGGGTGGACTGACCATGGGCCACGTGGCGAGCCGGGCCGGGGTCGCCAAGACCACGCTCTACCGCCGCTGGCCCTCCAAGAACGAACTGGTCGTCGACGCCGTCGCCACGCTCTTCGACGACCTGGTGATGCCCGACCTCGGCAGCCTGCGGGCCGACATCGAGGCCGTGGTGGCCCAGTTCGCCGACCTGCTGGCCCGCCCGGAGACCCAGGCCGCGCTGCTCGCGCTGTTCGCCGAGGGCATCCGCGACCGGCAGCTGCACCGCCGGATCCGCGAGGCCATCGTGGACCCGCAGAAGCGGCTGGTCCGCCAGGGCCGGACGGCCGCCCAGGCGCGCGGCGAACTCGAACCGGACACCGACGCCGGGTCCGCCTGCGAGGAGGTCGACATCATCTTCGACACCATCGCGGGCACCGTCGAACACCGCGTCCTGGTCAGCGGCGAGCCGATCACCCCCGAGTGGACCCGCCGCTTCACCGACCTGCTGCTGGGCCCGCTCACCACCTGCTGAGGGCACGACGGAGCCGCCCGTACGGAACCCCGTACGGGCGGCTTCCCGCGCTCCTGCGGCCGTTCGCCGGCCCGGTCAGAACGCCGCGTTCTCCTGGTACGTGCCCCACTCCTGCCGCAGCGCGTTGCAGATCTCGCCCAGCGTCGCCTCGGCGCGCACCGCGTCCAGCATCGGCGGGATCATCGACTCGCCCGAGCGCGCCGCCGCCAGCATGGCGTCCAGCCCGGCCCGCACGGCCGCGTCGTCCCGGCCCGCCTTGCGCTCGCCCAGCACGCGCACCTGCTCGCGCTCGACCTCGTGGCTGACCCGCAGGATCTCCAGCTCGGGGGTGACGCTGCGCGGGTGGCAGTTGACGCCGACCACGCGCTTCTCGCCCTTCTCCACGCCCTGCTGGTACTGGAAGGCGGCCTCGGCGATCTCGCCGGTGAACCAGCCCTCCTCGATGCCGCGCAGGATGCCGGAGGTGATCGGGCCGATCTCGTGGTCCTCGCTGCCCTTGTCCAGGATCCGCTGGAAGATCGCCTCGGCCTGCTGCTCGATCCGGTCGGTCAGCGCCTCGACGTACCAGGAACCGCCCAGCGGGTCCGCCACGTTGGCGACACCGGTCTCCTCCATCAGCACCTGCTGGGTGCGCAGGGCGATCTCGGCGGCCTGCTCGGAAGGCAGCGCCAGGGTCTCGTCCAGCGCGTTGGTGTGCAGCGAGTTGGTGCCGCCGAGCACCGCGGACAGCGCCTCGACGGCGGTGCGGACCACGTTGTTGTACGGCTGCTGCGCGGTGAGCGAGACGCCGGCGGTCTGGGTGTGGAAGCGCAGCCACTGCGCCTTGTCGGTCTTGGCGCCGAAGCGGTCGCGCATCCAGCGGGCCCAGATCCGGCGCGCGGCACGGAACTTGGCGATCTCCTCGAAGAAGTCCAGGTGCGCGTCGAAGAAGAAGGACAGGCCGGGTGCGAAGACATCCACGTCCAGGCCCCGGGACAGGCCCAGCTCGACGTAGCCGAAACCGTCCGCGAGGGTGTACGCCAGCTCCTGCGCGGCCGTCGCCCCGGCCTCGCGGATGTGGTAGCCGGAGACGGACAGCGGCTTGTACGCGGGGATGCCCTCGGCGCAGTAGGCCATCAGGTCGCCGATCAGGCGCAGGTGCGGCTCGGGGGCGAAGAGCCACTCCTTCTGCGCGATGTACTCCTTGAAGATGTCCGTCTGCAGGGTGCCGTTGAGCACCGCCGGGTCGACGCCCTGGCGCTCGGCGGCGACCAGGTACATGCAGAAGATCGGGACGGCCGGGCCGCTGATCGTCATCGAGGTGGTGACCCCGCCGAGCGGGATGTCCTTGAACAGCACCTCCATGTCGGCGGCCGAGTCGATGGCCACGCCGCAGTGGCCGACCTCGCCCAGCGACTTGGGGTCGTCGGAGTCGTAGCCCATCAGGGTGGGCATGTCGAAGGCGACCGAGAGGCCGCCGCCGCCCGCGTCCAGGATCATCCGGTAGCGCTCGTTGGTCTGCTGCGCGTTGCCGAAGCCGGCGAACTGGCGGATGGTCCAGGTGCGGCCCCGGTAGCCGGTCGGGTGCAGGCCGCGGGTGTACGGGTACTCGCCCGGCCAGCCGATCCGCTCGAAGCCCTCGTAGGCCTGCCCGGCGGGCGGGCCGTAGACCGGCTCGACCTCGTCCCCGGAGAGGGTGGTGAAGTCCGCGTCCCGCTTGCGGGCCTTGTCGTACCGCTGCTGCCAGCGCTGCCGTCCGCGCTCGATCTCCTCGGCGTCCATGACCCCGAACTCCGCTCCGTACGGCCGCCACGGCGACGGGCGGCACAGCTATTAGGACGTCCTACTAATTTACTCGGACGTCCTAGTACTTGTCGACGGACGACACCCCCGAAAGGGCCGGCGGGTGGAACCGACCGGGTAGGCGGGCGGGGGCGGCCGGACCGGCGGGTGGAGCCGACCGGGCCGGCGGGGCGGGCCGGACGGGTCCGGGAACGCCGAGGGCCCCTCCCCCGCGGTGGGGAAGGGGCCCTCGTACGGGCTCCCGGGCGGCGGACCGCCGCGCGGACTCCCGGGCGGCCGGTCGGCTCAGACGCCGGCCGGCTGGCGGGCACCGGTGCCCGCCGGCAGCTTCTCGGCGGCCTCGCGGGCCACCTTGCGCTCGAAGACGAAGGAGAGGAACGGGATGCAGCCCGCCGCCAGGGTCAGCACCAGCCGGCCGAGCGGCCACTTCAGCTTCTGCCCGAGCAGGAAGGTCACCACGAAGTACCCGATGTACAGGTAGCCGTGCAGCATCGCGACGTACGTGGTCACGTCCTCGGCCGTGCTGAAGCCGTACTTCGCGACCATGAAACCGCAGAACACCAGCAGTGCCACACCGGTCGCAATGGCCAGGGCCCGGTACCAGCCCAGCAGGGGGGTCGCCTTCATACTCTTCCTCGCCTCGCTCGGCAGTTTCCGCCGGTACGCCCGGATCCGCGCACCGCTCCCACGAGGGTAGCCGTCCTCACGCCTCCGCCTGCGCAGCCCCCTCGTCGGGCTCGGAGAAGTCACCGGCCGCGATCCGCAGCGGCTTCAGCAGGTCGAACACCTGGCGGCACTGCTCGGGGCCGTACTCCTCCAGCCCGAACTCCATCGCCATGAGCTCCCGGGTGGCCTCCTCGACCGCCTCCCGGCCGCGCCCGGTGATCGCGGCCAGCACGCCGCGGCCGTCCAGCGGGTTCGGGCGGCGGGCGACCAGGCCGGCCCGCTCCAGGCGGTCGACGGTGTTGGTCACGCTGGTCGGGTGGACCATGAGCCGCTCGCCGATCTTGGAGAGCGATAGCTCGCCGGTCCGGCTGAAGGTCAGCAGCACCAGCGCCTCGTAGCGGGCGAAGGTCAGCCCGTACGGCTTGAGCACCGCGTCCACCCGGGAGAGCAGGATCTGGTGGGCGCGCATGATCGAGGTGATCGCCGCCATCGAGGGGACTCCGCCCCAGCGGCGGGTCCACAGCTCGTCGGCGCGGGCGATCGGGTCGAAGTCGAGTGCGAGGGGCTTGGCCACCTCCTTACCGTACCGGCGGACGGTAAGGGTGCTACCAGCTGTCCTGATGGTGGACAAGCGCAACGTGTGGCGGGATCCCGCCAATCGGACGGCCAGGTCCATACCAGGACATTACACCGGTGTGAACGGACTGCAACGGACGTACGGCGCACCGGGGTTGGCCACTGATCGCGCCAACACCGCTCCAACAGGCCTCCGTTCGGGCGGTAACCCGTCGAACGGAGGGGTGATCCGTTCCTTTTGTCCGCTCGTTCACAATCCTTCCCCCTGGCGGGACTTGGCCAATTCATGAGCAAGACCTGTCATTTGTTTTGCTCGATTGTCATGCTTTCCGCCAACCCCGTACGGCCCTCCACCACCCCCACCCCCGGTGGCCGGCCGCTCGACCGCTCGGGGCCCTGAACGTCAGTGCCCGTCCCGCCCCTCAGGTGCCGACCCCGGCCCCCGGGACGCGGCGCGACCGCGCCCACACGCGGTTTCCCGGAAGGACTCGTCCGTGAAGCGAAAGCTCGCCGCAGTCGCCGTACTCTCCGCCACCGCTCTGCTCACCGGCGTCGTCCAGGTCAGCACCGTGGCCGTGGCGGACCCCGCCCCGCACTCCCGGGCCGGACAGCGCGCCGACCTGATCGCCCTGGCGAACGGCCAGGCGGGCAAGGTGGCGCACGCCCTGGCCCTGGGCGGCCAGGAGCAGCTGGTGGCCAAGGACGCCGTGGTGGACGCCGACGGCACCCGTCACTTCCGTTACGAGCGCACCTTCGCCGGCCTCCCGGTCCTGGGCGGTGACCTGGTGGTGCACCAGAAGGCGGACGGCTCGACCACCTCCGTGGACAAGGCCACCGGTGCGACCATCGCCCTGCCGAGCCTCACCCCGCAGATCCCCGCCGACAAGGCCGCCGCCCAGGCGACCGGCGCCGTGCAGTCCACCGTCGGCATCACCGCCGACGCGGACGAGGCGCCGCTGACGGCGGTGCACCAGACCGGCAAGGCCGAGCTGGTGGTCTGGGCCACCGACGGCAACCCGCGCCTGGCGTACCGCACCACCGTCGAGGGCGAGCGCGCCGACGGCACCCCGAGCCGTCAGCTGCTGGTCACCGACGCGGCCAGTGGCCAGGTGCTCTCCACCCACGAGGAGGTGCAGACCGCCGCCGGCACCGGCAAGGGCGTCTTCGTGGGCACCGTCCCGCTGACCACCACCCAGAGCGGCTCCTCCTACCAGCTCAAGGACGCGACCCGCGGCGGGCAGGCCACCTACACCCTGAAGAGCAAGACGTCCGGCTCCGGCACCCTGGTCGCCAACACCACCGACAGCTTCGGCAACGGCCTGGCCTCCAACGCGGAGTCCGCCGCGGTGGACGCCCAGTTCGGCGCGGCCGCCACCTGGGACTTCTACAAGAACACCTTCGGCCGCAACGGCATCAAGAACGACGGCGTCGGCGCCGCGAGCCGGGTCCACTACGGCCGCAACTACGTCAACGCGTTCTGGGACGACAGCTGCTTCTGCATGACCTACGGCGACGGCACGAGCAACACCCACCCGCTGACCGAACTCGACGTGGCCGGCCACGAGATGAGCCACGGCGTCACCTCCGCCACCGCCAACCTGAACTACTCGGGCGAGTCCGGCGGCCTCAACGAGGCCACCTCGGACATCTTCGGCACCATGGTCGAGTTCTACGCCAACCTGGCCGCCGACAAGCCGGACTACCTCATCGGCGAGCTGATCAACATCAACGGCGACGGCAAGCCGCTGCGCTACATGGACCAGCCCTCCAAGGACGGCGCCTCGGCCGACTACTGGTCCTCCAGCGTCGGCAGCAAGGACGTCCACTACTCCTCCGGCGTCGCCAACCACTTCTTCTACCTGCTCGCCGAGGGCAGCGGCGCCAAGACCGTCAACGGCGTCAGCTACAACAGCCCGACCTACAACAACTCCACCCTCGCGGGCATCGGCCGGGACAAGGCCGCGCAGATCTGGTACCGCGCGCTGACCACCTACTTCACCTCCACCACCAACTACGCGGGGGCCCGCACCGGCACCCTGAAGGCCGCTGCGGACCTGTACGGCGCGAGCAGCGCCGAGTACAGCGCCGTCGCCGCGACCTGGACCGCCGTCAACGTCAACTGACCCACGGCGCAAGCGATCCGGACGCCCGGGGCCCCTCGGAGGGAGGGCAGGCCCCGGGCGTCCGCCCGTTCGGGGCTGCCGGTTCGGGGCTGCCGGTTCGGGGGCGTTCGTTCAGGGGCGTTCGTTCGGGCCGTTCATCCGGAACTGCTGCTTCGGGGCCGTCCGGCTGTCAAGGTCGCCCGGCTGGCGGAGTCCCGCCAGGGGGGGCGAACGCGGCATACCGGGCAACGGGCAGCAACCGAACCATCCGTACCGGGACTGGCGATTCCTGGCCAATCCCCGGACGCGGCCTGTCCATTCCGGCCCGAAATTGTCATGCTTCTGACCACGTCCCGTCCGACCTCCGCCACCCCCACCCATCGGCGGAGCGTCAGGAACCGCACGGGAACGGCACGTCCGCGCCCTACCGCCCCAACGGTGCCAACCCCGGCGCCCCGGTACGCGGCGCACCCGCACGCACCCGCGGGTCTCGTGGAAGGAACCCCCGTCCATGAAGCGAAAGCTGACCGTCGGAGCCGTACTCTCCGCCACCGCCCTGCTGGCCGGCGTCGTCCAGATCGCCGCCGTCCCCGCCCAGGCCGCCGCCCCCGCGCCGGAGCAGCAGCAGTCCGCGCTGCTCGCGTTCGCCGCCGGGCAGAGCGCCCCGGTCGCGCAGGCCCTCGCCCTCGGCGGCCAGGAGAAGCTGGTCCCCAAGGACGTCGTGGTGGACCGGGACGGCACCCGCCACCTCCGGTACGAGCGGACCTACGCCGGCCTGCCGGTGCTCGGCGGCGACCTGGTCGTCCACCAGAAGGCCGACGGCTCGGTGGGCTCGGTCGACCGCGCCTTCGCCGGCCGGCTGTCCGTGCCCACCCTGACCCCGGCCGTCGCCGCGGGCCAGGCGGCCGAGCGGGCCACCGCCGCGGTGCGCGCCACGGTCGGCATCGCCGCCGACGCGGACGAGGCGGCGCTCAGCAAGGTCGACGGCGCCGGCGCGACCGAGCTGGTCGTCTGGGCGGCCGACGGCGCCCCGCGCCTGGCCCACCGCACGGTGGTCACGGGCGAGCGGGCGGACGGCACCCCGAGCCGCCAGGACGTCGTCACCGACGCCGCCACCGGCCAGGTGCTCTCCAGCCAGGAGCACGTGCAGACCGCGACCGGCACCGGCAAGGGCGTCAACGTCGGCACCGTCACGCTGACCACCACCCAGAGCGGCTCCAACTACCAGCTCAAGGACGCCTCCCGGGGCAACCAGTCGACCACCGACCTCAAGGGCGGCACCTCGGGCAGCGGCACGCTGTTCACCAACACCACCAACTCCTGGGGCAACGGCTCGCCGTCCAACCGTGAATCCGCCGCGGTGGACGCCCAGTTCGGCGCCGCGGCCACCTGGGACTACTACAAGAACACCTTCGGCCGCAGCGGCATCAAGAACAACGGCGTCGGCGCGGCGAGCCGGGTCCACTACAGCACCAACTACGTCAACGCCTTCTGGGACGACTCCTGCTTCTGCATGACCTACGGCGACGGCTCCGGCAACACCCACCCGCTGACCGCCATCGACGTCTCCGGCCACGAGATGAGCCACGGCGTCACCTCGGCCACCGCCGGCCTGAACTACTCGGGCGAGTCCGGCGGCCTCAACGAGGCCACCTCGGACATCTTCGGCACCATGGTCGAGTGGTCCGCCAACCTGCCCGCCGACCCGCCGGACTACCTGATCGGCGAGAAGCTCAACATCAACGGCAACGGCACCCCGCTGCGCTACATGGACAAGCCCTCCAAGGACGGCGCGTCGGCCGACTACTGGTCGTCCACCGTCGGCAACAAGGACGTCCACTACTCCTCCGGCGTCGCCAACCACTTCTTCTTCCTGCTGGCCGAGGGCAGCGGCGCCAAGGTGATCAACGGGGTCAGCTACAACAGCCCGACCTCCAACGGCTCGACGGTGACCGGCATCGGCCGGACCAAGGCGGCGGCCGTCTGGTACCGCGCGCTGACCGTCTACATGACCTCCACCACCAACTACAAGGCCGCCCGCACGGCGACCCTGAAGGCCGCCACCGACCTGTACGGCGCGACCAGCACCGAGTACAAGACGGTCGCGGCGGCCTGGAGCGCGGTGAACGTCAACTAGCCGTCCGCTCCGGCACGAGCCACCCCCGGTAAGAAACGGCGACAGGCTGCCGCGGCCCTTTGGGAGAGGAGGCCGTGGCAGCCTGTCGACCGTCCGCGCCGCGGATCGGTCCGGTGTCGAGCGGTGGCGGGACCCGAACGGAGGCGGGACCCGAACGGGGGCGGGACCCCCCGGACGGTGGCGGGACCCGGGCGCCGGGCGGGGATCAGGCGGTGGCGGGCTTCAGCTCGCCGCGCTCCTCCCGGCCGAGCATCCGCTCGGCGAGGAAGCCGCCGGTGGGCAGCACCGCGAGGACGAACAGCAGGACGCCGCGCTTGGCGTCCCACTTCTGCGTCTGCCAGGCCTGGATCCAGAAGACCACGTACAGGATGAACAGGACCCCGTGGACCATGCCCATCACCGGGACAGCGTCGAACGAGGTGGTCCGCTTCAGCACCGAGCAGATCAGCAGCAGGATGAACGAGACCCCTTCGGGGCCGGAGACCAGGCGCAGGCGGTGGACGGCGCTGCTGTTCACGTTGGGTACCTCAATACGGGGGTCGGAGGCGCGGGCGCGCTTGTGAAGCGACTCACAAGCCTTCCGGTCATTATCACCGAGCACACGTCCGACGCCCCTGCCGGGGGTGGGCTCCGTGCCCGATCTCACAGCACCCGCGCGCGGCGCCGCCGCCCCCGCGGTCCCGTCCCTGTCACAGCTGTGTGCCGGAACACGACCGAGCGCGACGGCCCGTCACCGGGAACCCCTATCCTGCTGCCCGCGCGCCCACCGATCCGGGCGCCGGAAGCATCACGCCACGGGGGTAGTCACCACATGTTCAAGCGCGACTGGGACCGCAGGACCTGCGCCAAGCGCGGCCACATCACCTACGCGCCCACCGAGCCCGAGCTGGCGTCCCGGCTGCACGCCGCCACCGCCCTCGGCGACGCCTGGCGCTGCCTGCGCTGCGGCGACTTCGCACTGGGCGCCCCGCACGGCTCCGGGCCCGCCGGGGACGCGCCGCTGGTGCCGCGCGGCAAGGCGCTGCGGGACCTCTTCATCCTGCGCTTCCTCGCCGTCGAGCGGGTGCTGCGCGGGCTGCTGATCATCGTGGTCGCCTGGGCCGTGTGGAAGTTCTCCAACAGCCAGGACGCGGTGCACCGGATCTTCGACGAGAACCTGACGGTCTTCCGGCCCGTCACCGACCACTTCCACTGGGACCTCGAACACGCCCCGATCGTCGAGACGATCCGCAAGACCTTCGACTTCAAGAAGAGCACCCTGCTGATCGTCGCGGGCGCGCTGGTGGCCTACGCCCTGATCGAGATCGTCGAAGCGGTCGGCCTCTGGCTGAACAAGCGCTGGGCCGAGTACCTGACGGTGGTCGCCACCGCGGCCTTCCTGCCGCTGGAGGGCTACGAGCTGAGCCACCACGTGAGCGCGGTGAAGATCTGCACCCTGGTGCTCAACATCGCGGCGGTCCTCTGGATCATGCTCTCCAAGCGCCTGTTCGGACTGCGCGGCGGCGTGGTGGCCTTCGAGGCCGAGCGCCACTCGGCCTCGCTGCTGGAGGTCGAGCAGGCAGCCGGCGCGATCCCGCACCCCGGACACGGGGCGCACGCACGGAGCTGACCGGCGCATTTGTCGCAGCCCCGTACCAGTTGCGCCCCGCACTCTCCCCGCGCCACGGCCGCACCGGCTAGATTGCGGCCGTGGCACAGTTCAGACTCCAGGGATCGCGAGTGCTCGCCGTCGACATGGGCGGGGACGCCGTCAAGGCCCGACACGGCTCCATGGTCGCCTACACCGGGCAGATGACCTTCAAGAAGCTGACCGGCGGCGGGGACGGCCTACGCGGCATGGTCGCCCGCCGGCTGACCGGCGAGAAGATGACGGTCATGGAGGTGAAGGGCCAGGGCACCTGCTACTTCGCCGACAAGGCCGCCGAGATCAACCTGGTCCGGCTGAACGGCGAGACGCTCTACGTCGAGGCGGACAACCTGCTCTGCACGGAATCCTCCCTGCACACCGGCACCAGCTTCACCGGCCTGAACGGCATGTCCTCCGGCAACGGCCTCTTCACCACCAAGGTGGAGGGGCACGGCTGGGCCGCCGTCACCTCCAACGGGCCCGCCCTCATCCTGCGGGTCGACAAGGGCATGCCGCTGCGGGTGGACCCGGGCGCGTACGTGGCGCACACCGGCAACCTGCACCGCAGCCTGAAGTCGGGCGCGGGCTGGACCACGGTCATCGGCGAGGGCGGCGGCGAGGCCGTCCAGGTCGAGTTCACCGGCGACGGCCTGGTGTACGTGCAGCCCTCCGAGAAGATCACCATCGGGGGTGACGTCTGATGGGCTTCACGAAGATCAACGGAAAGATGGTCGAGGCCCAGGTGGTGCCCGGCCAGCGGCTGTTCAGCCAGCGTGGCGCGATGCTCGCCTACAGCGGCGACGTCCGCTTCACGCCGAACATCACCGGCGGGCAGGGCGGCGTGATGTCGATGATCGGCCGCCGGGTGGCCAACGAGGACACCCCGCTGATGACCGTCGAGGGCCAGGGCCGGGTCATGTTCGGCCACGGCGGCCACCACGTCCACGTGATCGACCTGTTCGGCGACACCCTGTACGTCGAGGCGGACCGGCTGCTCGCCCTCGAGGGCACGCTGCGGCAGTCCACCATGTTCATGGGCTCGCAGGGCGGGGTGATGGGCATGGTCCGCGGCCAGGTCACCGGCCAGGGCCTGTTCACCACCAAGCTGGAGGGCAACGGCTCCGTCGCGGTGATGGCGCACGGCGGCGTCTTCGAGCTGCCGATCGTCCCCGGCCAGTCGGTGCACGTCGACCCGCAGGCGTACGTGGCGCACCGCGGCGACGTGCGCAACAAGCTGTCCACCGCGATCGGCTGGCGCGACATGATCGGCCGCGGCTCGGGCGAGGCGTTCCAGCTGGAGCTGTCCGGCCAGGGCACGGTGTACGTCCAGGCGAGCGAGGAGAAGCTCTGATGTCCTACCCGCCGCAGCCCCCGTACGGGTCGCCGCACGACCAGCCGACCCAGCCCGGCTTCGTCGTGCCGCCGCCCCCGCCGAACCACGGCCCGCAGCAGGGCTACCCGCAACAGGGCGGGTACCCGTCGCAGGGCGGCCACCCGCAGCAGGGCGGGTACCCCCAGCAGGGCGGCCACCCGTCGCAGGGCGGGTACCAGACGCCTCCGCCCGGGCAGCCGCAGCAGTACGCCCAGCCGCCCGCGCAGCAGCCCCAACAGGCTTACGCCCAGGAGCAGTTCGGCGGCCCGATCGCTCCGCTGCCGACCGCCCAGGGCGGCACCGGCCCGGTGGTGCACGACGTGCACAGCCTGCCGGTCAACGACAACGTCAACCCGTACGCCTTCTCGGTTGAGCTGAACGGGTCCTACTTCCTGCAGAAGGGCAAGATGGTCGCCTACTACGGCGACATCACCTTCAAGGGCGTCGGCGCCGGGATGATCGACCGGATGCTCGGGCAGCACTTCAACTCGCCGATGCACGCGGCGGACTGGGTGGTCGCCGAGGGCCGCGGCAAGCTGCTGCTGGCCGACCGGGCGTTCGACCTCAACTCGTACGACCTGGAGGACGGCAACCTGACCGTCCGCTCCGGCAACCTGCTCGCCTTCGACCCGACGCTGCGGCTCAAGCAGTCGATCATCCCGGGCTTCCTGACCCTGATCGGCACCGGCCGCTTCGTCGCCGCCTCCAACGGGCCGGTGCACTTCGTCGAACCGCCGCTCCGGGTGGACCCGCAGGCCCTGGTCGGCTGGGCGGACTGCCCGGCGCCGTGCCACCACTACGACCACGACTACATGCACGGGCTGATCGGCGGCATCCGGCGGCTGACCGGCATCGGCGGCGCCTCCGGCGAGGAGCACCAGTTCGAGTTCATCGGCGCCGGGCAGGTGCTGCTGCAGTCCAGCGAGAAGCTGATGGCCGAGCGGTCGGTCGGCCAGGTCGGCGCCGAGGCGGGCGTCCCGATGGGCGGGGTGCCGTCGCAGCCGGGTTCGGCCGGTCACGGCGGCGGCAATCCCAACCTGCCGGGGCTGGGTAACCTGGGCGAACTCGGCCGACGTTTCGGCCTGTAAACTCGTACAAGATTGAACTAAATCAGGTATGCTGGGTGCCATGGATACGCACACGATCGACACTGCGGACAACCCTCCGTCGCAGCCCGAGGAGGAGACTCCCTGGCTGACCGTCAGGGAGCAGCGGATGTGGCGCGCCCATCTGGAGGTCTCCAAGCTGCTGGAGTACCAGCTCAGCCGCGAGCTCCAGCCCCACAACCTGGCGATCAACGACTACGAGATCCTGGTCGTGCTCTCCGAGGCCCCGGACCGCCGGATGCGGATGACCGACCTCGCGACGGCCACCCTGCAGTCGAAGAGCCGGCTCTCCCACCAGATCACCCGGATGGAGAACGCCGGCCTGGTGCTCCGCCAGGAGTGCCCCGGTGACCGCCGCGGCCTCTACGCCCACCTCACCGAGCAGGGCTGGGAGACCATGCAGCGCGTCGCGCCGGACCACGTGCGCAGCGTCCGGGCGCACTTCATCGACCGCTTCACCCCGGAGCAGCTGGACGCCATGTTCGACGCCCTCGCGCCGATCGCCGACCACCTCCGCGGCCTCCGCGGCCGCGGCTAGCCGCGCTCGCACTCCCCCGCCCCGCCGCGACCACCCTCGCGGCGGGGCGGCCCGCATTCCGGGGACCCCTCGGCACCTCCTGCGCAGGAAGTCGGCCACACCGACTTCCTGCGCAGGAGGACCGGCGGTCAGCTCGTGGTCAGGCCGGCGACGAGTTCGTCGGCGGCGCCGTACGGGTCCAGCTCGCCGGCGGCGACCCGCTCGGCCAGCGCCGCCAGGTGACGGTCCCCGCGGAGGTCGCCGATCCGGGCGCGCAGCTCGGCGAGCGCGATCGCCTCGATCTCCTCGGCGGCCCGGCGGCGGCGGCGCACCGCGAGCTCGCCGTGCTCCTCCAGCCAGGCGCGGTGCTTCTCCAGCGCCTCGACGACCTCGTCCACGCCCTCGCCGCGGGCCGCGACGGTCTTCACGATCGGCGGGCGCCAGTCCCCCGCCTCGCGGGCCTCGCCGAGGCCCAGCATGTGGTTGAGCTCCCGGGCGGTGGCGTCGGCGCCGTCCCGGTCGGCCTTGTTGACCACGAAGACGTCGCCGATCTCCAGGATCCCGGCCTTGGCGGCCTGGATGCCGTCGCCCATCCCGGGGGCCAGCAGCACCACGGTGGTGTCGGCCTGGGCGGCGATCTCGACCTCGGACTGGCCGACGCCGACGGTCTCGACCAGGATCACCTCGCAGCCGGCCGCGTCCAGCACCCGCAGCGCCTGGGGTGCCGTCCAGGAGAGCCCGCCGAGGTGGCCGCGGGTGGCCATCGAGCGGATGAACACCTCGGGGTCGGTGGCGTGGTCCTGCATCCGGACGCGGTCGCCCAGCAGTGCGCCGCCGGAGAACGGCGAGGACGGGTCGACGGCCAGGACCCCGACCCGCTTGCCGAGCCGCCGGTAGGCGGAGACCAGGGCCGAGGTGGAGGTGGACTTGCCGACCCCCGGCGAGCCGGTCAGGCCGACGGTGTAGGCCTGGCCGGTGTACGGCGCGAGCGCGGCCATCGCCTCCCGCAGCTGCGGCGCGGCGTTCTCGACTAGCGTGATCAGTCGGGCGACGGCCCGCGGCCGGCCCTCCCGGGCCTGCTCGACCAGCGTGGCGACATCGATCATCAGGGTCTCCTTGCGCGGATGTCGTCGTATGCCGAAGGGGCTGCGGACCGCTTGTGGCGGTCCGCAGCCCCGAAGATCAGATCAGCTGATCAGGCCTTCGGGACGCGCACGATGAGCGCGTCACCCTGGCCACCGCCGCCGCACAGCGCGGCCGCGCCCACCCCGCCGCCGCGGCGCTGCAGCTCCAGCGCCAGGGTCAGCACCACGCGGGCGCCGGACATGCCGATCGGGTGGCCGAGCGCGATCGCGCCGCCGTTGACGTTGACGATGTCCGAGGAGACGCCCAGGTCCTTCATCGACTGGTGGGCGACGGCCGCGAACGCCTCGTTGATCTCGATCAGGTCGAGGTCGGCGACCTCCAGGCCCTCCTTGGCCAGCGCGTGCTTGATCGCGTTGGACGGCTGCGACTGCAGCGAGTTGTCCGGGCCGGCCACGTTGCCGTGCGCGCCGATCTCGGCGATCCAGGTCAGGCCCAGCTCCTCGGCCTTGGCCTTGCTCATCACGACCACCGCGGCGGCGCCGTCGGAGATCTGCGAGGCGGTGCCGGCGGTGATCGTGCCGTCCTTGGTGAACGCCGGGCGCAGCTTGGCCAGGCCCTCGACGGTGGTGTCCGCGCGGATGCCCTCGTCCTGGCTGAACAGCACCGGCTCGCCCTTGCGCTGCGGGATGGCGACCGGGACGATCTCGGCGTCGAAGACGCCGTCGGCCTGCGCCTTGGCGGCCCGCTGGTGCGAGGCGGCGGCGATCTCGTCCTGCACCTCGCGCGGGATGCCCAGGCGGGTGTTGTGCTTCTCGGTGGACTCGCCCATCGGGATGTTCTCGTAGGCGTCGGTGAGGCCGTCGTACGCCATGGCGTCCAGCATCTCGATCGCGCCGTACTTGAAGCCCTCGCGGGACTTCGGCAGCAGGTGCGGGGCGTTGGTCATCGACTCCTGGCCGCCGGCCACGACGATGTCGAACTCGCCGGCGCGGATCAGCTGGTCGGCCAGCGCGATGGCGTCCAGGCCGGAGAGGCAGACCTTGTTGATGGTCAGCGCCGGGACGTTCATCGGGATGCCGGCCTTGACGGCGGCCTGGCGGGCCGGGATCTGGCCGGCGCCGGCCTGCAGCACCTGGCCCATGATCACGTACTGGACCTGGTCACCCGTGATGCCGGACCGCTCCAGCGCGGCCTTGATGGCGACGCCGCCGAGGTCGGCACCGGAGAAACCCTTGAGGGAGCCGAGCAGGCGACCCATCGGGGTCCGAGCACCGGCAACGATCACAGAGGTGGTGTTGGTCATGGGACGGGCCCCTTCGCACGTCGTGGCCAGGTGAGGATGCGCTCAATGTACTGACCTGTTACCCGCCCGTCACCGGAGCGACGGTGTGATCGAGCGCACTGGCACCCTCCAGTCAACACCGTGCCGACGCGGTCCGGGTGAACCCCGCCGCGTGTGAGCAGGCTCGCACGTCCGGCACTGGCGTCGGTCGCGGGCCATGCGCTGCACTTGGTGCCACCCTTGTCCCCAACCACCCGGAGGTCGCCGTGCTGACCCGAATCGACCACATCGGCATCGCCTGCCGAGACCTCGACAAGACGGTCGAGTTCTACCGCGCCACCTACGGCTTCGAGGTCTTCCACTCCGAGGTCAACGAGGAGCAGGGCGTCCGCGAGGCCATGCTGCGGATCAACGGGACCGACGACGGCGGTGCCTCCTACCTCCAGCTGCTGGAGCCCACCCGGCCCGACTCCACCGTCGCCAAGTGGCTGGAGAAGAACGGCGAGGGCGTGCACCACATCGCGTTCGGCACCGCCGACGTGGACGGCGACGCCGAGGCCATCCGCGGCAAGGGCGTGCGGGTCCTCTACGACGAGCCGCGGATCGGCTCGATGGGCTCCCGGATCACCTTCCTGCACCCGAAGGACTGCGGCGGCGTGCTGACGGAGCTGGTGACGTCCGCCCGGAACGCCCACGACGAGCACTGATCGTCCGCCGGACCGGCCCCAGGGTGCCGCACGCTCCGGCGGCACCCGACGGTCCGTCGGCCATGACCCGTCAGTAACCTGGGCGGAACAGCCGGAAAACCCCCCTGCGGCCATTCCCCCGCCGTCCGCTCCCACTACAATGCCCAGGTGCGCGAAGACTCCGGGGGACGGAGGGGACGGGCACGGCCGAAGACAGGCCCGTCCGCCCGCCGGCGGCAGGCCGGTCGCAAGGGGAGTCCATTACGCGGGCACGGCTGAACAGTCGCAAGACGGATCTGTCACCATTCTCCACAAGGCAAGAGTTCGCCCAGGAGTCCACCCGGACGGGGGAACGCGGTACCCCCGCGCTTCCACGCCCCGGACTCCGACGACCGCGGCGGGCGGCCCCGGATTGGCGTGGGGTCGTCCACGTGCTGCGGATGCAAGGACCAGTCGGACCGGACCCCGGGAATCGGGAGCCCGGAACCGGCCGGGTCGAGGACGCGACCAGGAGATGGATGGGACCGCGGAGTGCGGGGCAACGACCGCTACGAGGCTGACGATCACCTCTCCCAGTTCGAGGCCGAGATGGGTCGGACTCGGAAGGAGCGGGACAAGGCAGTCGAGCATGCCGAGGACCTCGCCTACCAGGTGGAGGTGCTCCGGGCGAAACTGCACGAGTCCCGTCGCATGCTCGCCCAGCCGCGCGCCTTCGACGCCGTCTCCGGCCAGGCCGAGCAGATGCTCCGCACGGCCGAGATGCAGGCCCAGCAGATGCGTGCCGACGCCGAGCGCCAGCTGCGCGACTCCCAGGCCGCCACCCAGCGGATCATGGCCGAGGCCGCCGAGCGCACCGCCCGTCTGGAGGCCGAGCTCACCGCCCGCCGCCGCCAGCTGGAGGACGAGCTCGCCGAGCTGCGCCGGTCCGCCGAGCAGCACGTCAACGGCTGGGCCGAGCAGACCAGGGCCGGCTCCGAACAGGAGGCCCAGCGCCTCCTCCAGGAAGCCCGCGTCGAGGCCGAGCGGATGGTCACCGCCGCCCGCGCGGAGGCCGTCGCGCTCGCCGACCAGGCCCGCGCCCAGACCGCCGCCGACGTCGACGCCGCCCGCGGCGAGGCCCACGCCGCCGCCGAGGCCGCCCTCCAGCGGGCCCAGAGCGACGCCGAGCGTCTGCTGCGCGCCGCCTCCGAACAGGCCCAGCAGGCCGGTGCCCAGGCCGCCGCCGACGTCGACGCCGCCCGCGGCGAGGCCCAGCAGCAGCTGGCCGCCGCCCACGCCGCCGCCGAGCACCAGCTCGCCGCCGCCAAGGCCGAGATCGACCAGCTCAAGGCGCAGGCCGCCGTCGAGCAGAGCCGGGCCGAGCAGCAGCTGTCCGCCGCCAAGGCCGAGATAGACCGGCTGCGCGCCGAGGCCATCGCCGAGGCGGAGCGCACCCGACACGAGGCCGCCGCCCTGCGGGCCCAGGCCGAGCAGGCCGCCGAACAGCTCCAGGCCGACGCCGAGGCCGCCGCCGTGCGCAAGGTCGCCGACGGCGAGGCCGCCAACGAACAGCGGTCGCAGACCGCCCGGGCCGAGGTCGCCCGGATGGTGGCCCAGGCCACCAAGGAAGCCGACGCGATCCGCGCCGAGGCCGAGCAGGTGCGGTCCGCGGCGTCCACCAAGCAGGCCGAGGCCGACGCCGCCAAGGCCGCCGCCGCCGAGGAGAGCGAGCGACTGCGGGCCACCGCCGAGTCGGTCGCCTCCGAGCTGCGCGCCGAGGCCGAGGCCGCGATCGCGGAGCTGCGCGCCCGGGCCGAGCGGGACGTCGCCGAGCTGCGGGCCCAGGCCCACGCCGAGGCGCAGCGACTGCGCAGCGAGGCCGAGGAGGAGGGCCGGGCGGCCGGGGCCAAGGACGCCACCGTCCACCTCGCCAAGGCCGCCAAGACCGCCGAGGAGGTGCTCGGCCGCGCCAACCAGGACGCCGAGACCGCCCGGAACGCGGCCTCCGCCGAGGCCGAACGGATCCGCACCGAGGCCGCCGCCGAGGCGCAGCGCCTGCGCGAGCAGGCCCAGGCCGCCGTGGAGCAGGCCCAGAACGCCGCACTGGACGACGCCGCCGCGATCCGCGAGCGGATCGAGCAGATGCAGGACGAGGCCGCCCGGCTGCGCGCCGAGGCCGAGGAGCTGCGCTCCCAGGCCGCCGCGGAGGCCGAGCGGGTCCGCGGCGAGGCCCGCCGTCAGGCGGTGCTGCAGATCGAGGAGTCGGCGAAGAACGCCGAGGAACTGCTCACCAAGGCCGAGGCCGACGCGGACGAGCTGCGCGCGGGCGCGGCCGGCGAGATCGAGCGGCTGCGCGAGCAGGCCCAGGAGCAGGCCGCCGAGACCCAGGGCCGGGCCGAGCAGACCCTGACCCGGGCCCGCACCGAGGCCGCCAAGATCACCGCCGCCGCCGAGCAGCAGGGCCAGGACGCGCTCTCCGCCGCCAAGGCCGCGGCCGCCGAGAACCGCGCCGCCGCCGAGCGCGAGACCGCCGAACTCCGGCGTGAGGCAACCGAGTTCGACCAGCGGGTCCGGGCTGAGGCGAACGCCGCCGCAGAGGCCGTGACCGCCGAGGCGCAGGCCGGGGCGAACGCCGTGCGGGACGCCGCGGTCGCCGACGCCGAACGGGTGCGCGCCGAGGCCGACACGGAGGCCGCCCGGGCCCGGGCCGAGGCCGAGGCCGCCGCCGACGCACTGCGCGAGGAGAGCCGCCGCGAGCGCGAGGACGCGGCCACCGGGCTGCGCCGCGAGCGCGAGGAGACCGCCGACCAGCTGGCCGCCGCCAAGGCCGCCCGTACCCAGGCCGAGCAGGCCGCCGCCGAGCTCCGCGAGACCGCCGCCGCCCACGCCGCCGAGGTGCGGGCCGAGGCCGAGCAGGCCGCCGGCGAACTGCGGGCCCTCGCCCAGCGCGAGACCACCCAGCAGCGCGAGACCGCCGAGGCCTACGCCGA
>NZ_JBITTM010000001.1:20263-372718 GCF_044541955.1 Kitasatospora sp. NPDC085464
CGAACAGCACGCCACCGACCTCACCGAACGCACCGCCACCGAGACCGCCCAGGTCCGCGCCGCCGCCGACGCCTACGCCACCGAACAGCGCGAGACCGCGGACACCTACGCCGCCGGCGTGCGGGCCGAGGCCGAGCAGGCCGCCGGCGAACTGCGGGCCCTCGCCCAGCGCGAGACCACCCAGCAGCGCGAGACCGCCGAGGCCTACGCCGACCGCGTCCGCACCGAGGCCGAACAGCACGCCACCGACCTCACCGAACGCACCGCCACCGAGACCGCCCAGGTCCGCGCCGCCGCCGACGCCTACGCCACCGAACAGCGCGAGAGCGCGGACGGCTACGTCGCCGAGCAGCGCGAAGCGGCCGACACCTACGCCACCGAGCAGCGCGAGGCCGCCGACGCCTACGTCGCCGAACAGCGCGAGGCCGCCGACGGACTGCTGGAGCGCGCCGCGGCCACCGCCGAGCAGCGCCGGACGGAGGCCGCCAGGGACGCCAAGGCCGTCCGCGAGAAGGCCGCCGCCGAGCTGGCGCTGGCCAACGAGCAGGCCGAGACCGTCCGGGCCGAGGCCGGCCGTGAGCTTTCCGAGGCCCGCGCCACCGCCGACAGCATCCGGGGCGAGGCCGCGGCCGAGCTGGAGCAGGCCGAGGCCGACCGCGCCGAGCTGATCGCCGCCGCGAAGGCCGAGGGCGCCGAACTGGTCGCCGTCGCCGAGGAGGAGGCCGCCGAGGTCCGCCAGTCGGTGGCCGGCATGCACGAGGCCGCCGCCGAGCAGATCGCCGCGCTCAGGGCCACCGCCGAGCAGGAGGCCGCCGAGGTCCGCGAGGCCGCCGAGCAGGCCGCCGCCGAGGTCCGCGACCTCGCCGAGCGCGAGACGACCGAGCAGCGCGAGCTCACCGACCGGGAGACCGCCGAGCAGCGCGCGACGGCCGAGGCGTACGCCGCCGAGGTCCGCGACCTCGCCGACCGCGAGACCGCCGACCTGCGTGCCCGCACCGAGGCCGAGACCACCGCCCTGCGCGAGCAGACCGAGCTGGAGCTGGCCGCCGAGCGCGAGGCCGCCGAGGCCGAGCTCGACCGGCAGCGCGCGGAGGCCCACGCCTACGACGAGCAGCTGCGCACGGACGCCGAGGCCGAGCTGCGCGCCGCCCAGGAGACCGCCGAGCAGCTGCGCATCGACGCCGACGCCCAGGCTGCCCGTACCGTCGCCGAGGCCGAGGCCCGGGCCGCCCGCACCGTCGCCGACGCCGAGGAGCTGGCCGCCGGGCTGCACGCCGAGGCGGAGGAGTACGCCCTCGCCACCCGCACGCTGGCCGACGAGTACGACAGCGCCACCCACGCCCGGGCCGACGCGTACGACGCGGAGACCCGGGAGGCCGCCGAGCAGTTCGACAAGTCCACCCGCGAGCGGGCCAAGTCCGTCCTGGAGAAGGCCTTCGCCGACGCCGAGGCGCTCGGCGAGGACGCCCAGACCACCGCGCTGGCCACCACCGCCGCCGCCGAGGAGCAGGCGGACGCGATGGTCGCCGCCGCCCGCAAGGAGGCCGACCGGCTGGTCGCCGCCGGCGAGGCGGGCGGCCTGGCCGAGGTCGAGAAGGGCCGCTCGGACGCCGACGCGCTGCTCGCCGAGGCCCGCCGGGACGCCACCGGGATCCGCGAGCGCGCCGAGGAGCTGCGCGAGCGCACCGACGCCGAGGTGGAGGCGCTGCACGAGCGCGCCCGCAAGGAGAACGCGGCGGCCATGAAGTCGGCCGGCGAGCGGGTGGACGCGCTGGTGACGGCCGCCCAGGAGCAGCTGACCGAGGCCGAGGAGCAGGCGGTGGCCACCGTCGCCGAGGCCGAGGACCGCGCCGCGGCGCTGGTCGCCGCCGCCGAGGACCGCGCGAACGAGCTCACCTCGGAGGCCTCCGCCGAGGCCAGCAAGGTCCGTCTCTCGGCGGTCCGCAAGGCCGAGGGCCTGCTCAAGGAGGCGGAGACCAAGCTCGCCACCTCCACCGACCGCGCCGAGGCGCTCATCGAGAAGGCGGAGGCGAAGCTGCAGTCGGCCGAGGCCGAGGCGGAGGAGCGGCTGGAGCGGGCGGCGACGGAGGCGGAGAAGCGCCTGCGGGACGCCGAGGAGACCGCGGACGAGCAGGTCGAGCTGGCGAAGGCGGAGGCCGAGCGGCTGCTCGCCGAGGCCAAGGCCGAGGCGAAGCGGGTCACCGACGAGGGCCGGCGCGAGCTGGACGAACTGGTGCGCCGCCGCAAGGACATCAACACGGAGATCTCCAGGGTGCAGGACGTGCTGTCCGCACTGGAGGCCTTCGAGGCGCCTGCGCCGGTCGCGCAGACCAACGGGGGAAGCAGCAAGAAGGACGGGGGCGCCAAGGCCGGTGCCGGAGTTGGCTCCCCCCGGTCGGGTGGCAATCGCTCCAAGAACGCACCACCCGATTGAGCGGACATTGTCCGCGAGAGAACGGCATTTCGCCGTCGACACTCCGGTACCGTGTCAGGATTCCCTCAACCACCTCAGCGGTTTGACGACAGGAAGCCCAGAACCCCATGAGCGACAGTCACTCCCCTCACGGCTTCGACCTGGTACGCCGTGGGTACGAGCGCGCCCAGGTCGACGAGCGGATCACCAAGCTGGTGGCCGACCGTGACAGTGCCTTGACCCGGATCAGCGCGCTGGAGAAGCGGATCGAGGAGCTCCACCTGGAGACCCAGACCGCCCAGGCGGCGGTCGTCGAGCAGGAGCCCTCGTACGCCGGTCTCGGTGCCCGGGTCGAGAAGATCCTGCGGCTCGCCGAGGAGGAGGCCAAGGACCTGCGCGACGAGGCGCACCGCGCCGCCGAGCAGCACCGCGAGCTCGCCGAGGCCGCCGCCCAGCAGGTCCGCACCGAGGCCGAGAACTACGCCAAGGACCGCAAGGCCAAGGCGGAGGACGAGGGTCTGCGGATCGTCGACAAGGCCAAGAGCGACGCCGCCCAGCTGCGCGCCGAGGCCAACAAGGACGCCCAGAACAAGCGCGAGGAGGCGGACGCCCTCTTCGAGGAGACCCGCACCAAGGCCGCCCAGGCCGCGCTGGAGTTCGAGACCAACCTGGCCAAGCGCCGCGAGCAGTCCGAGCGCGACCTGGCCGCCCGTCAGGCCAAGGCCGAGAAGCGCCTGGCCGAGATCGAGCACCGGGCCGAGCAGCTGCGCCTGGA
Source organism: Kitasatospora sp. NPDC085464 (assembly GCF_044541955.1). Taxonomy (NCBI): domain Bacteria; kingdom Bacillati; phylum Actinomycetota; class Actinomycetes; order Kitasatosporales; family Streptomycetaceae; genus Kitasatospora; species Kitasatospora sp. NPDC085464. Next base: position 23,452 of record NZ_JBITTM010000001.1, read on the forward strand.
GGCCGAGAAGCTGCGCACCGACGCCGAGCGCCGCGCCCGCCAGACCGTCGAGACGGCCCAGCGCCAGTCCGAGGACATCGTGGCGGACGCCAACGCCAAGGCCGACCGCATCCGCAGCGAGTCCGAGCGCGAGCTGGCGGCGCTCACCAACCGCCGCGACAGCATCAACGCCCAGCTGACCAACGTCCGCGAGATGCTGGCGACGCTGACCGGCGCGGCCGTGGCCGCCGCCTCGCTGCCGAACGACGACACCATGGGCGTGCCCGCCCAGCAGTCGCGCTGACGCAGCTCCGCACCTGACGGCCGGCAGGCCCTCACCCGCCCGGGTGAGGGCCTGCCGGCTGTCGTGCCGTCATCACCCCGGGCGGTTCTACCGGGGGTAGGCGCCGTCCGGTCGCTGGTGCCCGCTGCTGAGCTGGTTGCCCTCGTCGTCGGAGACGGTGCCGAACCAGGAGGTGCACCAGACCGAGACCGAGTCGGGCCAGTACTGCACCTCGAAGGGGTGGCCGGAGCCGTGGTCGCCGTACGAGGTGACGATGAAGGTCTCCCCCGGGCGCATCCAGTAGTCCTCGCCGAGCGGTTCCAGGGTCAGCTCGACCAGCCCCTCGCTCCGGTTGGTCACGGGCATCCGGCCGCTCACCTCCAGCGCCGAGAAGTCCCAGGCGGCCGCGTCCTCGTTCATCCGGCGGCCACCCGCCGCAGCAGGGCCCGGACGGCGGCGTCGAAGGCCTCGGGCGCCTCCAGGGGGCTCAGGTGGCCCACCCGGGGGATGACGGTCAGCTCGGCGTCCGGCCGGGCCCGCAGCATCAGTTCGGCCTCCTCGGGCGCCACCAGGGCGTCCTGGGCGCCCGCCACCACCGCGACCGGCACCCGCAGCCCGGCGAGCACGTCCAGGGAGTCGGGGCGGGCCGCCATGGCCCGCAGCGCCCAGGCGACGGAGGCCGGCGAGGCGGCGGCGACCATCGACTGCACCCGCTCCACGAGGTGCTGCGAGTCGGGCCCGAGCTGCCCGGCCGCGACCTGCTCGTCCAGCAGCAGCTGCACGCTGTCCCGCGCGGTGACGGCGGCGGCGATCCGTTCCCGGTTGACCCGGACCGCGTCGCTGTCGGCGGTGGCGCGGGTGTTGGCGAGCAGCAGACCGGCCAGCCGTCCGGGGTGGCGGCGGGCGAAGGCCAGCGCCACGTAGCCGCCCATCGAGATCCCGCCGACCACCGCGCGCTCGATCCCGGCCGCGTCCAGCAGCAGGGCGAGGTCGTCCGCGACCGCGTCCAGCGAGGGCGTGTCGGCACCCAGCTCGGTGCCGCCGAACCCCCTCTGGTCGGGGGCGAGCACCCGGGCCCCGTCCCCGGTCAGGCCGGGCAGCGCGTCCAGCTGGGACGACCACATCGAGGCGTTCAACGGATAGGCGTGCAGCAGCACGAGGGGTGTTCCGGTACCGCTCTCGCGGACGGACACTGCGGCGGGGAGCTCGGTCATGCGCCCACCGTATTCCGGCACGCCCGATGAACCCACTCAGCGGGCCGCGATATCCCGTTTGTCCTAGCCTGACAGCGAGTAAGGGAGCGCGAATGATCGAGTTGCACGACCTGACAAAACGTTACGGCAAGACGCTCGCGGTGGACCGGCTCAGCTTCACCGTCCCCCGGGGCGTGGTGACCGGCTTCCTCGGCCCGAACGGCGCGGGCAAGTCCACCACCATGCGCATGATCCTCGACCTCGACCGCCCGACCGGCGGCCGGGTCACCATCGACGGCAAGCGCTACGGACAGCTCAGCGAGCCGCTCAAGTACATCGGCGCGCTGCTGGAGGCCAAGGCCGTCCACCCCGGCCGCACCGCCCGCGACCACCTGCTCTGGCTCGCCCAGAGCAACCGCATCCCGGAGCGCCGGGTGGACGAGGTGCTCGCCCTGGTCGGCCTCACCCCGGTCGCCCGCAAGCGGGCCCGCGGCTTCTCGCTCGGCATGGGCCAGCGCCTGGGCATCGCCTCCGCACTGCTCGGCGACCCGGAGATCGTCATGTTCGACGAGCCGGTCAACGGCCTGGACCCGGAGGGCATCCTCTGGATCCGCAACCTGATGAAGCGCCTCGCCGGCGAGGGCCGGACGGTCTTCGTCTCCTCCCACCTGATGAGCGAGATGGCCGTCACCGCCGACCACCTGGTGGTCATCGGCAAGGGCCGGCTGCTCGCCGACCTGCCGATGCCGGAGTTCATCCGGCGCAACTCCCGCTCCGCCGTACGGCTGCGCAGCCCCGAGCCCGAGCGGCTGCTCGACCTGCTGGCCGGTGCCGGCCTGCGGCACGAAGCCGGCCCGGACGGCTCCTACGAGGTGGTCGACGGCGACCTCGCCCGGCTCGGCGACCTGGCCGCGGCGAACGGCGTGGTGCTGCACGAACTCAGCCCGCAGCAGGCCTCGTTGGAGGAGGCGTTCATGCAGATGACGGCCGACTCGGTGGAGTACCACGCGGGCGACGGGCCGGGCCTGGACGCGGCCGGCGCGCCCGGCGCCTGGGGCGCCGGCTGGAAGGCGGACGGCGCCCGGCCGGCCGCCGCGGCACAGCAGGAGGAGAACTGAGATGGCGTCCTACCCGGCGATCCTGCGCTCCGAGTGGACGAAGATCCGCAGCGTCCGCTCGACGGTCTGGACGCTCGCGCTGACCTTCGTCGTCACCGTCGGCATCGGCGCGCTGCTGTCCCTGCTCACCAACAACAACTTCACCGAGTTCCGCCGCAACGAGCAGACACCGTTCGACGCCACCGGGACGGCCTTCGCCGGCATCATGCTCGGCGAGCTGGCCATCATCGTCTTCGGCGTGCTGGCGATCGGCAACGAGTACAGCAGCGGCATGATCCGGGTCACCCTGGCCGCCGTCCCGCAGCGCGCCACCCTGCTCGGCGGCAAGGCCGCGGTCCTCGGCGCGCTGGCCCTGGCGGTCTCGCTGGTGACGGCCTTCGTCACCTTCTTCGTCGGCCAGTCGCTGCTCGGCTCGCACTCCACCACGATCGGCGAACCGCACGTGCTGCGCGCGGTGTTCGGCGCCGCGCTGTACCTGACGATGCTCTGCCTGTTCTCGGCCGGCGTCACCACGATGCTGCACAACCAGACGCTCGCGCTCGGCGTGCTGGTGCCGTTCTTCTTCCTGCTCTCGCCGATCCTCTCGGCGGTGCCGAAGGTCAAGACCCTGGCCCACTACTTCCCCGACTACGCGGGCTCGCGGATGCTGCTGGTCTACGAGCAGCACGGCCAGCCGTACGGTCCGTGGGCCGGTTTCCTCATCTGCCTCGCCTGGACCGCGGCGGCCCTGGTCGGCGGCGTGCTGGTGCTCAAGAAGCGCGACGCGTGAGGCGGTTCGGCAGTCCCGGCCCGGCCGGGGCCGTCAGTACCGCGGAGCGCCGCGGCCTCGCAGGACGTTGGAGGCCCGGCGCTCCCGCGCTCCCCAGCACGCGCGGTGCCAGTGCCGCCGGTCGTCCACCCCCGCGCCGTGCATCGGCCAGGCCACCACGTGGCCCACGCCCGACGGGATCTCCTGGTCGCAGCCCGGGCAGCGGTAGGCCCGCCCCGACGTCCCGGCGACCGTCTGGACCACCCAGTCGTCGCCCTGGTAGCTCTCGGTGCGGCGCAGCGAGCCGCCGAGCGGGGCGGCCGGCTGGCTGCTCTCGCGGGGGGCGGCGCTCTTGATCCGGTTGCGGCGCGGCGACACGGCGGACTGCCTCTCTTCCGGGGGCTCTGGGCCGTTCCAGCCTACGGCCGGCGGGCCCCCCGAACGGCCACTATCACGGGTCCGCCCGACACTCCGGTCTTTTTACCGAGATCCACCCGATCATCAGGGAAATTCGGGGTTCGGCGTGCCATTGGCACATGACATCCGATACCCACAAGGGGTAGAGGCGGGGCTCGCAGACCCTGCGCGCACCCGAGGAGGCCCAAGGATGACCAAGACCGGCGCCCGTGCCGAGACCCTTCGACCCGTCGGGGTCCGGCCGCCGGCCCCCGGCCCGACGCTGGCCACCGTCCCGCCGGTGACGGCCGTCGCGGGCGATCCGCTGCCCGCGACGCAGCGCGCGGGGGCCCTGTCGGCGGACACCGCGCCGGTGCGGGTCGGCCTGTTCCTGCTGTCCGCGCAGTTCCCCGGGCAGAGCCACGGCGAGGCGTTGGAGCGCACCGTCCGGTCCGCCGTCGAGGCCGAACGGGCCGGCCTGGACAGCGTCTGGCTGGCCGAGCACCACTTCGTCCCGTACGGGGTCTGCCCGGACGCCGCGACGCTCGCCGCGCTCCTGCTCGGCCGCACCCGCCGGATCGGCGTCGGCACGGCGGTCAGCGTGCTGTCGACCCGCCACCCGGTGGCGCTCGGCGAGCAGGCCGCGCTGCTGCACCTCACCTCCGGCGGGCGCTTCACGCTCGGGGTGGGGCGCGGCGGGCCGTGGATCGACCTGGACGTGTTCGGCGACGGCGTGGACGCCTTCGAGAGCGGCTTCCCGGAGCGGCTGGACCTGCTGCTGCGCTGGCTGCGCGGCTCCCGGGTGGGCGCGGACGGCCCGCAGTTCAGCTTCCCCGAGGTGGCGGTGGTGCCGCGGGCCGCCGAACCGCTGCGGCGGCCCGGTCTGGGCAGCTGGCTCGGCCTCGGCGAGCAGGCGGGCCCGGTGCGCTTCCCGCGCCAGCGCCAGGACGACGAGGGGCTCGGCGAGGAACTCACCGCCACCGGACGGCCGGTGGCCGGCCCGCCGGTGGTGGTCGCCTGCACCTCCCCGGGCGGGGTGAAACTGGCCGCCGAGCGCGGACTGCCGATGCTGCTCGGCATGCACTCCGGGGACGACGACAAGGTGCGGATGCTGGAGCTGTACCGCTCCGCCTGGCTGGCCGCCGGGCGCAGCGAGGAGCAGCTGCGCCGGGTGAGCCGCCGGCACGTGGCGGCCGGGGTCGCGCAGGTCGACGACCGCGCCGCGGCGGCCCGCACCACCCTGCTGAACGCGATGCCCGGCTGGTTCGAGTACGGGCTCGGCGCCCACCGCACCGTGGACGGCCGCGAGCGCAAGATGCGCGACGCGCACCAGTACACCGAACTCCTCTGCGACCTGCACGCGGTGGGCACCCCGCGGCAGTGCGCCGACCGGCTGCTGGCCACCGCCGAGCGGACCGGCATCCGCCGCTTCGCGCTGCTCGCCGAGGGCAGCGGCGACCACGAGGCGACCCTGCACAACATCGCCCGGCTCGGCTCCGAGGTGCTGCCGCAGCTGGGCTGAGGGGCGCGCCGGGGCGGGCCCCCACCGCCGGGCCCGGGCCGCCGCCCCTCCCCCCGCACCGGGGGACGGGGGCGGCCGGCGCCGCGGTGGCACCGCGTCGGTCGGTTGCCGGGGCTCAGCAGTCCCGCAGTTCGTCGGACTGGTTGAGCAGCTGCTCCCGGACGGAGGTGAAGCGCGTGAACCGTGCGTCGTTGGTCTCCGACGGCAGGAACACCGCCACCCGGTGACAGTTCTGGAAGGCCAGCCGTACGCCGAAGTGGCGCTGCAGGGCGCCCCGGATGGCATCGCTGGCCAGGGCGCGCAGCAGCTGGCCGCGGGCCTGCTCGCTGGGCGGCGGTACCTGGTTGTCGGCGAAGTCGGTGCCGTCGACCTTGGCCTGGGCGACCAGCGAGCTGATCAGCTCCCAGGCGTACGGCAGCGAGACGCGGACGCAGTCGACGAATTCCCGCTCGTCGACCTCGCCCCGCTCAGCCTTTTCCAGCAGGGCCGGTGAGACGTCGAGCGACATGGATTCTCCTCTCGCGGTCCACCCGCGCGGCGCCCGGGTGGTCGTGCGTAGTCCAAGCTCAGTGAGGGTGGGCGAATCGCGTGTGGTGTCCGGAACACCGTGGGACGGGGGCTGCCGGCACCTTCGCGACCAGCGGCGGCGGTACGGGACGTGACGTCCCGAACACCGACCGCGCTCAGAACAGCGTGGCAGTCAACGGCGGAGCAGGCCGGTCTTTCCTGGGGATTGCTCCGGAAATACGGTGTGGTGCACCAGATTGGCCGGATCCTGTCGGATCGTTCATCTGAAGTCTCCATCCCCGTTGACAGCGATCCCGCAAGCGTGCCGTCACACACCGTAGCGACCGGACGGGACGGGCGCCAGACCGCGGCGGGCAGGAGACGAACAGGAGCGGAATCGCCGGACCTCAATGTTCGCGGGGTTCGCGCTTTCTTCACCCCGTCGTCGCGGAATCGCATCAACTGGCCCCGGTGGGCTAGCGTGGTCGACCGTGCGTCTCGTAATTGCCCGCTGCTCAGTCGACTATGCCGGTCGGCTCTCCGCCCATCTGCCCTCCGCCACCAGGCTCATCCTGGTCAAGGCCGACGGCAGCGTCAGCATCCACGCCGACGACCGCGCCTACAAGCCGCTCAACTGGATGTCCCCGCCGTGCGTCCTCAAGGAGGCCGACGGGGTCTGGGCGGTGGAGAACAAGGCCGGCGAGAAGCTCATCATCACGCTGGAGGAGGTGCTTCACGACTCGTCCCACGAACTCGGGGTGGACCCGGGGCTGATCAAGGACGGCGTCGAGGCACACCTCCAGGAGCTGCTCGCGGACCGGATGGAGGTGCTCGGCAGCGGCTGGTCGCTGATCCGCCGCGAGTACCCGACCGCGATCGGCCCGGTGGACATCCTCTGCCGCGACGCCGACGGCACCACGGTGGCCGTCGAGATCAAGCGCCGCGGCGAGATCGACGGCGTCGAGCAGCTCACCCGCTACCTCGAACTCCTCAACCGGGACCCGCTGTTGGCCCCGGTCAAGGGCGTCTTCGCCGCGCAGGAGATCAAGCCCCAGGCCCGCGTGCTGGCCACCGACCGCGGCATCGGCTGCGTGGTGCTGGACTACGACGAGCTGCGCGGCATCGACGACGACAAGCTCAAGCTGTTCTGACCGTTCAGGTCCCGGGGACGGCCGGAGCGGCCGGCCCGGTCGGGCTCTGCGACGAGGACGGCGAGGTCGTCGGGCTGCTCGGGGGTGTCACCGGCGGCGTCGTCGGGCTGGTCGACGGTGTCGTCGGCACCGTCGTGGGGCGGCTGGTCACCGGCTTCGGCGGCTGCGACTGACCCGGGACGGTCGGTTGCGGCTGTGGCTGCGGCTGCTGGGCGGTCGGCGACTCGCTCGCCCCCGGCGAGGAGCTCGGCTTCCTGGTCGGCGAGGCGCTCGCCGAGTGCGAGGCGCTGCCGCTGACCGACGGCACCGGGCTGCCGCTCGACGCCGTCGGGCTGCCCGGCACGGTGCCGGGCGCGCCCGGGGAGACGCTGCCGGAGGGCTGCGGGAACGGCGCGTCCTGGGTGCCGCCGCCCTGGTCCATCCGGCCGCTGTGCGGGTCGTTCGAACGGTGCTCGTCCGGCCCGGTGAGGCTCATCGCCACCGCCGTCCCGAGCACCCCCATGGTCAGCACGACCGTGGAGACCACGGCGACCCGCCGCCGCCTGCTGGACTTCAGCCGGGCCGGCACCCTGGCCGCGATCTTGCGGATGACCGGCGCCCGGCTGGACACCGCCGGCGCGGCGGCCGACAGCTGCCGCCCGTCGGCGCGCAGCAGGTCGAGCATCCGGCGTGCGGAGGCCACCCCGCGCTGCTCCCCCGCGGACGCCCGCAGGGTGAGCGCGGTCTCCAGCTCCGCGACGGCCCTCGACGGCTGCCGGACGCAGATCGCGTGCACGCCCGCCTCGTGGTGGAACCAGGCCTGGTCGCTCGCCGAGCCGGCCCGGCGGGCCGCCTCCTGGCCGAGCTGCAGCACCCGCTCCCAGGCGCCCCAGCGCAGCGCCAGCGCCAGCGCGGGCGCCGCCGCCCGGGCCAGCCGGACCACCGCCTCGTGGCGTCCGGCGTTCCGGTCGGCGAGCAGGACGCCGATCACCACCTCGGCCTCGGCGGCGATCTGCTCCAGCGTCACCGAGCTGTGCCCGACCCACCAGGCGAAGTGCTGGGCGGCGCCGTCCACGCAGCCGCGGGCCGGCCAGTCCGGGGCGAGCAGGTCGAGCGCTCCGGCGGTCAGCCGGTGGTGCCCGCCGATGGACACCGTCAGCCCGGCGTCGGAGAGTTCGGCGAGCGCGGCCTCGCCCAGGCCGACGTCGATCAGCGCGGGCAGGTGCGGCGCGGTGGGGCACTCCCCGCCGAGGGCGACGGCGAGCCGCAGCACGGCCTGCGCGGGCTCGCTCAGGCCCTCGGCGAGCCGGACCGCGGGCGAGGCCGTCTCCGCGACGGAGGGCAGCGGGACGGTGCGGCGCAGCGCGTCCTCCCGGACCGCCGGGTCGGGGTCGCGGACGGGCCCCTCGACCGCGCCGAAGACGTCCATCCGGTCGTCCTCGGCGGCGACCAGCGCGTCCACCGAGACGTCCCGCTGGCGCAGCAGTGCGGCGGCCTGGACGAAGCGCAGCGGCAGGCCCTCGGACTCGAACCAGAGGTCCACCGCCCAGGCCTTCTCGGCGACGTCCAGGGGGCGCCCGGCCAGCCGGGCGGTGAGGGCGAGGCAGGCGGAGCGGGAGAGCCCGGCGACGAGGTGGTCCCGCAGCCGGGAGCCGGCCGGCAGCGGCGGGCTGTCCGGGGCGGCCGCGACCAGGAAGGCGCAGCCGGGGGCGACGGCCGGCAGCTGCTCCAGCTCGGCTTCGGAGAGTTCGGCGGCGTCGATCACCACGACCGCTCCGACCTCGGCGAGGTGGACGGCCAGCTGGTCCGGGTCGGGACGGTAGCCGGGGGCGTGGTGGGTGGCCGCGAAGAGGTCCTGGAGCAGGTCGGCGAGGGTGCGGCGGTGGCCGCAGAGCTGGACGACACCGCCGGGGGCGAGGTCGGCGGCGGCCTCGGCGACGGCCGACAGCAGTGCGCTGCGACCGGAGCCGGCCTGGCCGACCAGGCGTATCGAGCGTCCTTCGGAGAGCAGGCCGAGCAGTTCGGCGATGTCCGCCTCGCGGTCCAGCAGCGGCAGGTCGGCCGGGCCGGCGCCGAGTGCGAGCGGGCCGACCGCGCGGCCGACGCCGCCGGCCGGGCCGCGGGCGGGTTCGCTGCGCTCGATCCGGCGCGGGCGGGGCCGCCACTCCTCCGGGCAGGGCCTGGCCTCGGAACCGTCCGGGGCGCCGACTCCCACCAGCAGGCCGCCGGAGACCAGTTCGCCGCCGCGGGTGCGGACGGCCTCCTGCCGGAACTCCCCGGATGGCTGTGCCACGTTCTGCTCCGCATCGTGCTCGGCCGTCGGCGCCCCGGGCCGGTCGGCTGACGTCTCCCGGTCGTGGCCGCGGGCGGTCTGGGGCAGCCCCGGCGGCCGTTTCTGACGGGCAGACTCTTGCACATCCGGGCCCGCCCTTGCAGGGCGGTCCGGGTCGGGGGACCGTCGTGAAGCGCTGACCAGGCACGTTGCGGGGACGTACGGCCCGCGGCGTGCTACATGGCGATGCCGTGCGCCTCGGCGACGCCGCCGTCGACGGCCAGGATGCGGTGCAGTTTGGTGGCCACCAGCAGTCGTTGGAGCTGGGCCGGGACGGAGCGCAGCACCAGTCGGCGGCCGATCCGGCCGGCCCTCCGGTGGGTTCCCATGATCACGCCGAGGCCGGTGGCGTCCCAGAACTCCAGTCGGGCGAGGTCGAGCACGAGGTCGCCGAGGCCGCCGTCCACGGCCTGGTGCAGCTTGGCCCGCGCGTCGGCGGCGGTGCGCACGTCGAGGCGGCCTTCGATGGCCAGCGCCGTGTGGTCGCCGGTGATGCGCATGCTCTCCTCCTTCGCCTGGACGGCCTGGTGCGGGTGGGGCCGACCCGGCCGGACCGGGTGCGGGAGCGGAGTGTGCGTCCGGGCGGGCCGCGGCCCCACGCCCGGATCCGGTCGGAAGGCCGGGTTCCCCCATCTGACGGCGAACCTGCTCCGCAGGTTGCTGGTTCCGGCCGGATCTGAAGCAACTTCACTCGTCCGAGGGAATATACGCAGGAAGTCTCCACACCTACGCTCGATTACCGCCCAAATCACCCGTCTGCGGCACCCGGCGTGAGGAAACTCACCCGACCCGGCGGAGCGGGCCGCGCGACGCTCCGATCGCACGGCCCGCCGGGTCGTTCAGCCCCGTCGGCTCACTTGCCTTCGTACGGGTAGAAGCCGCGGCCGCTCTTGCGGCCCAGGTCACCGGCGGTGACCATGCGGGCCATGATCTCCGGGGCGGCGAACTTCTCGTCCTTGGTCTCGGTGTAGATGTTGTGGGCGGCGTGCAGCAGGATGTCCACGCCGGTCAGGTCGGCGGTCTGCAGCGGACCCATCGCGTGGCCGAAGCCGAGGCGGCAGGCGGTGTCGATGTCCTCGGCGGTGGCGACGCCCGACTCGTACAGCTTGGCGGCCTCGACGACCAGCGCGGTGATCAGGCGGGTGGTGACGAAGCCGGCCACGTCGCGGTTGACCACCACGACCTCCTTGCCGACGCCCTCGGCGTAGGCGCGGGCGGTGGCCAGCGTCTCGTCGCTGGTCTTGTAGCCGCGGACCAGCTCGACCAGCTTCATCATCGGGACCGGCGAGAAGAAGTGGACGCCGACGACCGACTCCGGGCGCTGGGTGGTGGCCGCGATCCGGGTGATCGGGATGGCGGAGGTGTTGGAGGCCAGCACCGCACCGTCCTTGGCGAGCTTGTCCAGCTCGCGGAAGACGGCCTCCTTGACGTCCAGCTGCTCGAACACGGCCTCGACCACGATGTCGGCCTCGGCGACGGCGCCCAGGTCGGTGGTGGTGGTGATCCGGCCCAGCGCGGCCTCGGCGTCCTCGGCGCTCAGCCGGCCCTTGGCGACGAACTTCTCGTACGAGGCGCGGATGCCCGCGAGGCCGCGCTGCAGCGCCTCCTCGGTGACGTCCCGCAGCACCACCGGGTGGCCGGCCTGCGCGGACACCTGGGCGATGCCGGCGCCCATCAGGCCGGCACCGATCACGGCGATCTGCTTGCTGGACGCATTGCTCATGGCTTGGTCTCCCGATGCCGTCGCCGCCCCGCGGGCGGGCCCTGAAGGCGGCTCAGGGCAGGGGTGACCGCCGTGGAGCCGCATCGCTCGATCTTCCTGCCTCGCCTGCGCTCGGCAGTCGCTTGCGCGGAGCTCGCTGCTTCGTTCGTTCACTCGCTCCGCTCGCTCACGCGGACTCTAGTGCCCGAATCCCCCACGCAGTAGCAATCGGGAGTGTGATCTGCAACCGACCTGGTCAGCCGCCCGGGTGACCGGTCGGAGCCCGTCGGCCGAACGCCGGGAAGCCCGGACGCCCGGACGCCCGGACGCCCGGACGCCCGGACGGTCAGATGGTCAGATGGTCAGATGGTCAGGCCTAGGTCCTGGGCCAGGATCGCCGCCTGCACCCGGTTGCGCAGGCGCAGCTTCGCCAGGATCCGGCTCACGTGCGTCTTGGTGGTCGCCTCCGCCATCGCCAGCCGGGTCGCGATCTCCCCGTTGGACAGCCCGGCCCCGATGCAGGCCAGCACCTCCCGCTCACGGACGGTCAGCCCGGACACCGCCTCCCGGGCCTCGGGCCCGACCGGCCGCTCCGGACGGGCGAAGGCGCCGATCAGCCGCCTCGTCACCGAGGGCGCCAGCATGCCGTCCCCGCGCGCCACCGTCCGGATGCCCTCGATCAGGGTGTCCGCCTCCAGGTCCTTGAGCAGGAACCCGGCCGCGCCCGCCCGCAGCGCGCCGTAGACGTACTCGTCCAGGTCGAAGGTGGTCAGCACGAGCACCTGGCCGGCCCCGGCGGCGACCACCTCGCGGGTCGCCGAGACGCCGTCCAGCCGGGGCATCTGCACGTCCATCAGCACCACGTCGGGCCGCAGCTCAAGCGCCAGCCGGACGGCCTCCTCGCCGTCGGCGGCCTGCCCGACCACCTCGAACTCCGGCTCGGCCCGCAGGATCATCACCAGCGCCGCCCGCACCGCCGCCTGGTCCTCGGCCACCAGCACCCGGATCGTCATGCCCGCCCCTCGCTCCCCTGCGTGTGCGGCAGTACCGCGCGCACGCTCCAGTACCCGTCCTTCGGGCCGGCCTCGAAACTGCCGCCGAGCAGCCCGACCCGTTCCGCCATGCCCACCAGTCCGGCCCGGGCGCCGGGCAGTTCGCGGCCCGGCTCGCCGCGGTACGGGCTGTCGACCGCGATCCGCAGGTCCTGCGGCCCGAACTCCAGCCGCAGCCGCACCAGTCCGGGCCCGGCGTGCTTCAGCGCGTTGGTCAGCGACTCCTGGACGATCCGGTACGCGGCCAGCCCGACCGGCACCGGCACCTCCCCGCGCTCGCCGTGCTCGGCCAGCTCGAACTCCAGCCCGACGTCCTGGCCGGCCGCCCGGGCCTTGGCCAGCAGGGCGTCCACCGCGGCGAGGTCGGGCGCCGCGTACGACTCGTCGACCTCTCCCCCGCCGCTGTCCCGGAGCAGTCCGATCATGCGACGCATTTCGGCCAATCCCTGGACGCTGTTCTCCCGGATCACCGCCAGCACCTCCACCAGCGGGTCGTCCGCGGGCAGGCTCCGGCGCTTGGCGACGGACTGCGCGCCGGTGGCGTGGATCGCGATCGCCGACAGGTGGTTGGCCACCACGTCGTGCAACTCCCGTGCCATCCGGGCCCGTTCCGCGCCGACGGCCTCGCGCCGGTCCATCTCCGAGAGCAGCGCGGTCTGTTCGGCCCGCAGCCGCTCGGCCTCCGCCTCCTGCCGGTGCTTGCGCACCACGTCGCCGGTCCACACCGGCGCCAGGAAGACCAGCGAGCTGAGCACCGCGACCAGCAGCCCGGACGGGGTGCCGGCGGCGTACCAGGCCAGGCTGGAGAGCACCAGCACGGTCGAGCCGCCGGTCAGGTGCAGCACCCGCGACATCCGGCGGGTGCCGTAGATCACCGCGGCGTACAGCAGATCGGTGTACATGATCAGGGTCGCCAGCAGGCTGCCGGTGAACAGGCTGGCCGCGAAGGCCAACCCGCCGAGCGACACCGCGAGCACCGGCCTGGTGCGCCGGCACAGCTCCAGCCCGGACATCACCAGCATCGGCAGCACCACCGCCCACAGCTGCACGTGGTCGGCGTTGTCGTACACCCGGAAGACGATCAGCACGGTGCCGCCGAGCAGCCCGCAGAGGGCGATCAGCTGGTCCTGCCGGCGCGGGGAGAGGGACGGGACGGGAACGGGCACGCCCCCATCCCACCATCCCCGGCGGACCGTCCGGCTCCGGTCCACGGAGGAGCCCGCTACATCGAAAGATGCAGACCGGGACGGCACCGCACGACGACGACACGGGCGCACCCGCGCACGAGGCTGGACACACCGCCGAACGTCCGGGAGCAGAACGTGATCGTCACCCTCATCGTCGCGGCCGAGATCTCCTGGTGGATCGTCCTCGGCCTGGCCCTCTCCACCCGCTACCTGCTGCGGTGGCGCCGCACCAGCACCGTCCTGCTGCTCGGCCTCCCGGCCGTCGACCTCGCGCTGTACGCGCTCACCGTGCTCGACCTGCGCGGCGGCGCCGAGGCGAGCTGGACGCACGCGCTCGCCGCGAGCTACGCCGGGTTCTCGGTCGGCTACGGCCCCTCGTTGGTCCGCTGGGCCGACCGGCGCTTCCAGCACCGCTTCGCCGGCGGACCCAAGCCGCTGCCCTCGCCGAAGTACGGCCCCGAGCGGACCAGGCACGAGTGGCAGATCGCCGGCCGCACCGTCGTCTCCGCCGCGATCACGCTCGGCCTGATCACCCTGCTCGTCCCGCTCTCCGCGGGCTCCGCCCACTACGGCACGTTCCTGCAGTGGTACCTCAAGCTGGGCATCGCGGCCGTGGTCAACGTGGTCGTGGCCGGCTGCTACTCGCTGTGGCCCAAGGAGGCGCCGGCCGGCGTCCTGGTCGAGAACGGCCGCGTGGTGGAGCCGGAGAAGGCCCCGGCCGAGTCGTCGCGCTAGCGCGCGCGGCTAGCGGTTCTCGCCCGGCACCCAGAGCACGTCGCCGCGCTCCTTGTTGGCGACCCGGGCCAGGATGAACAGCAGGTCGGACAGCCGGTTGAGGTACTTCGCGGTCAGCGGGTTGACGGTGTCCCCGTGCTCCGCGATCGCCGCCCAGGTCGAGCGCTCGGCCCGCCGCACCACCGTGCAGGCCAGGTGCAGGTGGGCCGCGCCGGGCGTGCCGCCGGGCAGGATGAAGCTGCGCAGCTTCTCGACCTGCTCCAGGTAGTGGTCACAGTCCTGCTCCAGGCGGTCGACGTAGGACTGCAGCACCCGCAGCGGCGGGTACTTCGGGTCCTCCACCACCGGGGTGGACAGGTCGGCGCCGACGTCGAAGAGGTCGTTCTGGACCCGCACCAGCACCGCCGCGACGTCCTCGGACAGCGCCCCGACCGCCAGGGCCACCCCGATCGCCGCGTTCGCCTCGTTGGCGTCCGCGTAGGCGATCAGCCGCGGGTCGGTCTTGGTGGTCCGGCTCATGTCGCCGAGCGCGGTGGTGCCGTCGTCGCCGGTACGGGTGTAGATGCGCGTCAGATTGACCATGCGGCCACCCTAGCCCGCGACGTTAGGCGGCGTTAACCCCGCGGGTCTCGTCGCTCTCATCGCTACGCGACGTTGACCTCCCCCCAGCCTCCGGCCGGGGGGACCCCCAACCCCGAGGGTCTCGTCGCTACGCGACGTTGACCCTCTGCCCGGGCGGGGCCGCCTCCAGCCAGGCCAGGAAGCCGGTCAGCGCGTCCTCGCTCATCGCCAGCTCCAGCGGCTCCCCGCTGTGCAGGCAGCGCAGCACCACCGAGCCGGAGAGCAGCGCCAGCTCCTCCTGGCCCTCCGGGTAGCGCCGGCCGAGGACCTCGATCTCCCGGCGCGGCAGCACCTTGCGCGGCCGCGGGGCGTACGAGAAGACCCGGAACCACTCGATCGAGTCGCCGCTGTACCGGCCGATACCAAAAACCCACCCCTTGCCGTCGGTCGGGGGGACCGGGGCGGAGGTGGGCTTCCCGTTCTCGTCGAGGTCGGGCTGCGTCGAGGCGTCGGCGGGCATTTTGAGCCGGTAACTGCAGTCGAACGTTCCGCCCACCCGCTGGATCAGCCGGCGGCGGACGGCGAAGGCCACCAGGCCGATCACACCCAGGGCCACGACCGCCGCACACACCACAAGCGCGAGGACCATGCTCACCTACCTCCTCGCTACCCGCGTTCCCCGTAGCGGTCGTATCAAGCGACCGCGCTGACCTACCAACTACGACGACAGTCCCGGGGTCACGCTCACGCGTCCCCGGGACCGTCGGTCGACCCCGCTAAGCCGGGGTCCGGCGCACTCAGGCGTGGGCCTTGAGGCCGCGCGCCGCGAACAGACGGACCTCGGCGCGCCGCTCGGCGTGCTCGTCCAGGCCCGACTTGGCCTTCTCCAGTGCGCGCTCGGCACGCGCGACGTCGATCTCGTCCGCCAGCTCGGCGATCTCCGCGAGCAGAGACAGCTTGTTGTCGGCGAAGGAGATGAAGCCGCCGTGCACCGCGGCGATCACGGTGCCGCCGTCCACCGTGCGGATGGTGACCGGACCGGTCTCCAGCACGCTCAGCACCGGGGTGTGGCCCGGCATGATGCCGGTGTCACCGGAGGCCGTACGGGCGACGACGATGGTGGCCGCACCGGACCACACCTTGCGGTCGGCTGCGACCAGCTCGACGTGCAGCTCAGCCAACGTGGGCTCCTAGGCTCATGCAACGCCCGATTACTCGGGAGTTTCGGTAAGAATAACGGCCCCGCACCCTCGGCATGAAACCGGCGGCACGGATTTGACCGGAATCACAGCCGATGCGACGCGAGGGGTGGTCCCCAGGCTCGGGGGCCACCCCTCACGGTCACTCAGCTGCTACCGGCCGCGATTACTTCTTCGCCAGCTCGGCGGCGTTCTTCTCCAGGTCCTCGATGCCACCGCACATGAAGAAGGCCTGCTCCGGGACGGAGTCGTACTTGCCGTCGGCGATCGAGTTGAAGGCCTCGATGGTCTCCGACAGCGGCACGGTCGAACCCTCGACGCCGGTGAACTGCTTCGCCACGTAGGTGTTCTGCGAGAGGAAGCGCTCGATGCGACGGGCACGGTGCACCGTGATCTTGTCCTCTTCGGACAGCTCGTCGATGCCGAGGATCGCGATGATGTCCTGGAGGTCCTTGTACTTCTGCAGGATCCCCTTGATACGGATGGCCGTGTCGTAGTGGGTCTGCGCGATGTACCGCGGGTCGAGGATGCGGGACGTGGAGTCCAGCGGGTCGACGGCCGGGTAGATGCCCTTCTCCGAGATCGGGCGCGACAGAACGGTGGTCGCGTCCAGGTGGGCGAAGGTGGTGGCCGGGGCCGGGTCGGTCAGGTCGTCCGCGGGGACGTAGATCGCCTGCATCGAGGTGATCGAGTGACCGCGGGTCGAGGTGATGCGCTCCTGCAGGAGGCCCATCTCGTCGGCCAGGTTCGGCTGGTAACCCACCGCGGAGGGCATGCGGCCGAGCAGGGTCGACACCTCGGAACCGGCCTGGGTGAACCGGAAGATGTTGTCGATGAAGAGGAGCACGTCCTGCTTCTCGACGTCACGGAAGTACTCCGCCATGGTCAGCGCGGACAGCGCGACGCGCAGACGGGTGCCCGGCGGCTCGTCCATCTGGCCGAAGACCAGCGCGGTCTTGTCCAGAACGCCCGAGTCGACCATCTCGTCGATGAGGTCGTTGCCCTCACGGGTGCGCTCGCCGACGCCGGCGAACACCGACACACCACCGAAGTTCTCGGCGACGCGGTAGATCATCTCCTGGATCAGAACGGTCTTGCCGACACCGGCACCACCGAACAGACCGATCTTGCCACCCTGGACGTACGGGGTGAGCAGGTCGATGACCTTGATGCCGGTCTCGAACATCTCGGTCTTGGACTCAAGGTCCTTGAACTCGGGGGCCTTGCGGTGGATCGGCCACCGGACCTCGACCTGGGAGTCGAACTCCGCCTGGTCGACGTTCAGCACGTCACCGAGGGCGTTGAACACCTTGCCCTTGGTGATCTGGCCGACCGGCACGGAGATCGCGGCACCGGTGTCGGTGACCTGCGAACCGCGGACCAGGCCGTCGGTCGGCTGCATCGAGATGCCGCGGACCATGCCGTCGCCGAGGTGCTGGGCGACCTCAAGGGTCAGGGTCTTCTTGCCCGTGCCGTCGGGGTTGTCCACCTCGACGTGCAGGGCGTTGTACATGTCCGGAATCGCGTCGACGGGGAACTCCACGTCGACGACCGGGCCGATGACCCGCGCGACGCGGCCCGTCGCCGTGGTCGGCTCAACAGTGGTGGTCATACTCATTCGCTCCCGCGGCTCGCGTCAGCGAGCGCGTTGGCGCCACCGACGATCTCGCTGATTTCCTGGGTGATCTCGGCCTGACGGGCCGAGTTGGCAAGCCGCGTGAGCGACTTGATGAGCTCGCCGGCGTTGTCCGTCGCGCTCTTCATCGCACGGCGGCGGGCGGCGTGCTCGGAAGCGGCCGACTGCAGCAGCGCGTTGTAGATCCGGCTCTCGACGTACCGCGGCAGCAGCGCGTCCAGGACGCCCTCCGCCGACGGCTCGAAGTCGTACAGCGGGAAGATCTCCGACTTGGCCGGCGACTGGTCGCTGAGCTGGACCTCGTCCAGCTTCAGCGGCAGCAGCCGGGCCTCCACCGCGTTCTGCGTCAGCATCGACACGAACTCGGTCGAGATCAGGTGGAGCTCGTCCACGCCGCCGGTCTCGGCCGTGAAGGCCTCGATCAGGTCGGCTGCCACGGTCTTCGCGTCACCGTAGGTCGGCTTGTCCGAGAATCCCGTCCACGAGTCCGCGATCGTGAGATTGCGGAACGTGTAGTACGAGACACCCTTGCGACCGATGATGTACGTCACCACGTCCTTGCCCTCGGACCGCAGGCGCTCGGTGAGCGTCTGGGCGGCCTTGATGGCGTTGGTCGAGTAACCGCCCGCCAGGCCGCGGTCCGCCGTGATCAGCAGGACGGCGGCGCGCGAGGCGTTCGGGTTCTCGGTGGTGAGCGGGTGCTTGGCGTTGGACCGGGTGGCCACCGCCGTCACCGCCCGGGTGAGCTCATCGGCGTACGGAGTGGAGGCGGCCACCGCGCGCTGCGCCTTGACGATGCGCGACGCGGAGATCATCTCCATCGCCTTGGTGATCTTCTTCGTCGCGGTGACAGAGCGGATCCGGCGCTTGTAGACCCGAAGCTGTGCTCCCATGGGTCGTTACGTCCTTTCCCTCGCTACCGGACTCAGGCCTGCTCGGAGAGCAGCTTGCCGTCAGCGGTCTGGTAACCCTGCTTGAAGGCCTCGATCGCGGTGGTCAGCGCGTCGACGGTGCCGTCGGCCAGCAGACCGGTCTCGACGATGCCGGCCAGCAGGTCCTTGTGCTGCAGGCGGACGTGGTCCAGGAACTCGCGCTCGAAGCGACGGATCTCGGCGACCGGGACGTCGTCCATCTTGCCGGTGGTGCCGGCCCAGATGGAGACGACCTGCTCCTCGACCGGGAACGGCTGGTACTGGCCCTGCTTCAGCAGCTCGACCATGCGCGCACCGCGCTCCAGCTGGGCCTTGGAGGCCGCGTCCAGGTCGGAACCGAAGGCGGCGAAGGCCTCCAGCTCGCGGTACTGGGCGAGGTCCAGACGCAGGCGGCCGGCGACCGAGCGCATGGCCTTGATCTGGGCGGAGCCACCGACGCGGGAGACCGAGATACCGACGTTCACGGCCGGGCGGATGCCGGCGTTGAACAGGTCGGACTCCAGGAAGCACTGGCCGTCGGTGATGGAGATGACGTTGGTCGGGATGTACGCCGAGACGTCGTTGGCCTTGGTCTCGATGATCGGCAGACCGGTCATCGAGCCGCCGCCCAGGGCGTCGTTCAGCTTGGCACAGCGCTCCAGCAGGCGGGAGTGCAGGTAGAAGACGTCACCCGGGTAGGCCTCGCGGCCCGGCGGGCGGCGCAGCAGCAGGGAGACGGAGCGGTAGGCCTCGGCCTGCTTCGACAGGTCGTCGAAGATGATCAGGACGTGCTTGCCGTCGTACATCCACTCCTGGCCGATGGCCGAACCGGTGTACGGGGCGAGGTACTTGAAGCCGGCCGGGTCGGAGGCGGGAGCAGCCACGATGGTGGTGTACTCCAGCGCGCCGGCCTCCTCCAGGGCGCCGCGGACGGACGCGATGGTGGAGCCCTTCTGGCCCACGGCGACGTAGATGCAGCGGACCTGCTTCTCCGGGTCGCCCGAGCGCCAGTTGTCACGCTGGTTGATGATCGTGTCGACGGCCACCGCGGTCTTGCCGGTCTGGCGGTCGCCGATGATCAGCTGACGCTGGCCGCGGCCGATCGGGGTCATCGCGTCGATGGCCTTGATGCCGGTCTGCAGCGGCTGCTTGACCGACTTGCGGGCCATGACGCCGGGGGCCTGCAGCTCCAGGGCGCGACGGCCGGTGGCCGCGATCTCGCCGAGACCGTCGATCGGGTTGCCCAGCGGGTCCACGACGCGGCCGAGGTAGCCGTCGCCGACCGGAACCGAGAGGACCTCGCCGGTGCGGCGCACGGTCTGGCCCTCTTCGATGCCGCCGAACTCACCGAGGACGACGACACCGATCTCGCGGGTGTCGAGGTTCAGCGCGAGGCCGAGGGTGCCGTCCTCGAACTTCAGCAGCTCGTTCGCCATGACCGAGGGCAGGCCCTCGACATGCGCGATGCCGTCCGCCGCGTCAGTGACCTTGCCGACCTCTTCCACAGAAGCGGCGTCCGGCTGGTACGACTGGACAAAGTCGGCCAGCGCGTCCCGGATCTCCTCCGGACGGATCGTAAGCTCCGCCATCAGGCTTCCCTGCTCTCCTAGTTTGCGATCCTCGGCCCGCCATTGAGGGCCGCAAGTATTCGACTCTCGGCCGGGTCTTTCGAACCGGCCGTACGATTTGCCGGCTCCTTGGGGAGCCGGTTTCCCGACCGAGGGTCGGATGTGCTGCTTCGGTGCTCAGCCTTCGAGCGACTGGCGAGCGCCCTCAAGGCGGCTCGACACGGTGCCGTTGATGATCTCGTCGCCGATCTGCACCCGGACACCGCCGACGACCTCGGGGTCGACGTCGATGTTCAGGTGGACCTGGCGGCCGTACATCCGGCCCAGAGCACCGGACAGGCGCTCCTTCTGGGTGTCCGACAGCGGCACCGCGGTGGTGACCAGGGCCACCACGCGGCCGCGGCGAGCGGCGGCGAGCTTCGAGTAGGACTCAAGGCCCTGCTCCAGGCTACGGCCACGCGGCGCGTTGACGAGGGCGGTGACCAGCCGGACGGTGCCGGCGTTGGCGCGGCCGCCCAGCAGCTTCTTGATCAGCTCGGCCTTGGCGACGGCGCCGGCCTTCGGCTCGGTCAGCGCGGCGCGCAGCTCGTGCGAGCCGCTCACCACCCGGCCGAAGCGGAACAGCTCGTCCTCGACGTCGTCCAGGGAGCCGGCCTTGTCCGCGGCGATGATCTCGGCGTACGCGGCGAGTTCCTCGGTCGCGTCCACCAGGTCGCGCGAGCCCGACCAGCGGGAGCGGACCAGACCGGAGACCAGGTCGACGGCCTCGCCGGAGACCTGGCCGGTCAGCAGTGAGGTGACCAGCTGGGCCTTGTCCTGGCCCGACCGGGACGGGTCGGTCAGGACACGGCGCAGCGAGACCTCACGGTCCAGCACGGCCGTGATGGCGGTGAGCTCCTCGGCGAGCTTGGCCGCGTCCACCGAGGTGGAGTCGGTCAGGCTCTCCAGGTTCTGCCGGCCCGCGGCGAGAGCCTCGCGGCTGGCGCCGATCACTTGGCCGCACCCTGAGCAACGGCGGCCTTGGCCTCCAGCTCGTCCAGGAAGCGGTCGATGACACCGCTCTGCCGGGCGTGGTCCTCAAGGGACTCGCCCACGATGCGGGACGCCAGCTGGGTGGCCAGCGAGCCCACGTCCTGGCGCAGGGCGGCAGTCGCCTGCTTCTTGTCGGCCTCGATCTGGGCGTGACCGGCCGCGACGATGGCCTCGCGCTGGCGCTGGCCCTCCTCGCGCATCTCGGCGAGCTGGGCGGCGCCCTGCTCGCGAGCCTGCTCGACGATGCGGGCGGCCTCGTGGCGCGCCTCGGCAAGCTCGGCACGGTACTGCTCAAGCACGGCCTGGGCCTCGGCCTGAGCGGCCTCGGCGCGCTCCATGCCGCCCTCGATGGCATCCCGGCGCTCCGACAGCACCTTCTCGATGCTGGGGAGGAGCTTCTTGCCGAGGAGACCGAAGACGATGAAGAAGCAGAGCAGGCCGATAACGATCTCGGGCCAGTTGGGGAGGAGCGGATTCATCTGCTCCTCGGCCGCGAGCGTGGCCGCGATGCTCATATCTGGACCTTCCTCAGAAAGGGGCTACGGCGAAATTACTTGCCGGTGCCGAAGACGAACGGCATGACGATGCCGATCAGGGCGAGCGCCTCGGTCAGCGCGAAGCCGATGAACATGTTGGAACGGATCAGACCGGCAGCCTCGGGCTGACGGGCCATGGCCTGAACGCCGTTGCCGAAGATCAGACCAACGCCGATGCCGGGGCCGATGGCCGCGAGGCCGTAACCGACGGAGGCGATGGAACCGACGACGCCCTCAGCGAGCATGCTCATTGCGATTGTCCTTTGCAGGGGTGGTGAACCGGTGGTGATTGGCCACCGGGCGTTCCGGGGGGTGGTTCACGGGAGGCCAGGGCCTCGGGCTCAGTGCGCCTCTTCCAGGGCACCGGCGATGTAGCTGCTGGCCAGCATCACGAAGATGTAGGCCTGCAGGAACTGGACCAGCAGCTCGAAGGCGGTCAGGCCGACGGCGACGACGAACGAGGCCGAGCCGTACAGCGCGCCCAGGGTCGGGCTGAGCAGGTACCAGGAGGCGACGGAGAACATCACGATCAGCAGGTGGCCGGCGAACATGTTCGCGAAGGCTCGGACCGCGAGCGTGAAGGGGCGCACGAAGATGTTCGAGAAGAACTCGATCGGCACCAGGATGAACATGACCCAGCCGGGGATGCCCGACGGCCAGCAGAGGTTCTTCAGACCGCCGACGAAGCCGTGCTTCTTGAAGGTCAGCGTCATGTAGGTGACCCACACGACCGCCGCGAGGCCGGCCGGGAACGCGATCGCCGCCGTCACGGGGAACTGCGCGAACGGGATGACCGACATGATGTTCATCAACCAGATGAAGAAGAACATCGAGACCAGCATCGGGACGTACTTCTCGCCCTTCTTGCCGATCGTCTCCAGCACGATGGAGCGCTTGACGAAGTCGTAGCCGATCTCACCGACCAGCTGCAGCTTGCCCGGCACCAGGCGCGGCTTGGCGAACGAGGCCCAGAAGAAGACGACCACCAGCACTGCGACGACCATCGACAGCAGCATCGGCTTGTTGAAGTAGAAGCTGCCGATGGTGAAGATCGGCTTGAAGTCGAATTCGTTCAGACCCGGAGCCGGGAAGCCACAACCAGCGTCCCCGAAGTGGCAACTGCCTGAGGCGAGGTACGACGTGAGTTCAGCACTCACCACGGACTCCTTCGTCGTGACGCATGGATACGGCACCCTCGGTGTGTCGGCGTGGCCTTGGGCCACGGAGCGGCACTGGAACTTGATGGGTTTCTCGCCGACCCCGCGCGACGGCGCTCTGCGCGACTGCGGGATCATCGAAGACTGCGCGGGTCCGGGGGGCGATCGGTCCGCTCTGCGGACAGACCAGGCCTCTTCCCGAACTCCGTTGTTGCGACGGACGATAGCAGGCCGTCAGTGCGGCATAAACACCGCCCCCCTCGTTGGAGGGACAGTTGGGCCTCGTCACTGTTGACGTCCCGAGTCCGAGGGCTTGTCGCCCTTCTTTTCCGAGGCGTCGGTGTCGACGTAGAAGGTCTTGGCCTTGAGAGCACCGCGCACCTGGAAGCCCGTCCAGATCAGGGCGCAGCCGAGCAGGGTGAAGGCGAAGGCCTGCCGGTTGAACAGCTCGGTGTTCTTGAAGATCGCGAGCACGATGCCGACCAGCAGGATCTGGGTGGTGTACACCAGCAGTCCGGCGGCCATCAGGATGTGCGGGTTCGACCTGGTCAGCCGGTCGAGCGCGACCTGGCCGAAGCTGAAGAAGGCCATCACGAGCAGTGCGCCGAACAGGGCGCCGAGCAGGCCCTTCCCGCCGGCGACAGCGAACGAGATCGCCATGGCGATGATCCCGGCGACCGCAGTGGGAATCGCGGCGCCTCGGAGGATCCGGGCGTCGGTGGACGGCATGTCGGCAGCTCCGGCGGCATGTCGATGTGGCGGGGGACGGGCACAGATGGTGGCGGGTGACACCGGACCGAGGCATCGCCGCCGGGCCGCCCGCGAGGACGGCGGGCCCGTCGAAGGAGACCGACAGGGACGGAAGTCATCCACCTGTCAGGTCTTTCGGCGTGTTCTCGGTACTCGTGAACGGTATCACAAACTATTTGATGAGAGCTTTACCATGATTGTGTGGCACCTGTCACACCAGCGGCGCAACGAATCCGCCGTACGGGTGAGGCCATCTGACGGAACGCCAACTCCCCCGTCAGCGGCGGCCGCTGGCCGGACCGTGGTCGGCGCGCTCGGAGGAGTCCACGCCGGCTTCACCCAGAAGTTGCTTGTCCTTCGCGGACAGTTCGGCCATCGGGCCGGAGGGCTGGCGGCGGTAGCGCGGCGGGACGAAGGACTGCACCGCCCGCGGGGCGCGCGGCCGGAACCGCGGGGTGAGCAGCACCACCAGGCCGAGCAGGCAGAGCCCGGCGAGCGTCAGGACCACGGTGCGACCGGTGTTGGTCACCGAGAAGGCCACGGAGCCGAAGGCGATCAGCGCGGCCCAGAAGTACATGATCAGCACGGCCCGGCTGTGCGAGTGCCCGACCTGCAGCAGCCGGTGGTGCAGGTGGCGCTTGTCGGCGGCGAACGGCGACTGGCCGGCCCAGGTGCGGCGCACCACCGCCAGCAGCAGGTCGGCCAGCGGCAGCGCGATGACCGTCAGCGGCAGCAGCAGCGGGATGTAGATCGGCACCAGGGCGTGCACGGTGGCGGTCTGCGAACCGGTCTCGTTGTTGATCAGGTCCGGGTCGACCCGGCCGGTGATGGAGATCGCGGCGACGGCCAGCATCAGGCCCAGCATCATCGAGCCGGAGTCGCCCATGAAGATCCGCGCGGGGTGCATGTTGTGCGCCAGGAAGCCCAGGCACATGCCGATCAGCAGCACGCTGAACAGCACGGCGGGGGCCGCGTCGGTGATCGCGTAGCCGTACCAGAGCCGGTAGCTGTACAGGAAGAACGCCATCGCGGCGATGCAGACCATGCCGCCGGCCAGGCCGTCCAGACCGTCGATGAAGTTCACCGCGTTGACCATGACGACGACCAGGGTGACCGAGATGACCATGCCCTGGGTCGGGCTCACCGCGACCGCGCCGACGCCGGGCACCGGGAGGGTGATCACCGTGACGCCCTGCCAGACCATCACACCGGCGGCGATCATCTGGCCGCCGAGCTTCACCAGCGCGTCCACGCCCCACTTGTCGTCGAGCACACCGAGCAGCCACATGATCCCGGCGCCGGACAGCAGCGCGCGGATGTCGGTGCCCTGGGTGAACACCTTGCTCAGGTTGTCGAGCTGCGAGGCGACCAGGATGCCCGCGCAGAGCCCGCCGAACATCGCGATGCCGCCGAGCCGCGGCGTGGGCTCGCGGTGCACGTCGCGGGCGCGCACCGGCGGCATGGCGCCGGCGGCGATGGCGAACTTCCGGACCGGGCCGGTCAGCAGGTAGGTCACGGCGGCGGTGCAGAACAGCACCAGCAGATACTCACGCACCACTGGCCTCCTGCATCACTGTCGAACGGGGAAGTACCGAAGGTACTCCCCTGCCTTCCCGGGGTTCGAGGTGCGTCGCCACGCACACACCTTATTGAGTCGGACGCCGGGGACGCGCATCGCGGTTCGCCCTCCCGGGTAGGAGATCGGGAATGCCCCTGGACGGGTCGCCGTCACGCCCGGCCGGCGAACGCCAGCGCGAGCTCGCGGATCCTCGCCGCGGTGGGCCCGACCGCGCCCCCGGCGAGCACCCGTGCGATCAGCCCGGCGATCTCGGACAGCTCCGCCGTACCCATCCCCTGGCTGGTCACGGTGCCCGTCCCGAGCCGGATCCCGGAGGCGTCGGCGGGCGGCGCCGGGTCGAACGGCAGTGCGCACTTGCCGAGCAGCAGTCCGGCGGCCGCGCAGCGCCGCTCGGCCTCCGCGCCGGTCACCCCGAGCGGGCTCACCTCGGCCGTCACCAGGTGGGTGTCGGTACCGCCCGTCAGAGGGCGCATTCCGGCCCCTGCGAGCCCCTCGGCCAGCACCCGCGCGCCGGACACCACCCGCTCCGCGTACGCCCGGTAGGCGGGCGTCGACGCCTCCGCGAGGGCGACCGCCTTGCCCGCCACCTCGTTCATCGCCGCGCCGCCCTGGCTGAACGGGAACACCGCCCGGTCGACCCGCTCGGCCAGCTCCGCGGTGCACAGCAGCAGGCCGCCGCGCGGGCCGCGCAGCAGCTTGTGGGTGGCCGCCACGGTGACGTCCGCGTACGGCACCGGGGAGGGCGCCACGCCGGCCGCGATCAGGCCGGTGGTCTGCGCGGCGGAGGCGATCAGGTAGGCGTCCACCTCGTCGGCGATCTCCCGGAAGGCCGCCCAGTCCGGGTGCCGGGGGTGGGAGATCGAGCCCGCCACGATCGCCTTGGGGCGGTGCAGCCGGGCCAGCTCGCGCACCTGGTCGAGGTCGATCAGCCCGTCGGTCTCGCGCACGCCGTAGCCGGTGAAGGAGAACCAGCGGCCGGAGAAGTTGGCGCGCGAGCCGCAGCTGAGGTGGCCGCCGTGCTCCAGCGACATCGCCAGCACCCCGTCACCGGGCCGCAGCAGCGCCGCGTACGCCGCCAGCATCGCCGAAGTCGCCGACCGGGGCTGGACGTTGGCGTGCGGGGCGGCGAACAGCTCGCGGGCCCGGTCGATCGCCAGCAGCTCGGCGGCGTCCGCCAGCGCGCAGCCGGTGTGGTGCCGGCGGCCCGGGTAGCCCTCGGCGTACTTGTCGATCAGCGGGCCGGTGAGGGCCGCCAGGACGGCAGGGCTGGTGAGGTTCTCCCCCGCCAGCAGCTGGATCGTCTCGGCGCGCCGCTCGGCCTCCGCGGCCAGCAGGTCGGCCAACTGCGGATCCGCCCGGTACAGGGCCTCGGACGCCCACGGGCGCCCCTTCGTCGAGGTCGAGCCGGTCGGGGCGTCGGTGACGGTCATGGCGGGGCTCCCGGGCGCTGCGGGGACGGTGGATCCAGCGTAGGACCGCCACCGCCGCCCGGCCCGTCGGAACGCGGCCGGACGGGCCAGAACACCTACCTGCGCGCCGGCACGCCCGTCAGCGCGGTGACCACCGGGTCGACCGCGTGGAATATCTCCTCGCCGCAGTTGCGGAACATGCCGATCGGTGCGCCGTACGGGTCGTCGACCTCGTCCGACTCCGGCGTGGCGGCCAGCAGCCAGCCGCGCAGCGCGGCCGCCGCGCGGACCAGCGCGCGGGCCCGCTCGGTGACGTCGGCGCCGCGCCGGGGGTCGGGCAGCGTGCCCGGGTCTATCGTCCGCACCAGGCGGGTGAACTCCTTCAGCGTGAAGGTGCGCAGTCCCGCCTCGTGGCCCATCGAGATCACCTGGGCGCGGTGGTCCAGGGTCGCGGTGAGCACCAGGTCGGCCTCGACCACGTGCTCGTCCAGCAGCTCGCGGCCGGTGAAGCCGCCGCTGTCGGCGCCGTACTCGTCGAGCACGGTCGCCGCGTGGTCCTCCATCGGCGCGCCCACGTGGCCCCAGGTGCCGGCACTCTCGACCAGGATCCGCCCGGCCACCCGGGGGCTCAGCCGGGTGTCCAGCTCACGCCGGGTGAGCCGCTCGGCGATCGGCGAGCGGCAGATGTTCCCGGTGCAGACGAAGAGGATCCGGAAGTGGTCCAGCGGCCTGGGGTCCACGCTCAGGTACGGCGCTATGCCGGGCCCGGAACGGAGCGAGGCGGTGGGCGTCAACTGCCGGCCTCCAGGTCGGGGACGACCTCCCTCAGCTGCTCGACGCTGATCGCGCCGGCCCGCAGCAGGACCGGGACCTTGCCGGTGACGTCGACGATGGACGAGGCGGCGGCGTGGTCGGCCGACCCGCCGTCCAGGTAGACCGAGACGGCGTCGCCGAGCTGCGACTGCGCCTCGTCGCAGGTCAGCGGGGACGATCCGCCGGTCAGGTTGGCGCTGGAGACGGCCATCGGGCCGGTGGCGTTCAGCAGCTCGATGGCGACCGGGTGCAGCGGCATCCGGACCGCGACGGTGCCGCGGGTCTCGCCGAGGTCCCAGCGCAGCGAGGGCTGGTGCCGGGCGACCAGGGTCAGCCCGCCGGGCCAGAAGGCGTCGACCAGTTCCCAGGCCTGCTCGGAGAAGTCGGTGACCAGGCCGTGCAGGGTGGTCGGCGAGCCGACCAGCACCGGCGACGGGGTGTTGCGGCCGCGGCCGCGGGCGGCCATCAGCTCGCCGACGGCCTCCGGGGAGAAGGCGTCCGCGCCGACCCCGTAGAGGGTGTCGGTGGGCAGCACGACGAGTTCGCCGCGGCGGACGGCCGAGGCGGCCTCGCGCAGGCCGGTGGCGCGGTCCCCGGCATCGGCACAGTCGTAGCGGCGGCTCATCGGTGCGGTCCCCTTCCGAAGTGGCTCTTGGCGGTCACTGCGGCCGTCGCCGTCGTCGCTGCCGTCACGACGGCGCCCTGCAGGCGGTCGGGCTGCGGTCGACTGTTCACAACGACGCCCGTCGGGCGGTCGTGAAGCGCGGCCGGTTGTTCAGGTCGCGGTGGTCGGCGGTGTCCGTCCAGCCGCGTTCCTCGTTGAAGATCCACGGCACCTGGCCGCCCTGCTGGTCGGCGTGCTCGATGACCACCGCGCCGCCCGGGCGCAGCAGCCGCGCGGCGACCCGCTCGATGCCGCGGATGGTGTCCAGGCCGTCCTCGCCGGAGAACAGCGACATCTGCGGGTCGTGGTCGCGGGCCTCCGGCGCGACGTACTCCCACTCGGTGAGCGGGATGTACGGCGGGTTGGAGATCACCAGGTCGAAGCGACCGTCCCAGGAGCGGTCGTCCTCGAAGGCCCTGGTGGCGTCCCCGGCGTGCAGGGTGACCCGGGCGCGGTCGGGGCTGGCCTCGATGTTGCGCCGGGTGTACTCCAGCGCGCCCTCGTCCAGCTCGAAGGCGTGCACGGTGGAGCGCGGCAGTTCCTGGGCCAGGGCGAGGGCGATCGCGCCGGAGCCGGAGCAGAGGTCCACCACCAGCGGCTCGGCCACGTCCATGTCGCGCACCGCGTCTATGGCCCACTCGACGACCGACTCGGTCTCCGGCCGGGGCACGAACACCCCGGGGCCGACCTCCAGTTCGAGGTAGCGGAAGAACGCCCGTCCGGTGATGTGCTGGAGCGGCTCGCGCGCCTCGCGGCGCGAGACCGCCTCCCAGTAGCGGGCGTCGAAGTCGGCGTCCTTCACCGTGTGCAGCTGGCTGCGCTTGACGTGGTGGACGTAGGCGGCGAGTTCCTCCGCGTCGAAGCGCGGCGACGGCACGCCGGCCGCGGCCAACCGCTGGGTGGCCTGGGCCACCTCGGCGAGCAGCAGGTTCATCCGTACGACCTCTTGTTTCTGCGCTCCGGCTACGGACTGCGCGTGGGCTGGGGCGCGCCGGTCTCAGTTCTCTTGGGCCGCGGCGAGCTTCGCCGCCGCGTCCTTGTCGACGCAGGACTGGATCACCGCGTTCAGCTCGCCGTCCAGGACCTGGTCCAGGTTGTACGACTTGAACCCCGTGCGGTGGTCCGAGATGCGGTTCTCGGGGTAGTTGTACGTCCGGATCCGCTCCGAGCGGTCCACCGTGCGGACCTGGCTGCGGCGCGCGTCCGACGCCTCCCGCTCGGCCTCCTCCTGCGCGGCGGCCAGCAGCCGCGAACGCAGGATGCGCATCGCCTGCTCCTTGTTCTGCAGCTGGCTCTTCTCGTTCTGGCAGGACGCCACGATACCGGTCGGCAGGTGGGTGATCCGGACCGCGGAGTCGGTGGTGTTGACCGACTGGCCGCCGGGGCCGGAGGAGCGGTAGACGTCGATCCGCAGGTCGTTGGCGACGATCTCGACCTCGACCTCCTCCGCCTCGGGGGTGACCAGCACGCCCGCCGCGGAGGTGTGGATGCGGCCCTGGGACTCGGTGGCGGGGACGCGCTGCACGCGGTGCACGCCGCCCTCGTACTTCAGCCGGGCCCAGACGCCCTGGCCGGGCTCGGTGTTGCCCCTGGTCTTCACGGCCACCGAGACGTCCTTGTAGCCGCCGAGGTCGGACTCGTTGGAGTCGATGATCTCGGTCTTCCAGCCGATCCGCTCCGCGTAGCGCAGGTACATCCGGAGCAGGTCACCGGCGAACAGGGCGGACTCCTCGCCGCCCTCGCCCGCCTTGATCTCCAGGATGACGTCCTTGTCGTCGCTCGGGTCGCGCGGCACCAGCAGCAGCCGCAGTTCCTCGGTGAGCTCGTCGCGACGCGCCTCGGACTCCTTCACCTCGGAGATGAACTCCGGGTCCTCCGCGGCGAGTTCGCGCGCGGCCTCGATGTCCTCGCCGGTCTGTCGCCACTGCCGGTAGACCCGGGTGATCGGGGTCAGCTCGGCGTACCGCTTGGCCAGCTTGCGCGCGTTGGCCTGGTCGGCGTGGACGGACGGATCGGCCAGCCTCTTTTCGAGGTCGGCGTGCTCGACGAGGAGCTCTTCGACTGCCTCGAACATGGGGTGGCCTTCTTCCCGGGGGCTCGGATCGGGTTGGGGAGGGGGGAACGCGCGGGGGGACGCGAACGGCGCCGGCCCCCGACGCCCCCGACAACGAGTACGGGGGCGCCGGGAACCGGCGCCGAGTGAGCGCTAGGCCTTCGCGCTGTGCTGCTTGCCGAAGCGGGCCTCGAAGCGGGCCACGCGGCCACCGGTGTCGAGGATCTTCTGCTTGCCGGTGTAGAACGGGTGGCACTGCGAGCAGACCTCGGCGCGGATCTCGCCACTGGTCTCGGTCGAGCGGGTGGTGAACTCGGCGCCGCAGGTGCAGGTCACGCGGGTGACCACGTACTCGGGGTGAACGTTGGGCTTCAAGGGGTTCTCCTAGGTTTCGGGAGGGCACCGGGTCGGCGGCTGGAGTGCCGCACGTGAACCGGGACCGACGGACCAGTCTGCCAGGACGGGCCGCATCTTCCCAAACCGGGTCGCGTTCCGGGATATTCCGGGCCCGCTCAGTGCGTGGCGCCGGCCTTCGCGCTCGCCTGCGCAGTCGCCTTTTCCGCGGCCCGTCCGGGGGTCGACGGGGCGGCCGCGGAGGCCGTGGGGGCCGCCTGGGCGGGGTTCTCCGGCTGCGCGGAGACGACCGCCTGCGGGAGCTCCCGGTCGGCCTTGAGGGCCGCCCAGAGCTGGTCGGCCTGCGGCTGCAGCTCGACCACCCGGTTCGGGTCGCCGGGGGCGGTCTGCACCGGCAGGGTCACCATGCCGAGCTGGTCCGGCCCGATCCCCTTGAGCTCCTGGAAGAGCCCCACCAGGGCGTTCACCGAGCCGAGCGCGGAGTCGGTGGTGATGCTCCTGGTCATGGTGTCGCCGATCGACCACAGCTTGACCGGGTCGGTGAACAGTCCCGCCCCGCCGGCCTGCCGGAGCAGCGACTTCACCATCTGCTTCTGCAGCTCGATCCGGCCGAGGTCGCTGCCGTCGCCGACGCCGTGCCGGGTGCGGACGAAGGCGAGCGCCTGCTGACCGTCCAGGTGGTGCTGCCCGGGCGGCAGGTCGAGCCCGCTGTCCTTGTCGTGGATGGCCACCGTGGTGGTCACGGTGGCCCCGCCTATCGCGTCCACGACCCGGGCGAAGCCGGCGAAGTCGATCTGCAGGTAGTGGTCCATCCGGAGCCCGGTGAGCTGCTCGGTGGTCTTGACCGCGCAGGCCGCGCCGCCGGTCTCGAAGGCGCTGTTGTACATCGCGCGCTTGGCGCCCGGCACGGCCGTGCCGTTCGCGCCGGTACAGTCGGGGCGGGCCACCAGGGTGTCGCGCGGTATCGAGACGATCTGCGCGCGCGAGTGGTCCTGGTTGACGTGCACCACCATCGCGGTGTCCGAGCGGGCGGTGTCGCCGGTGTCCCCGCCGGCCAGGTCGCCGTTCTCGCCGCTGCGCGAGTCGGATCCCAGCACCAGGACGTTGAAGGACCCGTCGGTGGCGGCCGGCGGCCGGGCGTCGCCGAGGCGGCCGTCGATGTCGACGCTCTTGATGTTGCCGTTGAGCTTCACGTACGCGTAGACGGCCGCGCCGGTGCCGAGGACGACGAGCGCGACGAACGCACAGGCGGCCGTCCGCAGGACCTTGCGGCGGCGACTGGGGACCCTCTTGTGCTCGGCCATACGGTCCAGAATAAATCGGACAACATGATCCAAAGAGCCTCAATTGTCCCGACTCTGGAACAACCCGGGTGCGAACGCACGGAACCCCGGACCGCTCGCGCGATCCGGGGTTCCGTGCTTCGACAGCCGTCCGGCTACGGTCAGTCGCCGGAGCCGGGGGTGGTCTTGGCGATCTGCATCAGGAACTCGGCGTTGCTCTTGGTCTGCTTCATCTTGTCCAGGAGCAGCTCGATCGCCTGCTGCGAGTCGAGCGCGTGCAGCACCCGGCGGAGCTTCCAGACGATGGCCAACTCCTCGTTGCCGAGCAGGATCTCCTCCTTGCGGGTGCTGGAGGCGTCCACGTCGACGGCCGGGAAGATGCGCTTGTCCGAGAGCTTCCGGTCGAGCTTGAGCTCCATGTTGCCGGTGCCCTTGAACTCCTCGAAGATCACCTCGTCCATGCGCGAGCCGGTCTCGACCAGCGCGGTGGCCAGGATGGTCAGCGAGCCGCCGTTCTCGATGTTGCGCGCGGCACCGAAGAACTTCTTCGGCGGGTAGAGCGCGGTCGAGTCGACACCACCGGACAGGATGCGGCCGGAGGCCGGCGCCGCCAGGTTGTAGGCACGGCCCAGGCGGGTGATCGAGTCCAGCAGGATGACCACGTCGTGGCCCAGCTCCACCAGGCGCTTGGCGCGCTCGATGGCCAGCTCGGCGACGGTGGTGTGGTCCTCCGCCGGGCGGTCGAAGGTCGAGGAGATGACCTCGCCCTTCACCGACCGCTGCATGTCGGTGACCTCTTCAGGACGCTCGTCGACCAGGACGACCATCAGGTGGCACTCGGGGTTGTTGTGGGTGATCGCGTTGGCGACCGCCTGCAGCACCATCGTCTTGCCGGTCTTCGGCGGCGCGACGATCAGACCGCGCTGGCCCTTGCCGATCGGCGACACGAGGTCGATGATGCGGGTGGTCAGCACGCCCGGGTCGGTCTCCAGGCGCAGCCGCTCCTGCGGGTAGAGCGGGGTGAGCTTGTTGAACTCGGGGCGGCCGCGGCCGCTCTCCGGGTCCATGCCGTTGACGGAGTCCAGCCGCACCATGGCGTTGAACTTCTCGCGGCGCTCGCCGTCGCGCGGCTGGCGCACCGCACCGGTGATGGCGTCACCCTTGCGCAGGCCGTTCTTGCGGACCTGGGCGAGCGAGACGTAGACGTCGTTCTGGCCCGGCAGGTAGCCGGAGGTGCGCACGAACGCGTAGTTGTCGAGGATGTCGAGGATGCCCGCGACCGGGATCAGGACGTCGTCCTCGCCGATCTGCGGCTCGGCCGGGCCGGCCTCGAAGCCGTCGCGGCCACGACGGCCCCGGCGGTCGCGGTAACGGCCCCGACGGCCGCGACGGCCCTCGCCGAACTCGTCGTCGTCGTAACCGCCCTGGCCCTGCTGGACCTGCGGCTGCTGGGCCTGCTGGCCCTGGCGGCCCTGCTGGTCGCCCTGGCCGCTGCCCGGCTGCTGGGTCTGCTGACCCTGGCGGTCGGCGCGCTCGCGGCGGTTGCGGCGGTCGCGACGCGACTCGCGCGCGTCGCCGTCCTGGGCCTCGCCGGCCTCCGGACGCTCGGTGCGCTCGCCGCCCTCGCGGCGGTCACGGCGCTCGCGGCGGTCGCGACGGCTCTCGCGGCCGTCCTCGCGGCCCTCGAAGCCGCGGGTCTCGGCCGGGCGGGCCTCGGCCTGCTTCGACTCGGCGACCGCGACGGTGGCGGCCTCGGCCGCAGCCTCGGCGGCCGGGGCGACGGGCGCGCCGGCGGCCGAGGTGGCCCGGCGACGGGTGCGCTCGGCACGGGCCGGCGCGGCGGTCTCGGCGGCGGCCTGGACCGGGATCTCGATCTGGGCCTGCGGCTCGGCGGCGGCCGGGGCCTCGGCGGCGGCCTTGGCGGCGGCCTTGGTGCGGCGGGCCGGCTTCTCGGCCGGGGCCTCGGCGTCCGCCTTGGCGGCGGTGCGCTTGGCGGCGGCCGGAGCGCCACCGGCGGCGAGCAGCGGGTCCCCGCCGCTCTTCTCCTTGATGGTCTCGATCAGCTGGCTCTTGCGCATGCGTCCGGTACCGGTGATGCCAAGGTCCGCGGCGAGCTTCTGCAGCTCGGCCAGGACCATGCCGTCCAGGCCCGCGGCGGCACTGCGGCGGCGCCGCGCCGGGGCAGCGGGGGCGGCTGCGTCCGACGCGTCGGCGTCCGGGCGCGCGCCCATCAGATCGGTGGAGTCGCTCACTAAGGGTCCTTCCCTGGAGCGGACGTCGGCCTGTCTGGCTCGGCGACCGGTTGTGCTGTCCTGACCAACGCTCGACTGCGTCGGTCCGAGGCGGTGACCCTCGAATGGCGGGAGCCCGTCGAGGGAGAGCTGCGAGGTGCGGTGCTTGAAGCGCGGTGGTGCTGAGTGGCGCGGTGGGCCGGTCGTGTGTCGACCTCCCCTGAGGGCGTAACCCCCACGCTCCCTGCGAATCCCGGGCCCCCGTCGCGTGACGGTGGCCCGCGCTCCGCCCGTCCTGGCCTCTTAGGTGGGAGGCCGCGGGTGGGAGTCAGGTGCCGTCACGGCTTCGGGATGCGGCCGCATGTCGCGCAGGCAGGCTGCGTACGCGCTGCGGTGGGCTCCCGGAGAATCGTCGCCCCGTGCATCGCCGGGACTCCACGGCAGTGGAGTGCTGGGATCGGGACGCGGCGCACCGAGCCCCGGAGGGCACCTGGTGCAGCAATGAGGTTAACACTACCGACCCCCTCAGACATTCCCCAGCCTTGCGCTTGCCAATCGTGTCCGGCCCGGCCCGCTCGACGCGGGCCGGTGCCGGGCCCGTACGGGCTGCTCAGACGTCCAGCGGGAGCACGACGGCCCCGGCGCGGTCGACGTCCAGCCGGTGCGCGGCGAACGCCGGGTCGCCGCCGTGTCCGTGGTGTCCGGCGAAGGAGAGCACCTTGTCGGCGCCCGCCTCGTCGGTGAGCGCGAGGACGGTCGGGCCGGCCCCGGAGATGACCGCGGGGATGCCCTCCGCGCGCAGCGCGCCGACCAGGCCGGCGCTGTCCGGCATGGCCGAGGCGCGGTAGTCCTGGTGCAGCCGGTCCTCGGTGGCGGCGAAGAGCAGCTCGGGGCGCCTGGTCAGCGCCTCCACCAGCAGCGCGGAGCGGCCGGCGTTGACCGCGGCGTCGGCCAGCGGGACGGTCTTCGGCAGCAGGCCGCGGGCGGTCTCGGTGAGCACCTCGCCGGCCGGGACGAACACCACCGGGACGACCTGCTCGGCGGGCTCCAGGGCGACGGCCTTGGCGCACTCGTCGTCGGTCCAGGCGATGGTGAAGTTGCCGCGCAGGCAGGCCGCGACGTTGTCCGGGTGGCCCTCCAGCTCGGAGGCGAGGGCCAGCAGCGCGTCGTCGTCCAGTGCGGACGGACCCCCGATGGTGACCGCGCGGGCGGCCACGATCCCGGCGCAGATGGCGGCGGAGGAGGAACCGAGGCCCCGGCCGTGCGGTATCCGGTTGGCGCAGACCACTTCGAGGCCGCGCGGCTGGCCGCCGAGCCGGTCGAACGCGGCGCGCATCGAGCGGACCAGCAGGTGGCGCTCGTCGCGCGGCAGCGTCTCGGCGCCCTCGCCGGCGATGTCGACGGACAGGCCGGAGTCGGCGACCCGGACGACCACGTCGTCGTACAGACCCAGCGCGAGTCCGAAGGCGTCGAAGCCCGGGCCGAGGTTGGCGCTGGTCGCCGGAACCCGGACGCGGACGGCGGCGGCACGGAACGCAGGACCGGCCATGCGGTGGACTCTCCTGGGGAAATCGGGCGGCGCGGAGCGCGTCGTCGGTGCGAAGGTGGGGGAACGGGCCGCAGGCCCTTCGGGGCGGGCGGCCGCAGTCGTCGGCGCGGCCCGGACGGTACCGGGCCCGGGGCATGTGCCACACGGCCGGACCCAGAGTATCGAAGAGAGGTTCCCGAGCGGTACACCCCGCGGGCCTTCGATCTGGTGTGTTGCCGGTTGTGGCCGGAATGCACACCCCACTCCGTCAAAGAGCGGGGCGAAAACGCCTCGGAATGCACAGCGGAATTGACACAAAAGTGTCAGCGGAGAACTTTGACGGGCCGACCCCCGAAAGGGTCGGCCCGTCGAAGCGTCGGACCCGTTACCGGTCGAGCAGGCCGAGGCTCCGGGCCGCGGTCTCCGGGTCGACCGGGACGACCTGCGGCTGCGGTGCGCCGGCCACCGCCCAGTCGGGGTCCTTGAGGCCGTTGCCGGTCACGGTGCAGACGATCCGCTGGCCCGGGTCGACCAGGCCGGCCTCCGCCTTGGCCAGCAGGCCGGCCACCGAGGCGGCCGAGGCGGGCTCCACGAAGACGCCCTCCTGCGAGGCCAACAGCCGGTAGGCGGACAGGATCTGACGGTCCGTCACCTTGTCGATGAGGCCGCCGGACTCGTCCCGCGCGGCGAGCGCGAAGTCCCAGGAGGCCGGGTTGCCGATCCGGATCGCGGTGGCGATGGTCTGCGGCTTGAGCACCGGCGCGCCGTCCACGATCGGGGCCGAGCCGGCCGCCTGGAAGCCCCACATCCTCGGGGTGCGCGACGAGAGGGCAGGGAGGGTGCGGCGCGCAGCGCCTCCGTCAAGGGTGGCGGCGGGCGACGGGTGGGCGTATTCGCGGTAACCCTTCCAGTACGCGGTGATGTTGCCCGCGTTGCCGACCGGCAGGACGTGGATGTCCGGGGCGTCGCCGAGCATGTCGACGATCTCGAAGGCCGCGGTCTTCTGGCCCTCGATCCGCACCGGGTTCACCGAGTTGACCAGGGCCACCGGGTACTTCTCGGACAGTTCACGCGCAAGGGTGAGGCAGTCGTCGAAGTTCCCGTCGACCTGCAGGATCTTCGCGCCGTGCACCAGCGCCTGGCCCATCTTGCCGAGGGCGATCTTGCCCTGCGGGACGAGCACGGCGGAGACCATCCCGGCCCGCACCGCGTACGCGGCGGCGGAGGCCGAGGTGTTGCCGGTGGACGCACAGATGACGGCCTGTGCGCCCTCCTCCTTGGCCTTGGAGATGGCCATCGTCATCCCGCGGTCCTTGAAGGACCCGGTCGGGTTGGCGCCCTCGACCTTGAGGTAGACCTCGCAGCCGGTGCGCTCGGAGAGCACCTGGGCGGGGACCAGGGGCGTGCCGCCCTCCAGCAGGGTGACCACCGGGGTGGCCGCGGTGACCGGCAGGCGGTCCCGGTACTCCTCGATCAGGCCGCGCCACTGGTGGGTGTGCGCGCCTCGGACGACGTTCTCGGCAACGGCGTTCATGGCAGTTCCTTATTCCCCTTCGACCCGCATGATGCTGGCCACGTCCCGCACGCTGTCCAGCGCACGGAGCTTGTCGACCGTCGCCGACAGCGCGGCGTCGGTGGCACGGTGGGTGACCACGACGAGCGAGGCGTCGCCGTCGCGGCCCTGCTGGCGCACGGTGTCGATGGAGACGCCGTGCTCGGCGAAGACGGACGCCACCTGGGCGAGCACACCCGCACGGTCGTCCACGTCCAGGCTGACGTGGTAGCGGGTGACGACCTCGTCCATCGGCTTGGCCGGCAGCTGCGTGTACACGGAGTCACCGGGGCCGGTGGCGCCGGCCAGCTTGTTGCGGCAGACCGCGACCAGGTCGCCCAGCACCGCGGAGGCGGTCGGCGAGCCGCCCGCGCCCGGGCCGTAGAACATCAGCCGGCCGGCCGCCTCGGCCTCGACGAACACCGCGTTGTACGCCTCGCGGACGGAGGCCAGCGGGTGCGAGAGCGGGATCATCGCCGGGTGGACGCGCGCGGTGACGGACTCGCCGTGGGCCGCCCGCTCGCAGATCGCGAGCAGCTTGACCACGCAGCCCATCTCCTTGGCCGAGGCGATGTCGGCCGCGGTCACCTCGGTGATGCCCTCGCGGTAGACGTCCGCGGCGGTGACCTTGGTGTGGAAGGCGATGCCGGCCAGGATCGCGGCCTTGGCGGCGGCGTCGAAGCCCTCGACGTCGGCCGTCGGGTCGGCCTCGGCATAGCCCAGCGCGGTGGCCTCCTCCAGCGCCTCCGAGTAGCCGGCGCCGGTGGTGTCCATCTTGTCGAGGATGAAGTTGGTGGTGCCGTTGACGATGCCCAGCACCCGGTTGACCTTGTCGCCCGCGAGGGACTCGCGCAGCGGGCGCAGCAGCGGGATCGCGCCCGCCACCGCGGCCTCGTAGTACAGGTCCACCCCGGCCGCGGCGGCCGCGGTGTGCAGCTCGGCGCCGTCCTGGGCGAGCAGGGCCTTGTTGGCGCTGACCACCGAGGCGCCGTGCTTGAACGCCGCGAGGATGTGCTGTTTGGCCGGCTCGATGCCGCCCACCACCTCGACCACGACGTCGATGTCGCCCCGGTTGATCAGGGCCTCGGCGTCGGTGGTGATGAGGTGCTCGGGCACACCGGGGCGGGCCCGGCCGGCCCGGCGGACCGCGATCCCGGCCAGCTCCACCGGGGCACCGATGCGAGCGGCGAGGTCGTCGGCCGTCGTCGTCATGATGCGCGCCACCTCGGAGCCCACCACACCACAACCCAGCAACGCCACCTTCAGCGGGCGCGTACGCATCATCCGACTCCGCTCTGCATTCATCGTGCTTCGGTATTTCCGGCGGTTTTCCGGCGCCGCCGGGAACTTCGGTCCGTACCAGTCTCCGGGACTTTCCGTACGGATCTACGGTCGTTCCATGATCTGAGACAAGGATTTCGTCATCCGATATCCAGACGCAGGAGATCTTCCTCCGTCTCGCGCCGGACGATCACCCGCGCCGCACCGCCCTTGACGGCCACCACCGGAGGCCTGAGGGCGTGGTTGTAGTTGCTCGCCATCGAGCGGCAGTAGGCGCCGGTGGCGGGCACCGCGATCAGGTCGCCCGCGGCCAGGTCGGACGGGAGGAAGGCGTCCCGCACGACGATGTCGCCGGACTCGCAGTGCTTGCCGACCACCCTGACCAGCATCGGCTCGGCGTCGCTGGTGCGCGACACCAGGGCCACCGAGTACTCGGCGTCGTACAGCGCGGTGCGGATGTTGTCGGACATCCCGCCGTCCACGCTGACGTAGGTGCGCAGGCCCGGCAGCTCCTTGACGGTGCCGACCTCGTACAGCGTGAACGCCGTCGGGCCGACGATCGCCCGGCCCGGCTCCACGCACAGCCGCGGGGCGTTCAGGTTCGCGGCGGCGCACTCGCGGCGGACGATGTCGGCCAGCGCGGCCGCGATCTCGGCCGGCTCGCGCGGGTCGTCCTCACTGGTGTACGCGATGCCGAGGCCGCCGCCGAGGTCGATCTCGGGCAGCTCGACGCCGTGCTCGTCGCGGATCTGCGCCAGCAGGCCGACCACCCGGCGGGCGGCGACCTCGAAGCCCGCCGTGTCGAAGATCTGCGAGCCGATGTGCGAGTGGATGCCGCGCAGCTCCAGGCTGTCGTGGCCGAGCACCCGGCGCACCGCCTCGGCGGCGGCTCCCCCGGTCAGCGACAGGCCGAACTTCTGGTCCTCGTGCGCCGTGGCGATGAACTCGTGGGTGTGCGCCTCGACGCCGACGGTGATCCGGATCAGCACCTGCTGGCGCACGCCCTGGCGGGCCGCGATCGCGGCGAGCCGCTCGATCTCCTCGTACGAGTCGACCACGATGTGACCGACGCCGGTCTTCACCGCGTGTTCGAGCTCGTCCACCGACTTGTTGTTGCCGTGCAGCGCGATCCGCGCCGGCGGCATCCCGGCAGCCAGCGCCACCGCCAACTCGCCCGCGCTGCACACGTCGAGGTTGAGGCCCTCCTCGTGCAGCCAGCGCACGACGGCCTTGGAGAGGAACGCCTTGCCGGCGTAGTAGACGTCCGCGTCGGTGCCGAAGGCGTCCCGCCAGGCGCGCGCCCGGGAGCGGAAGTCCTCCTCGTCCAGCAGGTACGCCGGGGTGCCGAACTCGGCCGCCAGCTGCTTGACGTCGATCCCGCCGACGGTGGCCACGCCCTCGGCGTCGCGGGTGACGGTGCGCGACCAGACCTTCGGGTCGAGCGCGTTGAGGTCGGCGGGCGGGGCCTGGTAGTGGCCCTCGGGCAGGACGTCTCCGTGACGGGGGCCTGCCGGGTGTGCGGAGCGACTCATGCTGGTTCGTCCTTCGAGAGACCTATGGCGAGGGGCGGCGACGGTCCCCGTTGACCGTCAGCCGCCCCCGCTCTGCGCTTGGGGGTGGTGCCTACATCCGCTCGGGCGCCGTCACGCCCAGGAGCGTGAGGCCGTTGGCCATGACCGTGCGCGTGGCCTCGACCAGCCAGAGCCGGGCCCGGTGCGTGTCGTTGAGCTCCTCGTCGCCCTTGGGCAGGAACATGCAGTTCTCGTACAGGCGGTGGTACTTGCCCGCGAGGTCCTCCAGGTAGCGCGCGACCCGGTGCGGCTCGCGCAGCTCGCCGGCCGTGGCGAGGATGCGCGGGAACTCGCCGAGGGCGCCGAGGATGTCGCTCTCCCACTCGGTCGCGAGCAGCTCGGGTTTGAACTGCTCGGCCGTGCCCTTGTCCACGCCCAGCTCGGCGGCCTTGCGCGCCACGCCGCACATCCGGGTGTGGGCGTACTGGACGTAGTAGACCGGGTTCTCGTTGGTCTGGCTGGTGAGGACGTTGATGTCCAGCGTGATCGTCGAGTCCGTGGAGGAGCGCGCCAGGGTGTAGCGGGCGGCGTCGACGCCGATCCACTCGACCACGTCGTCGATCGTGATGATGTTGCCCGCACGCTTGGACATGCGGACCTCTTCGCCGTCGCGAAGCATCTTCACGAACTGGCCGATCTTCACCTCGATGTTGTGGTTCATGTCGTCGCCCGCGCAGGCCGAGATGGCCTTGAGGCGGTTGACGTAGCCGTGGTGGTCGGCGCCCAGCATGTAGAGCGCGACCTCGGCGCCGCGGTCCCGCTTGGACAGGTAGTACGCGGCGTCGGCGGCGAAGTAGGTCTTGTCGCCGTCGGCCTTGATCAGGACGCGGTCCTTGTCGTCGCCGAAGTCGGTGGTGCGCAGGAAGACCGCACCGTCCTGCTCGAAGACGTGGCCCTGCTCGCGCAGCCGCTCGATGGCCTTCTCGACGGCGCCCGAGTCGTGCAGCGTCTTCTCCGAGAACCACACGTCGAAGTGGGTGCCGAACTCGTCCATCGAGCGCTTGATCTCGGCCACCATGAGCTTGAGGCCCTCGGTGCGGAAGACCTCCAGCTGCTCGGCCTCGGACAGGTCGAGCACGCCCGGGATCGCGTCGGTCAGCGCCTTGGCGATGTCGACGATGTACTCGCCGACGTACCCGCCCTCGGGCACCTCGCGGCCGTTCGCGGCGGCCTGCAGCGAGGCGGCGAACTTGGTGATCTGCACACCGGCGTCGTTGAGGTAGTACTCGGTGGTGACGTCGGCGCCGGAGGCCCGCAGCACGCGCGCCATCGAGTCGCCGACGGCGGCCCAGCGGACGCCGCCGATGTGGATCGGGCCGGTCGGGTTGGCGGAGACGAACTCCAGGTTGATCTTCAGGCCGTTCAGGGCGTCGTTGCGGCCGTAGGCCTCGCCGGCCTCGACGACGGTGCGGGCGAGCGCGCCGGCGGTGGCGGTGTCCAGGGTGATGTTCAGGAAGCCCGGACCGGCGATGTCGACCGCGGAGACGCCGGTGATCCCTCGCAGGCGCTCGGCCAGGACCTCGGCAACGGCTCGCGGCGGCTTGCCGGCCGCCTTGGCGAGCTGGAGGGCCACGTTGGTCGCGTAGTCGCCGTGGTCCCTGTTCTTGGGCCGCTCGACCGTCACGTGCTCGGGCACGGCGACGGCCAGCTCGCCCGCCTCGACGGCGGTGCTCACTGCGGCCTGGATTGCCTGGGAAAGGTCTGCGGGGGTCACGACGCCAAGCGTAGGCGAGACGGGGTACCCGCCCGCCACTCGGTTTACCGGTTGAGACGCCCGGAGGCGCCGACGCGCCGTCCGCCGCGGGGTCTCAGCCGCGATCGGTCCGCTCCGTTCGCTCAGGGCGAAACTCGCCGGACCGTGCGCCGAACCGCCCGTCGGACCGGGCGTCGAGCGCGCCGCCGTCCGCGCCGAGCAGCATCAGACGGCGGACCATGGCCACCAGGTCGGCCGGGTCGAAGGGCTTGCCGAGGTAGCCGTCCACGCCGGCCGCCTCCCCCAGGTCCAGGTCCGCCGGGGTGCAGGCGCTCACGATCGCGATCGGCAGTCGACTGGTGTCCGGTGTCGCGCGCAACCGGGCCGCCGTCCGCAGGCCGTCCAGCCGCGGCATCATCACGTCCAGCGTCACCACGTCCGGCTTCACCCGGCGGACGACCTCCAGGCATTCGGCGCCGTCGGCGGCGGTCACCACCTCGAAGCCCTCAAGCTCCAGGTTGACCCTGATCAGCTGGCGGATCACCTCGCTGTCGTCCACCACGAGGACCCGCCCGGACACTCCCGACACCTCACCGAGGGTATCCGCGGCCCCGGCGCCCCGTCCGGCCTTTGGGCACTTCCGCTCCCCCGGCCGCCCGGCCGCCGCCCCGCCCACCGCCCCGACGATCTTCCGGAAACCCGTGCACGGACCACGGCCCCGGCCTGGTAGTGTTCTCCACGTCGGAAGCGCGAGCGTCCGACAGGCCAGCAGGCCCCCGTAGCTCAGGGGATAGAGCACCGCCCTCCGGAGGCGGGTGCGTAGGTTCGAATCCTACCGGGGGCACTTCGCAGGAAGTGCAACAGAGGCCCAGATCAGTGGAGTTGATCCACGGATCTGGGCCTTCGTCATGTCCGGGCCGCGCGGCTCCGGGCTCTGCCGCTCCGGCCCGACCGGGTGGTGCGGGCGGGCCGGAGCGGTCAGGACTCGGCGGACTCGACCTGGCTGTAGAGCGTCGCGATGGTGTGGTCGAAGTAGGCGCTGTAGGAGACGTCGTCGGTGTCGCCGCCCTGCTGGTAGCCGCCGATGGCGCCGACCACGTCGCCCGTGGCGGTGTTGATCCAGGGGCCGCCGCTGGTGCCCGCCGGGTAGGACGGGCAGTCGATGACCCGCTCGTAGGTGCTCTTCCGGTCGGTCGTGTTGGTGCACAGCTCGGGCGTCTCGGAATCGGCGGGGTAGCCGTAGAGGCGGACGGTCGAGCCGAAGGGCTCGTCGGTGCCCAGGCGGTTGCCGCCGACCACGTCCTCGACCTTGCGGCCGTTGCTCGGGGCGGTCTCCAGGATCGCGAAGTCCTCGTCCACGTCGCCCTTCTGGGACCAGCCGGTGGTGGTGTGGACCGCGGTGACCCGCCAGGTGCCGTACGGGGCGGAGCCGTCGCGGTAGCCGGGGGCGAAGGTGACGCCGTCGGTGCTGTCGAGGCAGTGCGCGGCGGTCAGCAGCAGGTTCCCGGTGGCGCTGTGCAGCACGCTGGCGGTGCAGAAGTGGTTGCCGGCCTCCACCGAGCCGCTGAACAGCGCGCCGACGGTGGCGGTTTCGCGGATGTCGGCGGAGGCGGCGGCGGTCTTCCCGAGGACGGCGCCGCGGGTGTCGGGGGTGGCGGCCGAGGCGGCCGTCGGGCTGTCGCCGGGGGTGGGGGTGGCGGTGGCCGCGGGCGGGTCGGCCGGGATCGCGGTGTCCGTCGGGGTCGGGGTGTCGGTCGGCGTGGGGGCGGCGACCGGGGCGGGCAGCGCGTCCGCGGTGGTGGTCGGGGTGGGCACGACGACGGCGCGGGTGCTGCGCGCGGCCTTCCCGGCGGCCGTGGCGTCGGACAGGTCGAGGCCGTGCGTCCCGGCGACGACGGCGGCCACCACGACCGCGGACAGCGCGGTGAACAGGGAGGGAGCCAGCAGGCGGCGGCGTGACCTCGGGCGGCGGTGCTGACCCATGCCTGACTCTCCTGCCGGGTTCGGTGGCGGTGTTCGGTCAACGACTATGACGCCTCCGACTGGAATGGTCGTTATCGGTGCCTTGGAGGTCGATGAGAAATCCGTCACTCGGGCGCCGACGGCCGCCGGCCCCGGGTCATCCGCCGCTCAGCACCGCGTCGAGCCCGGCCGCGTCGACGAAGGCGGTGTGCGTCCCGGCGGAGGTGCAGGCGAAGGCGCCGGCCGCCGAGCCGGCCCGGGCGCAGTCCAGCGGCGGGCGGCCCCGGAACCAGCCGTACAGGAAGCCGGTGACGAAGGCGTCGCCGGCGCCGTTGGTGTCCACCACCGGGCGGCCCGGGTCGACGGCCGGCAGGTGGCGGAGCACGCCGTCCTCCCGGGTGAGCAGGTGGCAGCCGTCGGCGCCGGCGGTGGCGACGACCACCCGCGCGCGGCCCTCGGCGAGGATCGCGCGCATCACCTCCTCGTACCGGCCGCGGCAGCCCGCCACCGAGAGGAAGACCAGGTCGGAGCCGAGCGCGTAGTCGCGGTGGTGCGGGTCGGCGCCGTCCCAGTCGTGCAGGTCGGTGGAGGTGGTGCGGCCGAGCCGGTGCAGGTCGCCGTACATGTCCCGGTTGACGCCGGTGATGGAGAGGTGGACGTGCCGGCTGCGCTCGGCGTACGGCAGGTAGAAGTCGCGCGGAAGTCGCAGGTCGGCCGGGTGGCGGCCGTCGTAGAAGGAGAACCGGCGGCCCGCGGCGTCGACCAGGTTGACCCCGCGCGGGGTGCCGTGCGGGCTCACCAGGTGCGCGAAGTGCAGGCCGTGGCGCTCGTAGGCGG
The DNA here is from genome assembly GCF_044541955.1 of Kitasatospora sp. NPDC085464. Lineage (NCBI taxonomy): Bacteria > Bacillati > Actinomycetota > Actinomycetes > Kitasatosporales > Streptomycetaceae > Kitasatospora > Kitasatospora sp. NPDC085464. The sequence goes on from NZ_JBITTM010000001.1 coordinate 67,496, forward strand.
CCCGGATCAGGGCGCCCTGCGGGTCGTCGCCGAGGAAGTCCAGGAAGGCGGTGCGCAGGCCGAGGTGGTGGGCGCCGAGGGCGACGCCGTTGCCGGTGTGGCCGACGTAGTCGTGCACCGGGCCGACGAACTGCGAGTCGCCGGGCGGGATCTCCAGCCGCTCGACCCGGACGACGGTGTCCACGCCGGCGCCGCCGACGACGAGCAGGTCGAACTCGGGTCGCGCGGGTCCGGACGGCACCGGCTCGGGAGCCGTGGTCGCGGACGGCACGGGCGCGGACGGCGAGGTCTCGGACGGCGTGGTCTCGGGCAGCACGGCGGCGCCTCCTTGATCCCTGGACGGTGGCCAGGAGTCAAGCAGGCGCCGGAGGTTGACTGCAAGACCTTGCTGCAAACGTCAATCGGCCGGTGGGCGCTCCACCCCCGCTTCGGAGCGGACCTCGCCGCCCGCCCGGACGTTGGCCCGGACGTCCGCCATGGCGGCCTCCCGGGGGCTCGGCCGGCCGTCCACGGCCCGCACGGCGGAGACCGCCGTGGCACCCGCTCCCGTGCCGGCCTCGACGGCGCCGGTCCCGACGGCACCCGCCTCGACGGCAGCGCCCTCGACGGCGGTGGCCTCACCGGGCGCCGGCCGGTGGTCGATCATCAGGAAGGCGACCAGCGCGGCCAGCAACAGGATGCCCATCGCCACCCAGGTCGCGACCACGTACCCGTGCACCGCGCCCTGGGCCTGCACCGCCGGGTCGGAGGCGATCCGGGTGGCCAGGAAGGTCGCGGTGGCACTGGCCGCGATGGTGTTCAGCAGTGCCGTGCCGAAGGAACCGCCCACCTGCTGGGCCGAGTTGATGGTGGCCGAGGCCGCGCCGGCCTCGTTCGGGGCGACCCCGAGGGTGGCCAGGCTCATCGACGGCATGAACACCAGGCCCATGCCGAAGCCCAGCAGCAGCTCGGCGGGCAGCACCATGCCGGCCCACGGGCTGTCCACGTGCATCTGGGTCAGCCAGGCCATGCCGCCACCGGCGAGCAGCAGTCCCGGCGCGATCAGGTTCCGGGACGGCACCCTGGTCATCAGCCGGGCCGCGATCCCGGTCGAACTGATCACGATGGCGGCCGTCATGGGCAGGAAGGAGAGGCCGGACACGATCGGCGAGAAGTGCTTGATGGCCTGCAGGTAGTAGGTCAGGAACAGGAACAGGCCGAACATGCCGACCATGGCCAGGCCGACCGACAGGGCGCCGCCACCGCGGTTGCGGTCGGCGATGATGTGCGTCGGCAGCAGGGCGTGCGGGGTGCGCTTCTCGACCAGGACGAACACCGCGAGCAGGGCCACGCCCAGGAACAGCGATCCCAGCACCAGCGCGTCGCCCCAGCCCCGGGTGACGGCCTCGGAGGTGCCGAAGACGATCGCCAGCAGGCCGCCGCAGCCGAGCAGCGCCCCGGGCAGGTCCAGCTTGACCCGGTGCCCCTTGGCGACGTGGTCGCGCTGGAGCACGGAGAACGCGGCGAAGGCGGTGGCGATGGCGATCGGGGTGTTGACGAACAGGCACCAGCGCCAGTTCAGGTACTCGGTCAGCAGGCCACCGGCGATGAAGCCGATCGCGGCGCCGCCGCCGGCGATCGCACCGAAGATGCCGAAGGCCGTACTGCGTTCCTTCGGGTCGGAGAAGGTGGTGGAGAGCAGCCCCAGCGCGGAGGGGGCGAGCAGGGCGCCGAACGCGCCCTGGAGGGCACGGGCGCCGAAGAGCATGGACGGGTCGGCCGCCGCGCCGCCGAGCGCGGAGGCGAGGGCGAAGCCCAGCAGACCGATGGTGAAGACGCGCTTGCGCCCGAAGAGGTCGCCCAGCCGTCCGCCGAGCAGCAGCAGACCGCCGAAGGCCAGCGTGTAGGCGGTGATCACCCACTGCCGGTCGGCGTCGGATATGCCCAGGTCCCGCTGGGCGGACGGCAGTGCGATGTTCACGATGGTGATGTCGAGGACGATCATGAGCTGGGCGACGGCGATGACGGCCAGCGCCCACCAGCGCCGACTGTCCGCGTTCTCATGACCGATGGCAGGTTGCTCAGTCACGGTCGAGCCTTCCGGAGTGTGGCGGAGAGGTCACGCAGTCGCCTTCCAGCCAATACCCGGGTCCGACGGAATGGCAAGGAAAAACCTCACCAAATCAGACTTTTGGGACAAAAGAACCAGGAGTCTGGGACTTCGGGACGAGCCCCCGGGACCCCGGTCCGGTACGGCTCCCGCACCCGTGCGCGCGGGAGCCGTACCGGCGGCCGGCTAGAGCGCCGACAGCTCGTCGACCAGGTCGTCCAGCCCCAGCGAGCCCTGCGACAGCGCCGCCATGTGCCAGGCCTTGAGGTCGAACTCCTCGCCGCGCGCCTCGTGCGCCGCCTTCGCCGCCGCCCGGCCGCGCAGCCAGGCGCGCTCGCCCAGCTTGTAGCCGATCGCCTGGCCGGGCATGCCCAGGTAGCGGACCAGCTCGCTGTCCAGGAAGTCGTCGGACAGGCCGCAGTACTGCCCGAAGAACTCGCGGGCGTGCTCCGGGCTCACCGGCTCGCCCGGCTTGTACGGGGAGTCGGCCGGGAAGTCCAGGCCCGCGTGCATGCCGATGTCGACGATGACCCGCAGCGCCCGCATCATCTGCGCGTTGAGGTAGCCGAGGCGCTGGCCCGGGTCGGTGAGGTAGCCGAGCTCGTCCATCAGGCGCTCGGCGTACAGCGCCCAGCCCTCCAGGTTGGCGCTGACCCCGCCGAGGCTCACCTGGTAGGTGGAGAGCCGGTCGGCGACGTAGTTCCACTGCGCGAGCTGCAGGTGGTGGCCCGGGACGCCCTCGTGGTACCAGATCGACACCAGGTCCCAGAGCGGGAAGCGCTCCCGGCCGAGCAGCGGCAGCCAGGTCCGCCCGGGCCGGATGAAGTCCAGCGACGGCGGGGTGTAGTACGGCGCGGCGGCGCTGCCGGCCGGGGCGATCTTCGACTCGACCCGGGTGACCGGCTCGGCCAGGTCGAAGTGGGTGCCCTGGAGGTCCCGGATCGCCTGGTCCATCAGGCCCTGCAGGTGCTCCCGGATGCCCTCGGCGCCCTCGACGGCCGGGCCGTCGGTGCCCAGCCAGGTCATCGCCGCCATCGGGTCGGCGCCCGGGAGGACCTTCTCGGCCTCGACGCGCATCTGCGCCAGCAGGTCGTGGAACTCGGTCCAGGCCCAGGCGTAGGCCTCGTCCAGGTCGAGGTCGGCGCCGGCCCAGTAGCGGACCCACCGGCGGTAGCGCTCGCGGCCCACCGCGTCCGGGGTGCCGGCCGCGGCCGGGCCGTAGACGTCGCGCAGCCAGTCGCGCAGCGCGGCCAGGCCCTCGGTGGCGGCCACCGCGTGCTCGGACAGCTCGGCGCGCAGGCCCTCCGGCGCGTCCTGGACGAACTGGCCGAACCAGCCCCCGGCAACTTCCCCGTCCAGCCACTCGCCGATCTGCCCGACCACCGTCTCCACCTGCCGCGGACCGGCGAGCAGGCCTCGCTCGACGCCCTCGGCCAGGGTCTGCCGGTACTGCTCCAGCGCGACCGGGACCTTCGCCAGCCGGCGGCCGACCACCTGCCACTCGGCCTCGGTGCCGGTGGCCATCAGGGTGAAGGACTCCCGCAGTTCGTGCACCGGGGAGGCCAGGTTGCGCACCGCGCGGAAGTTCTCGCCCGCCTCGTGGACCGCGAGTTCGGCGGTCAGCCGCTCGCGCAGCAGCCGGGCGCAGCGGCGCTCGGCCTCGTCCCCGGCGGCACCGGCCCGCTCGGCGTCGCCGAGCTGCGCCAGGGTGCGGCGGGCGAGGTCGGCGATCGCCTCGCGGCCGGCCGGGGAGAGGTCGGGCAGTCGGTCGTCCTCGGGGTTGAGGCCGAGGTAGACCGCGGTCAGCGGATCGAGTTCGGCCAGGGCACGGACGTACCCGTCCGCGATGCGGCGCGGGGTGGTGCCGTCGGCGGTGATCAGTTCTTCAACCATCCGGACATCATTTCGTGGCGCGGCCCGTTTGCAACCCCTTTGCCACCGGCTTCCATCGGCCCGGATGCGAGGACGACCCGCGGAAATCCGTTCGGCGGGACAGGATCCGATCGGTCCGACGCCCATTACGCTGACCGCCATGGAAGCCCGCCCCACCTCGGCATCCGACCAGGTGCCCGCCCCGGCCGTACCCCCGACGCGCCCCCGACGCACCGGCTACCGGCGGCTGCCGGTCCAACAGCGGCGCGAGCAGTTGATCTCGGTCGCCCTGGAGCTGTTCGCCTCCCGACCACCCGAGGAGGTGAGCCTGGACGACGTCGCCGAGGCCGCCGAGGCCTCCCGCCCGCTGGTCTACCGCTACTTCGCGGGCGGCAAGCAGCAGTTGTACGAGGCCGCGCTGCGCACCGCGGCCGACGAGCTGGCCAGCCGCTTCGCCGTCCCGCTGACCGGCACGCCGTCCGAGCAGCTGGCGGCCGTGCTGGACGGCTACTTCGCCTTCGTCGCCGAGCACGACGCCGGCTACTCGGCGCTGCTGCGCGGCGGTTCGGTGGTGGAGACGGCCCGCACCTCGGCGATCGTGGACGACGTCCGGCGGGCCGCCCTGCGGCGCACGCTGCGCCACCTCGGCGTGCGGGAGGCCGGACCGCGGCTGACGCTGCTGGTGCGCTCGTGGATCGCGGTGGTCGAGGGCGCGTCGCTGACCTGGCTGGACGAGGGGCGCACGCTGCCGGTGGCGGAGCTGCGCGACTGGCTGGTGGACCAGTTCACCGCGATGGCGGCGGCGACCGCGCTGCACGACCCGCAGACGGCGGAGGTGCTGGCGGGGCTGCTCGCGCTGGAGGGCCCGCAGGCGCCGCGGGCCGCGCGGCTGCGGGAGGTCCTGGACGACCGGCGCTGACGCTCCCGACCCCCGTGCCCGGGGTCGGGGCCGTCCGACGCGACCGGGCCCGGCCGTCCTCGGCAGGGACCGGGCGGCCGCCCGCGTCAGGCCTTGCCCAGCACCTGACGCTGGCGGCCGAGGCCGTCGATCTCGATCTCGACGACGTCGCCCGGGGCGAGGAACGGCGTGCCCGGGCGGCCCAGGGTGACCCCGGCCGGGGTGCCGGTGATGACGACGTCCCCGGGCTCCAGCACCATGAACCGGCTCGCGTAGCGGACCAGTTCGAGCACCGGGAAGATCATCTCGGCGGTGCTGCCGTGCTGCCGCTGCTCGCCGTTGACCCAGAGCCGCAGCGCCAGGCCCTGCGGGTCCGCGACCTCGTCGGCGGTGACCAGCCAGGGCCCGAGCGGGGTGAAGGTCTCCGCCGACTTGCCCTTGTCCCACTGGCCGCCGCGCTCGAACTGGAAGGCCCGCTCGGTGACGTCGTTGGCGATCGTGTAGCCGGCGATCACCTCGGCGGCCTCGGCGTGCGAGTCCAGGTAGCGGGCGGTACGGCCGATCACCACGGCCAGCTCGGCCTCGTAGTCGGTCTTCTCGCCGCCGCGCGGCACCAGCACCTCGTCGCACGGGCCGACCACCGTGGAGCTCGGCTTGAGGAAGATCACCGGCTCGTCCGGGATCGCGGCCCCGGCCTCGGCCGCGTGGTCGCGGTAGTTGAGCCCGATCCCGACGACCTTGCCCGGGCGGGCCACCGGCGCGCCCACGCGCTGCCCGGCCAGGTCCACCACCGGCAGGACGCCGGCGGCCACGTCCCGGGCCAGCGCGGCCGGGTCCAGCCCGGCCAGGAAGGCCCCGTCGAGGTCGCGGGCCCGCCCGGAGAGGTCGTACGCGGTGCCGTCCTCGCCCAGGACGACCGGGCGTTCGGCGCCCGGGGGTCCGACGCGCAGGAGCTTCATCGATCCGTCACCAGCCTTTCGTCGCAGCTCACGGGGCGGTTCGGACACCGCACCCGAGTCCGGCAACGAGGTATACCAACGCGCCGGGGCGGCGGACCAGACCGTCCCGATGGGCGAAATCCTCCCGGTTCCGGTCGCGGCCCGGGGCCCGGATCGGGTGGCCGCACGGTTGACATCGGGGCCCGGGTCGGCAGCGCCTTTGCCTTCGCCCTCGCCACCACCTCCGCCACAGCCGCCACCGCCTCCGCCACCGCCCGACCGGGCCGGGGGCGCCTCAGCCGGCCCGGGCGCCGCCGAGCAGCTCCTCCAGGCTCAGCGCGCGCGGCCGGCCCGGGCCGAGCCGGGCGACCTCCCGCTGCCAGTGCGCGAGGTCCCGCCGGGCGTCGGCCCAGGCCTCCGGGGCGGCGCCCGGCGCCCGGGTCAGCTCGGTCAGCAGGGCGACCGCCGCACCCGGGCTGCCGTCCCGGGCGAGCCAGAGGGCCAGGTCGTGGCAGGTACGCAGGGTGCGCGGATCGCTCGGGCCGCAGATCCGGGCGAAGTCGGGGACGAGCTCGGTGAGGATCTCCACCGCCTCGGCCGGCTCGCCCGCCGTGCCGTACTGCCAGGCGCGGTCGGCCCGCTTGCGCAGCTGGTCCGGGCTGGGGTCGCCCGGGCCCAGCATCCCGGGGCGGACGGCGCGCAGCCGCTCCAGGACCTCGGCGGCGCTGGACGGCCGGTCCGCGGGCCGCTTGGCGAGCAGCTCGGCGACCAGGTCGGCCAGCGCCGGGTCCTTGCTGCGCACCCGCGGCGGGACCTCCTCCAGGTGCTTGTACATGTACTCGGTGGGCTGCGCGGCACGGAAGGGCCGCTCGCCGGTGCAGACCTGGTACAGCATGACGCCGAGCGCGTAGAGGTCGGCCCGGCCGTCCACCGGGCCGCCGGACCAGCACTCGGGCGCGAGGTACGGGACGGTGCCGATCACGTTGCCGGTGGAGGTGAGCCGGACGGTCTGGGTGACCAGCCGGGCGATGCCGAAGTCCAGGACCTTGGCCCGCTCCCCGTCCCGCACGATCATCACGTTCTCGGGCTTGATGTCCCGGTGCACGACGTCCGAGCGGTGCGAGGCGTCCAGCGCCTTGCAGACGTGCCGCATCCAGCGCAGCGCCTTCGCGTGGTCCGGCAGGCCGTCCTTGAGCACGTCGGACAGCGCCTCGCCGAGGACCAGCTCCATCACCAGGTAGGGGATCCGCCCGGAGCCGGCCGCCGTCCAGCCGTAGTCGTACACGGTGACGATGTGCGGGTTGTTGAGGCCGCCGGCCGTCCTGGCCTCGCTGACGAACCGGCTGACCGCCTCCTGGTCGGTGGCGTGTTCGGCGAGCAGCACCTTGACCGCGACCTGCCGGTCGATGGTCGTGTCGGTCGCGCGCCAGACCACGCCGAAGCCGCCCCGGCCCAGCCGCTCCTCCAGCCGGAAGCGACCGCCGAGCACCTCGTCCTTCTCCATGCCCTCCCCCAACTCGACCGCGCCCGCCCGGGGTTCACGTCGGAGGGTCACCATAGCGGCGGGCGGGGACGAACGGGTGAACGGCCGGCTGCTCGACCCGGCCCTGGGCGGCGCCCCGCACCCGCGCCGCACCGCGCTCGGCCCGCACACCAGCCTGCGCGCGGCCGCCGCCTTCGCCCGCCCGCGCACCGACGCCCCGGGTTTCCGGCAGAACGACGCGGCCGCCCGGGCGCTGCTGCGGGCGCCGGCCGCGCTCCCGGCCGCGGCGCTGGCGGCCTGAGCACGCGGCCTGAGCACGGTGCCTACGGCCCGAAGATCTCCTCCACCAGGTCCTCGTCCGAGACGTGGTCCGGGGCCTGGAACACCACGTCCGCGACGCCCTTCAGGCCGATCCCGCGGTCCAGCGCGGCCATGCAGGCCCGGGCCTCCTCGTCGGTGGCGAAGTCCCAGACCCGGAGCCGGCGCACCAGCACCAGCGCCTCCATCGGGCTCATCCTCGGTGCCCGGCGCCGGTGCGAGCCGCCCGCGCCGCGGCGGCCCGACTGGGCGAGCCGCTGCTGGTAGCCGGCCAGGTCCTGCCAGGCCTGGACGGTGCTCGGGTGGTGCTCGCCCAGCACCCGGGCGAGGTCCGGCAGCAGGCCGTGCAGTTCGAGCACGGCGCCCTGCAGGTCGTCCCGGTTGGCCCGGTGCACCGCGAGGTCGTGCCGGGCCTTCAGGACGCGGGTGTCCTGCGGGCCCCAGACGGCGTGCAGGTCGGGCAGCAGCTCGCACAGCAGCCGGATCGCGGTGACCGCCGCGCCGCTCTCGCCGATGCACCAGACCAGGTGGTACCGGGCGCCGAGGGTGTCCGGGTCGTGCGGGCCGAGCGCCGAGCGCATGTCGTCGACGACGCTCGTCAGCAGTCGGATCGCGCCGTCCAGGTCCCCGGTGCGGCTGAGGTACCAGGTGAAGTCCCGCCAGGTGCAGAGGGTGTCGCGGTCGCTCGCGCCGAGCGCGGCCACGCATTCCTGGGCGACCGCCTGCAACTGGATCGCCGACTCCCCGGCCGTCGCCGCCCGGTACGCGGCGGACCGCCGCTCGCGCAGCGCGGCCCGTACGGCGTCCGGCGGCGACGCGGCGAGCACCGGCGGCGTGGTCAGCGGCGACAGCACCGACGGGGGCGCGCCCGGCACGGCGGGCGGAGCGGCCGGCGGGGCCACGGGGGCCACCGGGGGCGCGGCCGGCGGCGCGACCGGGGGCGCAGGAAGCGGGGGCACGACGGGCGGGGGCACCGCAGGCGGCGCGGGAGGCGCGGGAGGCACCACCGGTCCGACCGGCGCCACCGCGTCGACCGGCGCGACGGCCTCGGCCGGGGCCCGGTCCACCACCGTCGGCACCGCCGCCACCGACCCGGCCCCGGCGACCGGCGCCGCGGCCAGCTCGGCCAACCGCCGCTCGACCGTCCGGGCGTCGGCCGGACGGTCCGCCGGGTCCTTCGCCAGCAGCTCCGCGACCAGCCCGGCCACCTGCGGCGGCAGCCCGAACTGCGCCGGATCCAGCGCCGGGGGCGCCTCGTTGAGGTGCTGGTACATCAGCACCGGCGTCGAGTCCCCGCCGAACGGCCTTGCCCCGGTGAAGAGTTCGACCAGCACGCAGCCGAGCGCGTACAGGTCGGCCCGGCCGTCCACCCGGCCGCCGGTCCACCGCTCGGGCGCCATGTACGCCGGGCTGCCGACGATCGTCCCGGTGGTAGTCAGCCCGCCCGCGCCGGTGTCCAGCTGGGCGATGCCGAAGTCCAGCACCTTCAGGTGCCCGGCATCGGTGATCATCACGTTGTCCGGCTTGATGTCCCGGTGCACCATGCCCGCGTCGTGCGCCGCCGCCAGCGCGCCGCTGATCTGCCGCCCCCAGCGCAGGCCGAGCGCGGGCTCGGGCAGCCCCTCGCGCAGCACCTCGGTCAGGGTGCGGCCGGCGAGCAGCTCCATCACCAGGAAGGTGACCTCCCGGTCACCGACCTCGCACTGGCCGAGGTCGTGGACGGTGACGATATGCGGGTGCGACAGGTTGCCGGCCGCGCAGGCCTCCCGCACGAACCGCAGCGCCGCCTTCGCCTGGTCGCCACCGTGGTGCCCGATGACCTTGACCGCCACCGGCCGCCGCATCCGGGCGTCCTGGGCCCGCCACACCACTCCGAAACCGCCCTGGCCGAGCTTCTCCACCAGCTCGTACCGGCCGTCCAGGACGTCACCGACTCGCACGCGCCCCTCCCCCATCCGCCATGACGCACAGGACTCTACCGACGCCGTCCACCGCCCCGGCCCGTGGCCTCCCGCCGCTCCCCGCCGCCGTCCGCCCGACCACCGCACCGGTGCCCCGGCCCGCACCGGAACCCGCCCCTCCGAGGCCCCTCCCCCCGCCCGCGGCCAGGTGCGAGGATGGGCACCGGGCCCCGCGACGGCGCGGACGGCCCGCACCGGCAGAACCCGAGGAGCCCAGTCATGGCCAAGCAGGCCCCGCAGAGCGACCCGGCGCAGGACGCACCCGAGGTGTCCGCGCCCCAGCACGCGGCCGCCGGGCTGCCCGCCGTCGGCCACAGCCTGCGGATGGCCGCCGAGCAGATGGGCCCCCTGCGCACCCTCGCCACCCTGCGCAAGGTCAACCAGCCGGACGGCTTCGACTGCCCGGGCTGCGCCTGGCCCGAGCCGGACAAGACGCACACCGCCGAGTTCTGCGAGAACGGCGCCAAGGCCGTCGCCGAGGAGGCCACCGAGCGCCGGATCCGGGCCGAGTTCTTCGCCGCCCACCCGGTCGCCGACCTCGCCGAGCGCTCCGGCTACTGGCTCGGCCAGCAGGGCCGGCTCACCCAGCCGATGCTGCTCGACGAGGGCGCCACCCACTACACCCCGGTCTCCTGGGACGACGCCTTCGCGCTGATCGCCGAGGAGCTGCGCGCCCTGGACACCCCGGACGGCGCCGCCTTCTACACTTCCGGCCGCACCAGCAACGAGGCCGCCTTCGCCTACCAGCTGTTCGCCCGCCGGCTCGGCACCAACAACCTGCCGGACTGCTCCAACATGTGCCACGAGTCCTCCGGCTCGGCCCTCACCGAGACGCTCGGCGTCGGCAAGGGCAGCGTCAGCCTCAAGGACCTCTACCAGGCCGATCTGATCATCGTGGCGGGCCAGAACCCGGGCACCAACCACCCCCGGATGCTCTCCGCCCTGGAGCGCGCCAAGCGGGCCGGCGCCACCATCGTCAGCGTCAACCCGCTGCCCGAGGCCGGCCTGGAGCGGTTCAAGAACCCGCAGCACGCCCGCGGGCTGGTCGGCCACGGCACCAAGCTGACCGACCTCTTCCTGCAGATCCGCCTCGGCGGCGACCTCGCGCTGTTCCGCGCGCTCAACCGGATCGTCCTGGAGGCGGACGGTGTCGACCGCGCCTTCGTCGCCGAACACTGCCACGGCTTCGAGGAGTTCGAGGCCCAGGCCCGGAAGACCGACCGGGACGAGGTGCTCGCCGCCACCGGCCTGCCCTGGGAGCAGATCGAGGAGCTCGGCCGCCTGGTGCTGGGCTCGAAGAAGATCATCGTCTGCTGGGCGATGGGCCTCACCCAGCACAAGCACGCCGTCCCCACCATCCGCGAGGTGGTCAACTTCCTGCTGCTGCGCGGCAACGTCGGCCGCCCCGGCGCCGGGGTCTGCCCGGTGCGCGGGCACAGCAACGTCCAGGGCGACCGGACGATGGGCATCTTCGAGCGCCCGAGCAAGGCCTTCCTCGACGCACTGGAGAACGAGTTCGGCTTCGAGCCGCCGCGCGAGCACGGCCTCGACTCGGTGGACACCATCCGCGCGATGCGCGACGGCAAGGTCAAGGTCTTCTTCGCGATGGGCGGCAACTTCGTCGCGGCCACCCCGGACACCGAGGTCACCGAGGCCGCGATGCGCCGCTGCCGGCTGACCGTCCACGTCTCCACCAAGCTCAACCGCTCGCACGTGGTCACCGGCGCCCGCGCCCTGATCCTGCCCACCCTCGGCCGCACCGACCGGGACGTCACCGGCTCCGGCGCCCAGTTCGTCAGCGTCGAGGACTCGATGGGCCAGGTCCACGCCTCGCGCGGCGGCCTGCGCCCGCCGGCGCCCGGCCTGCTCTCCGAGACCGCGATCGTCTGCCGCCTCGCGCGCACCGTCCTCGGCCCGCGGGACACCGTGCCGTGGGAGGACTTCGCCACCGACTACGACACCCTGCGCGACCGGATCGCCCGCGTCGTCCCGGGCTTCGCGGACTACAACGAGAAGGTCCGTCGCCCCGGCGGCTTCACCCTCCCGCACGGCCCCCGCGACTCCCGCACCTTCCCCACCGCGACCGGCCGGGCCAACTTCACCGTCAACCCGATGACCGCCCCCGAGGTGCCGCCGGGCCGGCTGCTCCTGCAGACGCTGCGCTCCCACGACCAGTACAACACCACGATCTACGGCCTCGACGACCGCTACCGCGGCATCAAGGGCGGCCGCCGCGTGGTGCTGGTCAACCCCGCCGACGCCGCCGACCTGGGCCTCACCGACGGCGGGTACGTCGACCTGGTCAGCGAGTGGAAGGACGGCGTCGAGCGCCGCGCCCCGCACTTCCGCGTCGTCCACTACCCCGTCGCCCGTGGCGGAGCGGCGGCCTACTACCCCGAGACCAACGTCCTGGTGCCGCTGGACTCGACCGCCGACATCAGCAACACCCCGACCTCCAAGGCCGTGGTGATCCGCTTCGCCGCCGACACCGGCGAGTGACCCCTGGGGGCCGCGCGCTCCCGCCCGGCCCCGCCCCGCTCCGCGAACGCGAAGGCCGCCCGACGTCCGAGGACGTGGGGCGGCCTTTCTCGTCGGGCCCGAGGGTCAGTGGGTCGGCGTGCCCGGCGGCAGCGTCGCCGTGGCCGAGCCCGTCCGGCTCGGGGTGCCGGCCGGGGTCCCCGTCGGGGTGCCCGTGCCGGTGGGGGCGGGCGTGGTCGGGGTGCCGGTCGGCGTACCGGGACCGGTCGGGGTCTGGGTCGGTGCCGGCGTGCCGGTGCCCGACGGCGTCCCCGGGTCGGTCGGGGTGCCGGTCCCGCCCGGCGTGGTCGGCGGCTCGGTCGGGGTGGTCGGCGTGGTCGGCGCGGTCGGCGTGCCGGTGGGCTGGCCCGGGGTGACCGGCGGAGTCGTCGGGCCGCCGGTGGCCGGCGGCGTCGGCTTGGTCGGGCTCGGCGCGATCGGCGTCACGGAGTCCCAGTCGGCCGGCAGGTCGGGCACCTTCCAGGCACCGCCCGCGTCGTCGGCCCCGGCGGACGGGTCCGGCCGGACGGCCCCGAGGATCGGCATCGATCCGATCGGCGACACCTTGATGAACGCCCCCGGTCGCGGGGCCTGCACGATCAGCCCGCCGCCGATGTACATCCCGACGTGCGAGGCGTCCTGGAAGTAGATGACCAGGTCACCGGGCCGCAGCTGGTTCAGCGCCACGTGCGGCAGCTGCGCCCACTGCTCCTGGCTGGTGCGTGGGATCGCCTTGCCGGCGTGCAGCCAGGCCTGCGAGGTGAGCCCGGAGCAGTCGTAGGAGTCCGGTCCGGTGCCGCCCCACAGGTACGGCTTGCCGACCTGCGCCAGCGCGAAGGCCACGGCCCCGCGCCCCTGCTGCGAGGGCGTGCGCTCGCCCTTGCCGAGCGCTCCGGAGGCGAGGAACGCGAGCTGCGCCTCGTCCGCCTTCGCCTTCTCCAGCTGCTCCAGCTCGGCCCGCTGCGCGCCCGTCAGCGAGGAGACCACCTGCTCGACCGAGGTGAGGTCGGCGGCCACCTTGGCCTTGGCGGCCTCCTGCTGGGCGACCAGCCCCTGGGAGGTCTTCAGGGCCTCCTCGTTCTGCTTCTTCAGCCCGTCGAGCGCGTCCCGGTCGCTCTTCAGCCGGTCCAGGAACTCCGACTGCGAGCGGCTGGCCGAAGCGAGCAGCTCGGCGATGACGACCGCCTCGTACGGGTCCTTGGAGAGCAGCAGTTCGGCGTACGCGGAGGCGGCGCCGTTGCGGTACTGCGCGGCGGCGAGCTGCGCGGCTATGTCGGTGCCGGTGTCGACCTGCTTCTGCTGGCGCTCCAGCCTGCCCTGCAGGTCGGTGAGGGAGGCCTGCTGCTCGGCGATCTTGGCCACCGTGCCGTTGTACTGCTCGGTGGCGGCCTCGGCGCTCTGGTAGAGCGTGTGCAGCTGGTCGAGCAGCGGCCCGAGGGTGGCCTTGGCGGCGGCGAGCGGGTCGGAGCCGGTGACGACCGTGCCGGCTCCCGGGTCGGGCGCCGCCCAGGCGGCGCCGGCGGCGACCGGCAGGGCGAGTGCGGCGGCCGCGAGGACGGCTCCGCAGCGCAGGGCCGCCCGTACCCAGGGGCGCACTCCTGACGTCTCCGCTCGCTGTGCAGCCCCGCCCATGGGTTGGTCCTCCCCGCCCGTGCCCTGTCCCGGTCTCCCGGATCCCGCAGATCCTCCCACGGGTTACTCGCCGGAAACAGGGCGCACGCGGACTGGGAGGTTAATTCTCGATTGGTCTGTGAGACAGCTCTCACCAAACCGGAATGAACCGGGGCGATCTTCGCTAATGTCCAGTTCAGCACGCCCCAGGTCACCCTAACGAAAGCTCAAAGTCACCCCGAGGCAACCATCGGAACCACGATTCGGGGCCCAGTTCACCTTCCGTTTACCCAGCCGACCTACGGTCGCGACGTCATCAACGTCCGTGCGACAACTACGACGATTGTTTGGGTATGGAACACATCTCGTTCCTGGTGGCCGTTGTGATCATCACGGCGCTCGCCTTCGACTTCACCAACGGGTTCCACGACACCGCCAACGCGGCCGCCACCGCGATCGCGACCGGAGCCCTCCGCCCGAAGGTCGCGGTCACCATCGCGGCCGTCCTCAACTTCGCGGGCGCGTTCCTGTCCGTGAAGGTCGCCACCACCATCTCCGGCGGCATCGTCAACGAGAAGGCCGGGATCCACCCCGAGATCATCTTCGCCGCACTGGCCGGAGCGATCCTCTGGAACCTGCTGACCTGGCTGCGCGGCCTGCCGTCCAGCTCCTCGCACGCACTGTACGGCGGCCTGATCGGCGCCACGATCGTCGGCGTCGGCATGAACGGCGTCAACTTCGACACCGTCGTCACCAAGATCATCATCCCGGCGGTGGCCTCCCCGCTCGTCGCCGGCCTGGCCTCCTGGGGCGCCACGAAGCTGGCCTACGCGATCACCCGCAAGGGCGACCACGCGGCCACCGAGAAGGGCTTCAAGACCGGCCAGATCTTCTCGTCCTCGCTGATCTCGCTCGCGCACGGCACCAACGACGCCCAGAAGACGATGGGCATCATCACCCTGACCCTGGTCTCGGTCGGCGCCCTGCCGCACGGCGCGCTGCCCCCCACCTGGGTGATCGTCTCCGCGGGTGCCGCGATCGCGCTCGGCACCTACATGGGCGGCTGGCGGATCATCCGCTCGATGGGCAAGGGCCTGGCCGACATCCGGCCGCCGCAGGGCTTCGCCTCCGAGTCGGCCGCCGCGACCGTCATCCTGACCTCCTCGCACATGGGCTTCGGCCTCTCCACCACCCAGGTCTGCTCCGGCGGCATCATGGGTGCCGGCCTCGGCGGCCCGAAGGGCGAGCTGCGCTGGAGCCTGGTCCGCCGCATGGTCTACACCTGGGGCCTGACCCTCCCGGCCGCCGCCGTGGTCTCCGGCGGCGCGGCCCTGCTGGCCGAGCAGGGCACCTGGGGCATCGTCCTGGTCGGCGCCGCGCTGGTGGCCGGTTCGGGCGCGATGTGGCTGATCTCCCGCCGCCAGCCGGTCGGCGCGGACAACGTCAACGACGTCACCCCGGTCGAGGTCGCACCGACCGCGGCCACCTCGAACGTCCCCACCCCCGCCTCGACCACGGTCGCGGCCTGAGCGCCGCCGGCTGAGGAGCACTCACCATGCACATCAAGTGGAACGCCCTGGCCCAGACCGCCGGCTTCAGCTTCGGCATCACCGTCGCCGTCGTCGCCGTCTTCGCGCTCGGCATCCTGGCGCTGTCCCGCCGCGAGGCCGCGCTGAGCGCCGCCCGCGAGGGCGGCAGCGCCCCGGCTTCCGGCGGCGGCAAGCTGGCCCTGGCCGGCGCGTACGCCTGCTTCGCGGTCTGCGCCGCGGCCGTCGGCTACGGCCTGTCGCTGATCGCCGGTCACTAGCGACCGGCGGGGGCCGACGCGAAGGGGCCGGGGAGTGCGCACTGCACTCCCCGGCCCCTTCGCGTATCCCGACGTCCGGCCGGTCCTCCCGGCGGTCCGGTCCTCCCGGCCGATCGGCTCTCCCGGCCGATCAGCCCTCCTGGGCGGTCAGTTCTCCTGCGTGGTCTTCAGCGCCGTCTCCCGGATGAACAGCACGGTGACGAAGGCCAGCGCCGCGGAGGGCGCGGCCCACAGGAAGACGGTGCCGACGCCGTGGCCGAAGGCGTCCGTCACCAGCGGGACGATCGGGGCGGGCAGCCTGTGCAGGTCCGGGATGCCGCCGCCGGCCGCCGCGTGCCCGGCCGGGACGTGCGCGGCGGCCAGGTCCTCCGCCAGGTAGTGGCCGACCTTGTTCGTCATCAGCGCGCCGAGCGCGGAGACGCCCATCGCGCCGCCCATGGTGCGGAAGAAGGTGACCACCGAGCTGGCCGCGCCGAGCTCGTGCCGGGGCACCGTGTTCTGCACCGCGAGCACCAGGTTCTGGCTGGTCAGGCCGAGGCCGATGCCGGTGATCGCCATGTAGAGGGAGAGCAGCCCGTAGTCCGTGTCGGCCCGGGCGGTGCCGAGCAGGGCGAAGCCGACCGCGAGCAGCGCGGTGCCGGCGACGAGGTAGGCCTTCCACTTGCCGTACTTGGTGATCAGCCGGCCGGCGACGGCCGAGGAGACGGCCAGGCCGAGGATCATCGGCAGGGTCATCAGGCCGGCCGTGGTCGGGGACTTGGCGCGGGCCAGCTGGAAGTACTGGCTGAGGAAGGTGGTCGCGCCGTACATCCCGACGCCGACCAGCACGCTGGCGAGGGCGGCCAGGGTGACGGTGCGGTACCTGAAGAGGTCCGGCGGGATGATCGGCTCGGCGGCGCGGCGCTCGACCACGACGGCCAGCGCGCCCAGCACCAGGCCGCCGCCGACCATGGCCGCGGTCTGCCAGGACAGCCACGCGTAGTTCTTGCCGGCCAGCGTGATCCAGATCATCAGCAGGCTGACCGCGGCGGTGATGACCAGCGCGCCCAGGTAGTCGATCTTCGCCTTGCGCTTGACCACCGGCAGCTTGAGGGTCCGCTGGACGACCACGATCGCGGCCAGCGCGAACGGGATGCCGACGTAGAAGCACCAGCGCCAGCCCAGCCAGGAGGTGTCCACGATGACGCCGCCGATCAGCGGGCCGCCGATGGTGGCCAGCGCGAAGACCGCGCCGAAGTAGCCGCTGTACCGGCCGCGCTCGCGCGGCGGGACCATCGCGGCCAGGCAGATCTGGCCCAGTGCGACGACACCGCCGGCGCCGATGCCCTGCAGCGCGCGGCAGGCGATCAGCTCACCGGTGTTCTGCGAGAGGCCGGCCAGGGCGGAGGTCGCGATGTAGATCAGCAGGGCGATCTGCAGCAGCAGCTTCTTGCTGGCGAGGTCGGAGAGCTTGCCCCAGATCGGGGTGGAGGCGGTGAGGGTGAGCAGGGCCGCGGTGATCACCCAGGTGTAGGCGGACTGGCCGCCGTGCAGGTCGGCCAGGATGTGCGGCAGGGCGTTGGAGACGACGGTCGAGGAGAGCACGGCCACGAAGAGGCCGAGCAGCAGGCCGGAGAGCGCCTCCATCACCTGCCGGTGGGTCATCTGTCGGTCGTCGACGGCGGCGGCACTGCCGCTCACCGCCTCGGTGGTCACGGTCATCTGGGTCCTTCGGCGCAGGCGTGCGGGATACGCGCATCATGAAAGTTCGTTGCCTTAAGCAACCATAAGAGGAGATGGTTGAATTAGGCAACTTTCTTCAAGGGCAGGTAAAGGCCGGCACCACGGGCCCCGGTCACACCTGCCCGCGGGCCCCGGTCACACCCGTGCACGGCTCCCGGTCACACCCGTGCGCTGACCCCGGTCACTCGGCCGACGGCTCCCCCAGGACGTCGTTGAAGCGGCGCAGCAGATCCGCGAAGCGGACCACGTCGTCCGGCGACCAGCCGCCCATCACCTCGCGCACCCGCCGCATCCGGACGTCCCGGGCG
This sequence comes from Kitasatospora sp. NPDC085464, assembly GCF_044541955.1. Classification (NCBI taxonomy): domain Bacteria; kingdom Bacillati; phylum Actinomycetota; class Actinomycetes; order Kitasatosporales; family Streptomycetaceae; genus Kitasatospora; species Kitasatospora sp. NPDC085464. The sequence goes on from NZ_JBITTM010000001.1 coordinate 85,020, forward strand.
GCCACGTAGCGCCGCCGCCCGTCCTCGGTCAGCGACACCAGCGCGGCCCGGCGGTCCAGCGGGTCGGCCTCCCGGGCCACCAGCCCGAGCTCCTCCAGGGCCCGGATCTGTCGGCTCACCGTCGCCTTGCCCACCGCGAAGTGCACGCCGACGTCGGTCACCCGGACCCGCCCGGCCTGCTCGATGTAGCCGAGCATGCTGTACGCCATGCCCTCCAGTCCGGGGTGCACCCGGCGTGAGAGTTCCGCCACTCTGGCCCGGCCCCGCCGGAACATCAGCGCGACCTCGCGCTCCACCGCCACCAGGGCTTCCTCGTCGCTCACCGCGTCAGTATCGCCCAGTGGCGCCGGCCCGCCCCACGCGCGGGAGGTGCCACGAGCCAACTACTTCATGGTATGAAGTATCGGCTCTGAAGATCCGTTTTCCGCCGTTACGCAAGGAGATGTCGATGGCAGCCCCTGGGCAGGGTTTCGTCGCCGAACTGAAGAGCGCGGTCACACCGCGCGCGGCACTGCTCGTGATCGGAGTGCTGCTCCTCCAGCTCGGCTTCATCACCTCCTACATCGGGGCGCTGCACAAGCCCGCCCCGCACGACCTCTCCATCGCGGTGGTCGCCCCGCCGCAGGTCACGCCCAAGCTGGTCGGCGCACTGGAGGCGGTCCCGAACGACGCCGTCAAGGCCGTCACCGCGCCGGACGCCGAGACCGCGACCGCGCAGATCAAGGACCAGAAGATCTACGCCGCGTGGGTCGTGAACCCGACCGGCACCGAGGACACCCTGCTGGTCGGCGGCGCCCGCGGCCCGTCCGCCGCCAAGGCCGCCGAGAGCATCACCACCGCGATCGACCAGACCCAGGGCCGTACGGTCAAGGTCCAGGACGTCGTGCCGCTCGCCAAGGGCGACACCAACGGCCTGTCCTCCTTCTACCTGGTGATCGGCTGGTGCGTCGGCGGCTACCTGGTCGCCTCGATCCTCGGCATCAGCGCGGGCTCCAAGCCGGCCAACGCCCACCGCCTGCTGATCCGCCTGGGCGTCCTGGCGCTCTACTCGGTCGCGGCCGGCATCGGCGGCACGATCATCGCCGGACCGGTGCTGGACGCCCTGCCCGGCTCGATCCTCGCCCTGTCCGCCGTCGGCGCCCTGGTGGTCTTCTCGGTCGGCGCGTTCACCATGGCGCTGCAGTGCCTGTTCGGGATCATCGGCATCGGCATCGCGGTGCTGGTCTTCGTCGTCCTGGGCAACCCGAGCGCGGGCGGGGTCTACCCGGCGCCGATGATGCCGCCGTTCTGGCGGGCCATCGGTTCGGTGATCCCGAACGGCGCCGGCACCAGCGTCACCAAGTCGATCGCCTACTTCGACTCGACCAACCTGGGGATGCCGATCCTGGTCCTGGTGATCTGGGCCCTGGTCGGCATCGGCATCGCCTTCCTGGCCGTCCTGCGCGGCCCCCGTGCCGAGCAGCCCGAGCGCGAGCCCGTCAGCGTCGAGGCCTGATCCTCCCCGCTCCCCGGCAGCACCGAGCCCCCGGCCCCACCAGCCGGGGGCTCGGCCCGTTCCGGCGGCGGCTCGGCGCGTTCCGGCGCGGTCCGGGCGGGGCAGCCCGTTCCTGGTGGGGCACCGCGTTCCGGGCGGGCAGCCCGTTCCGGGTGGGGCACCGCGTTCCGGGCGGGCGGACCGTACGGAGGGGTCAGCCGACCGAGAGCATCCCCGGGTCGGCGACGATGGCGCGCACGACGCTCACCGCCGCACCCGACAGCGGGCCGCGGCGGCCCAGCCGGGAGACGGTCAGCCGGTCCTCGGCCCACGGCCGGACGGTGACCCGGGCGGCCAGCTCGGTGCGCATGGCGGGGAGCAGCCAGGGCGCCAGCCGGGCGTAGCCGCCGCCCAGGACGACCTCGGCCGGGTCCAGCAGGTTCACCGCGCCGGCGGCCGCGATGCCGAGCGCCGACCCGGCGCCGGCCAGGGCCGCCCGGGCCGCCCGCTCGCCGGCCGCGGCCCGCTCGGCGAGCAGCGTCACCCAGTCGCCGCGGGCGCCGGACAGGCCGGCCGCCGCCAGCACCGCCGCCTCGCCCGCGTACTGCTCCAGGCAGCCGTGCGCCCCGCAGGCGCAGCGGGGACCGTCGGGGCGGACCGGTACGTGGCCGAACTCGCCCGCGTGGCCGCGCGCGCCGCGCAGCAGCCGCCCGCCGACCACGATCGCAGCGCCGACCCCGGCCTCGGCGGAGACGTAGAGGAAGTCCTCCGGGCCGTCGCCCAGCCAGCGCTCGGCCAGCCCGCCGAGGTTGGCCTCGTTGTCGGCCTCGACCGGCAGCTCGGCCAGGCCGTCCGCGGCCGGTCGCAGGGCCGCGCGCAGTTCGGCGGCCACCGGGACGTCCTGCCAGCCCAGGTTGGCGGCGTGCTGCAGCACCGCGCCGGAGTCGCCGACCAGTCCGGGCACGGCCAGGGTGAGTCCGGCCGGGCGCAGGCCCGCCTCGGCGACGACCGCGCGCAGCAGCTGCGCGAGGTCGGCCATGACGGCGGCGGGCTCCCGGCCGCGGTTGGAGATCTCCCGGCGCCGCGAGGCGCGGACCTCGCCGCGCAGGTCGACCACGCAGGCGCCCAGGTGGCGGACGCCGATCTCGGCGCCGAGTCCGCCTGGGCCGAGCGGGTTGAGTCCGAGCGCGGTGCCGGGGCGGCCGACCTTGCCGCTGGGCGCGGCGGGGCCCGCCTCGACCACCAGGCCGGCGGCGATCAGCTGTTCGGCGAGCGAGGAGACCGCGGCCCTGGTCAGTCCGGTCTCGGCGGCCACCTCGGCGCGGGAGCGCGGGCCGCGCGCGATCACCCCGAGCACCAGCGCCAGGTTGGCCCGGCGCATGCCCTGCTGGCTGGCGGGCCCGGTCCGGACACCGTCCGGTTCGTGCATCAGGCTCACCTCGCCCCCTACGACACATCCCGTGGCATCTCGGGTGCAGCGTAACCGGGTTCCGGGGACACCGTCCCGACCAGGCCGGGTCCGGCCGCGGGACGGTCGGCGAGCCGGGTGAAGACCCACCGCTGCATCGCCCAGAAGCGGAACAGCATCGCGATGAAGGTGCCGACCACCATGCCGCTGAGGAAGTCCGCGACCTCCTGGGTGAAGGAGCTGACGAACGGCTCCCGCAGGTCCAGCACGTACCGTGAGATCGCCAGCGGCACGTCGTTGACGCCGATCGCCACCGCGCTGACCAGGAAGAACAGCAGGGCCTCGCGCTGGCGGCCGCCGGCCCGGAAGGCCCAGCGGCGGTTCAGCACGTACGAGACGACGGTGGCGATCACGGTCGCGACGGTCAGCGCGACCACCGGCTTGTGCTGCAGCACGGTGAACTTGAGCTCCAGGTTGATCACCATGGTGAGCACGAAGCAGGTGCCCCCGACCAGCAGGAACTTCACCAGCCGGCGGTGGCGCACCAGGAAGGGGCGCAGCCGGTCCGGCACCCGGGCCAGGGCGCGCTGCGTGGGGGACGGCATCTCCGCAGTCTCGCACGCGGAGATGCCGTCGGCCCCTGGAACCGTCAACCGCGGATCAGGCGGCCGCCACCAGTACCTCGGCCGGCTCCAGCGCCAGCTTCAGCACCTCGCGGACGTCCGACACCGGGTGGACGGTGAGCCGCTCCAGCACCTCGGCCGGGACGTCGTCCAGGTCGGCCTCGTTGCGCTTGGGGATGATCACCGTGGTGACCCCGGCCCGGTCGGCGGCGAGCAGCTTCTGCTTCACCCCGCCGATCGGCAGCACCCGCCCGGTCAGCGACACCTCGCCGGTCATCGCCACGTCGGTGCGCACCTTGCGGCCGGAGAGCAGCGAGGCGAGTGCCGTGGTCATGGTGATGCCGGCGCTCGGCCCGTCCTTGGGGACGGCCCCGGCCGGGACGTGCAGGTGCACGCCGCGGTCGCGCAGCGAGGTGACCGGCAGTTCCAGCTCGGCGCCGCGCGAGCGCAGGAAGGAGAGCGCGATGTGCGCGGACTCCTTCATCACGTCGCCCAGCTGCCCGGTGAGGGTCAGCCCGGTGCCGCCGGTCTCGGCGTCGGCCAGCGAGGCCTCGATGTAGAGGACGTCGCCGCCGGCACCGGTCACCGCGAGGCCGGTGGCCACGCCGGGGACGGCGGTGCGGCGTTCGGCCGGCTCCTGGGCGGACTCCGGCACGTGGTGCGGCCTGCCGATCAGGGCGCGCAGGTCCTCCGCGCCGACCGCGGCCGGCAGCTCGCGCTCGCCCAGCTCGGCCTGCGCGGCGATCTTGCGCAGCACCCGGGCGATCGAGCGCTCCAGGTTCCGGACGCCCGCCTCGCGGGTGTACTCCCCGGCGAGGCGGCGCAGCGCCGTCTCGTCGACGCTGACCTGCTCGCCGCCGAGGCCGGCCTTCTCCAGCTGGCGCGGGAGCAGGTGGTCGCGGGCGATGACGACCTTCTCGTCCTCGGTGTAGCCGTCCAGCCGGACCAGCTCCATCCGGTCGAGCAGCGGCTCGGGGATGGCCTCCAGCACGTTGGCGGTGGCGAGGAAGACGACGTCGGAGAGGTCGAGCTCGACCTCCAGGTAGTGGTCCCGGAAGGTGTGGTTCTGCGCCGGGTCCAGCACCTCCAGCAGGGCGGCGGCCGGGTCCCCCCGGTAGTCGGAGCCGACCTTGTCGATCTCGTCGAGCAGGACGACCGGGTTCATCGAGCCGGCCTCCTTGATCGCCCGCACCAGCCGGCCGGGCAGCGCGCCGACGTAGGTGCGCCGGTGGCCGCGGATCTCGGCCTCGTCCCGGACGCCGCCGAGCGCGACCCGGACGAACGTACGGCCCATGGCGCGGGCCACCGACTCGCCGAGCGAGGTCTTTCCGACCCCGGGAGGCCCGACCAGGGCCAGCACCGCGCCGCCCCGGCGGCCGCCGACCAGCCCGAGCCCCTGGTCGGCCCGGCGCTTGCGGACGGCCAGGTACTCGACGATGCGCTCCTTCACGTCGGCCAGGCCGGCGTGGTCGGCGTCGAGCACCGCGCGGGCGCCGGCGATGTCGTAGGCGTCCTCGGTGCGCTCGTTCCAGGGCAGCTCCAGGACGGTGTCCAGCCAGGTGCGGATCCAGGAGCCCTCGGGCGACTGGTCGGAGGCGCGCTCCAGCTTGTCGACCTCCTTGAGCGCGGCCTCGCGGACGTTCGCCGGGAGGTCGGCGGCCTCGACCCGGGCGCGGTAGTCGCCCTCCTCGTCGGCCGGCTCGCCGTTCAGCTCGGCCAGCTCCTTGCGGACGGCCTCCAGCTGGCGGCGGAGCAGGAACTCCTTCTGCTGCTTGGCCACGCCCTCCTCGACGTCCTTGCGGATGGTGTCGTTGACCTCCTCCTCGGCGAGGTGGTCGCGCAGCAGGGTCAGCGCGTACTCCAGGCGGGCGACCTGGTCGGCCTCCAGGAGCACCTTGAGCTTCTGCTCCGCGGTGGCGAAGGGCGCGTAGCCGATGTTGTCGGCGAGCTCGCCGACGCCCTCGATCTGGGCGACCCGGTCCACGATCTGCCAGGCGCCGCGCTTGCGCAGCCACTGGGTGGACAGCGCCTTGTACTCCTTGACCAGCTCGGCGGCCCGGCCGGCCACCGGGGTGCCCACGGAGGACTCCCGGAACGGGGTGGTCTCCACCCAGAGGGCGGCGCCGGGGCCGGTGGTGCCGACGCCGATCCGGAGCCGGCGCACGGCGCGCACCAGCGCGACCGGCTGGCCGGCGGTGTTCGGGCCGTCGGCCAGCCGGCCGACCTGCTCCACGGCGGCCAGCGTGCCGGCCGCCGCGTACGAGCCGTCCACCCGCGGGACCAGCAGGACCTGCGGCTTGCCGCCGCCGGCGGCCGCGGCGCGGGCGGCCTCGACGGCGGCGCGCACCTCGGTGTCCTTCAGGTCCAGCGGGACCACCATGCCCGGCAGGACGACCTCGTCGTCGAGCGGCAGCACGGGCAGGGTGAGCGGTGTGGACGTCGATGCCATGATCTCTCCCCAGTCAGTGAACTTGAGTCGACCTGACTAAGGCTTGGCGGGGGCCGGATGTTCCCGGGGTCCAGTTCGCCGTGAGCGAACACGATCCGGTCGGGAAGGCGGCGCGGGCGGACCGCGGGCGGGCCGTCAAAAGCGCACCTGGGAAGCGTCCGTCGAATCTGGGGAATTCCTGGACGTGCCGAGGGAGCCCAGCCCCCCGAACCCCGGCGTGTGAACGTCAGCACGCGAACGTCGGCACGTGAATGGCAGCGCGTGAATGGCTGCGCGTGAATGGCTGCGCGTGAATGCCCGCACGTGAATGCCGGTGCGCCGACCCCGGCGCGAACCTCGGCGCGCGAGCCTCAGCGCGCGGTCCGCACGCGCGCCCCGCCGCGCGCGGACGCGGTGCCGACCGTCGCGGTGCGGGACCGGGGCGGGCGCCGTTCGATGCGCCGCAGCCAGCGCCAGAGCGCCACCCCGGTGAGCACCGCCGCCGGGTGCCCCACCGCGGTGACCACGTCCTTGTCGGAGGCGATCTGCTCGGCGATCATCAGCCCGGCGCCGCCCAGCGCGAGCAGCCGCCCGGGCCAGGAGAGCAGCCCGGCCACCGCGCCCAGGCAGGCGAGCACGCCGTAGCTGACCCCGATGTCCAGGTGGTCCATCGCCTCGGGCGCCATCCGCCCGGTCTCCACCGCGAGGATCACCACGCCCTGGGAGAGCAGCGTGGCCGCGACGTGCCCGGCCGCGAAGACCGCCGCCGCCCGGGCCGGCCCGACCGTGCGCTCCAGCGGCGCGAGGGTGAAGGCGAATCCCCACAGGTACGGCATCCACACCTCGCCGGCCACCCAGAACCCGCTCAGGACGAGGGCCCGGACGGGATGCTGGAGCAGGTTGTGGCCGTCCGAGCTGGAGGCCTCCTGCAGGCGCTGCACGAGTTCCGGGTCCGCGAGCCCGGCGAAGGTCGTGGTGGCTCCCACGACGGCGAGGTACCCGAGGGTGAAGGGGTTGCGCCGGGGTGTCGGCACGCGTTCCAGCAGCCACCGCACGACGCCGGTGCGCAGCCCGTGCCGGAGCATCCCGTACGGCGCTCCCGCGGGCGCGCAGCCGTCGGCGTCCCGCCGCAGACCCGCCATGCCGCCTCCCGCTCCGCACCCGTAGCCGCCGGCTCACTCCCCGTGCCCAACGTACCGGCACGCACCGCGGGTTCCGCCCGGACGGGTGTTGTCGTGGCCACGGTACGTCGAGGTTCTGGGAGGCAGCTGGGAAAAGCCCGTGAAGACCGCCGCCTTGGCGGAGTGCCGGATTCCCGACATTGGTCCAGACCTTGTTTCGATTGACGCGTCAGTAGGGCCTCTGACCGGCGACTTGGCGTCAACTCGGCTGCATACGTACCGTTACGCAGTGAAAATTCGCCGGGTAAGGTATCGGCCCGTGCCCACTCGTGCAGTGGGTCAGCGGGCGGCCCGAACAGCCGGCCCACGGGCCGGAAACGTCCGGTCCACCTGCCGGAAAGCATCCGTTGTCCGTACGCTGCGAAGTGCGCGGGAGAAGTGGGCGGCCGACGAATCCGTCCTCGCCTCCCGATCGCGCGACGGGACGGCGGACCCGGCACAGTCCACGACGGAACAAGACTACGAGCGGAGCCCCGCCATCCCCACAGGTGGCCGGCCCGCAGCCCTGGGGGCGGTGGCGTGACCGTGACAGAAATTCAGCAGGACAACGTCAACACCGGCGGCACGGTGAGCAGCCAACGCAGAGTGCTGGTGGTGGAGGACGAGCCGACGATCGCCGAGTCGATCGCGGCCCGACTGGGCGCGGAGGGCTTCAAGGTCGCCGTGGCCCACGACGGCCCCGGCGCGGTCGACGGCTTCCACACCTGGCAGCCGGACCTCGTCGTCCTCGACATCATGCTGCCCGGCTTCGACGGCCTGGAGGTGTGCCGCCGGATCCAGGCGCAGCGCCCGGTGCCGGTGCTGATGCTGACCGCGCGCGACGACGAGACGGACCTGCTGGTCGGCCTCGGCGTCGGCGCGGACGACTACATGACGAAGCCGTTCTCGATGCGCGAACTGGCCGCCCGGGTCAACGTGCTGCTGCGCCGCGTCGAGCGCGCCCAGCAGGCCGCCCGCACGCCCGCGCTCGGCAGCCTGCGCTTCGGCGAGCTGGAGATCGACCACGTGCAGCGCCGGGTCCGGCTGGCCTCGGGCGACGTCCACCTGACGCCGACCGAGTTCGACCTGCTCGCCTGCCTGGCCGCCCAGCCGCGCGCGGTGCTCACCCGCGAGCAGCTGCTGGCCGAGGTCTGGGACTGGACGGACGCGTCCGGCACCCGCACGGTGGACAGCCACGTCAAGGCGCTGCGCCGGAAGATCGGTGCCAGCTGGATCCGCACCGTGCACGGCGTCGGGTACGCCCTGGAAGCCCCGCTCTCCTAGGCCGACCCCGGACGACGGGCCGCCGGGGGGCCCGTGTCCGGACGACGCCTGGCCACCACGCGGGGGACACACGCGGGGACCACAGGGAACCAATGACCTTTCCACAGCAACGCAACGGGGAATCCGACGGCGCGCGGCCGCAGCCGCTGGCCGTCCGTGCCGCCCACCGGGTCTGGGCCGACATCCGGCCGCTCGACCCGGTCCGCTCGATCAAGGGCAAGCTCGCCCTGCTGGTGATCGTCTCCGTGTTCCTGGCCACCGGGATGGTGGTCGTGGCGATCCGGTCCGAGACCCAGATCCGGATCATCATGGTCTTCTCCATGATCGCTTCGCTGCTCTTCATGCAGTTCCTCGCGCACGGGCTGACCGCCCCGCTGCGCGAGATGACGGACGCCGCCCGCGCGATGGCCTCCGGCGACTACAGCCGCCGGGTCGAGGTGAACTCGCGCGACGAGATCGGCGAACTCGCGGCCGCCTTCAACGGGATGGCCGCCGACCTGGAGGCCGCCGACCAGCACCGGCGCGAGCTGGTCGCCAACGTCTCGCACGAGCTGCGCACGCCGATCGCCGCGCTGCGCGCCGTCCTGGAGAACGTGGTCGACGGCGTCGTCCAGCCCAATCCGGCGACGCTGGGGGCGGCTCTGGAGCAGACCGAGCGGCTCGGCCGCCTGGTCACCCACCTGCTCGACCTCTCCAAGATCGACGACGGCGTGGTCGACCTGGACGCGCGCCGCTTCGAGGTGCGCGAGTTCCTGGACGGCGTGCTGCGCGGGGTCACCGTGGACGGCGCGACGGCCGGCGGGGCCTTCTCCCGACGCGGGGACGTCCGGCTGGCCCTGGAGGTCAGCCCGGCCGGCCTGACCGGCGTCGCGGACCCGGAGCGGCTGCACCAGGTGGTCGCCAACCTGGTCGACAACGCCTGCAAGCACTCCCCGCCCGGCGGGACCGTGACGGTGCGCGCGCGGCCCGACGGCGAGGACGGCGCCCTGCTGCTGGAGGTCCAGGACGAGGGCCCGGGCATCCCCCCGGCCGACCGCACCCGGGTCTTCGAGCGGTTCAGCCGCAGCGGCACCGCGACCGCCGCCGGACCGGGCGCGGACGGCGGCACCGGTCTGGGCCTGGCCATCGCCCGCTGGGCGGTGGACCTGCACGGCGGGCGGATCGCGGTCGCCGAGTCGCCGCGCGGCTGCCGGATCGAGGTCCGCCTGCCCGGGCGACGGCCGGGCGACGGCCGGGACATTTGTCACAGATCCGACACAGACGCATACGAAGATCGTTAGCGGACTACTGTACGGGTTTGTCCGGTTTACTCCGGGTATCAGGCGCCTTCGACGCCGATCGGTTCCCCTCAGATACGGCTTTCTAACGTACTTTTTCAGCCAAACTGCAGGTCAGGACTGTGATCTGGACGACGCCTGGCCCCCGGGGACTGCGCGATCATCGGTCAGGGGCGTAGCCTTAATCCCCGCTGTCCAAACATCCCAAAAGGAAGCGGAAGAGGGCGGTTGCCGCCGTGTCGCCACAGTCCCAAGAAACCCCCAACAGCTCGGCAAGCTCCACTGGCTTCGGCCCCAATGAGTGGCTCGTCGACGAGATCTACCAGCAGTACCTCCAGGACCCGAACTCGGTCGACCGAGCCTGGTGGGACTTTTTCGCCGACTACAAGCCCGGTACCGAGGTGACCCCAGTGACCCAGGCCGCGACCCAGGCCGGCCCCACGCCGACCCCTGCCGCTGCCCCCGCGCCCGCCGCTGCTGCTCCGGCCGCGCCCGCCACCGCCGCACCGGCCGCCCCGGCCGCTCCGGCCCCGGCTGCCGCCCCGCTCGCCGCCGCGCCCGCCGCGCCCCCGGCCCCGAAGGCCGCCGCCCCGGCCCCGGCCGCGCCCGCCGCCACCGCCGGCCCCGAGCTGATCCAGCTGCGCGGCCCGGCGAAGGCCGTCGCCAGCAACATGGACGCCTCGCTGGAGGTGCCGACCGCGACCTCGGTCCGCGCCGTGCCGGCGAAGCTGTTGATCGACAACCGCATCGTCATCAACAACCACCTGCAGCGCGCCCGCGGCGGCAAGGTCTCCTTCACCCACCTGATCGGTTACGCCCTGGTCCAGGCCATCAAGGCCGCCCCGGGCATGAACCACAGCTACAAGGTGGAGGACGGCAAGGCCTTCCTGGTCAAGCCGGAGCACGTCAACCTCGGCCTGGCCATCGACCTGGTCAAGCCCAACGGTGACCGCCAGCTGGTCGTCGCGGCCATCAAGAAGGCCGAGACCCTCGACTTCTTCGGCTTCTGGCAGGCCTACGAGGACATCGTCCGCCGGGCCCGCGCCAACAAGCTGACCATGGACGACTTCACCGGCGTCACGGTCTCGCTGACCAACCCCGGCGGCATCGGCACCGTGCACTCCGTGCCGCGCCTGATGCAGAACCAGGGCACCATCGTCGGCGTCGGCGCCATGGAGTACCCGGCCGAGTTCCAGGGCTCCGCCCCGGAGACCCTGTCCCGCCTGGGCGTCTCCAAGATCATGACGCTGACCTCGACCTACGACCACCGCGTCATCCAGGGCGCGGCGTCCGGCGAGTTCCTGCGCGAGATCCACCGCCTGCTGCTCGGCGAGAACGGCTTCTACGACGAGATCTTCGAGTCGCTGCGGATCCCGTACGAGCCGGTCCGCTGGGCCACCGACGTCGCCACCACCCACGACGACGAGGTCAACAAGACCGCGCGCGTCATGGAGCTGATCCACTCCTACCGGGTCCGCGGTCACCTGATGGCCGACACCGACCCGCTGGAGTACAAGCAGCGCAAGCACCCCGACCTGGACGTCACCACGCACGGCCTCACCCTGTGGGACCTGGAGCGCGAGTTCGCGGTCGGCGGCTTCGGCGGCCAGAAGATGATGAAGCTCCGCGACATCCTCGGCCTGCTGCGCAACACCTACTGCCGCACCGTCGGCATCGAGTACATGCACATCCAGGACCCGAAGCAGCGCAAGTGGCTGCAGGAGCGCCTGGAGAAGCCGTACTCCAAGCCCGAGCGCGAGGAGCAGCTGCGGATCCTCCGCCGCCTGAACTCGGCCGAGGCCTTCGAGACCTTCCTGCAGACCAAGTACGTCGGCCAGAAGCGCTTCTCGCTGGAGGGCGGTGAGTCGCTGATCGCGCTGCTGGACGCGACCATCGACGCCGCCGCCGAGCACCGCCTGGACGAGGCCGTCATCGGCATGGCCCACCGCGGCCGCCTGAACGTGCTGGCCAACATCGTCGGCAAGCCGTACGGCAAGATCTTCGGCGAGTTCGAGGGCAACCTCGACCCGAAGTCGATGCACGGCTCCGGCGACGTCAAGTACCACCTGGGCGCCGACGGCACCTTCACCGGCCTGGACGGCGAGACCATCAAGGTCTCGCTCGCCGCGAACCCCTCCCACCTGGAGGCCGTGGACCCGGTCGTCGAGGGCATCGCCCGCGCCAAGCAGGACATCCTGGACCAGGGCGGCACCACCTTCCCGGTGCTGCCGATCCAGATCCACGGCGACGCGGCCTTCGCCGGCCAGGGCGTCGTCGCGGAGACCCTGAACATGTCGCAGCTGCGCGGCTACCGCACCGGCGGTACCGTGCACGTCGTGGTGAACAACCAGGTCGGCTTCACCGCCGCCCCGGCGTCCTCGCGCTCCTCGATGTACTGCACCGACGTGGCCCGCATGATCGAGGCCCCGATCTTCCACGTGAACGGCGACGACCCGGAGGCCGTGGTCCGCGTCGCGCGGCTCGCCTTCGAGTTCCGTCAGGAGTTCCACAAGGACGTGGTGATCGACCTCATCTGCTACCGCCGCCGCGGTCACAACGAGGCCGACAACCCGTCGTTCACCCAGCCGCTGATGTACGACCTGATCGACAAGAAGCGCTCGGTGCGCAAGCTGTACACCGAGGGCCTGATCGGTCGCGGCGACATCACCATGGAAGAGGCGGAGCAGGCGCTCCAGGACTTCCAGGGCCAGCTGGAGAAGGTCTTCGCCGAGGTCCGCGACGCGGCCCAGGCGCCGGCCGACGCCACCGCGGGCAAGCCGGTCGCCGACTTCCCGGTCTCCATCCAGACCGGCATCTCCCAGGAGATGGTCAAGCGGATCGCCGCCTCCCAGGTGAACCACCCGGACTGGCTGACCGTCCACCCGCGTCTGCTGCCGCAGCTGCAGCGCCGCGCCGGCTCGGTCGAGGACAACACCATCGACTGGGCGATGGGCGAGACCCTCGCCATCGGCTCGCTGCTCATGGAGGGCCACCCGGTCCGCCTGGCCGGCCAGGACAGCCGCCGCGGCACCTTCGGCCAGCGGCACGCCGTCCTGATCGACCGCAAGACCGGCGAGGACTACACCCCGCTGCAGTACCTCACCGAGGACCAGGCCCGCTACACCGTCTACGACAGCCTGCTGTCGGAGTACGCGGCCATGGGCTTCGAGTACGGCTACTCGCTGACCCGCCCGAACGCGCTGGTCATGTGGGAGGCGCAGTTCGGCGACTTCGTCAACGGCGCGCAGACCATGGTGGACGAGTACATCGCCTCCGCCGAGCAGAAGTGGGGCCAGCACTCCGGCGTCACCCTGCTGCTGCCGCACGGCTACGAGGGCCAGGGCCCGGACCACTCGTCCGCCCGCCCGGAGCGCTTCCTCCAGCTGTGCGCGCAGAACAACATGACGGTCGCCATGCCGACCCTGCCGTCGAACTACTTCCACCTGCTGCGCTGGCAGGCGCACAACCCGCACCACAAGCCGCTGGTCGTCTTCACCCCGAAGTCGATGCTGCGTCTGAAGGCCGCGGCGAGTGCGACCGAGGAGTTCCTGTCCGGCTCGTTCCGCCCGGTCATCGGCGACACCACCGTCGACCCGGCGCAGGTCCGCAAGGTGGTCATCACCGCCGGCAAGTTCTACTACGACCTGGAGGCGGCCCGCACCGAGCGCGGCGTCACCGACACCGCGATCGTCCGGGTCGAGCGGCTCTACCCGCTGCCGGTGGCCGAGCTCCAGGAGGAGCTGGCCCGCTACGGCGACAACGTCCAGTTCGTCTGGGCGCAGGAGGAGCCGGACAACCAGGGTGCCTGGCCGTTCATCGCGATGAACCTGGTCGACCACCTGCAGGTCGTCATCGGCCGCAGCGCCGGCGGCTCCCGCCTGCGCCGCGTCGCCCGCACGACGGCCTCGTCCCCGGCGGTCGGCTCGGCCAAGCGGCACGCCGCCGAGCAGCAGGCGCTGATCGAAGAGGTCTTCTCGCTCTGACGCCAGACGCTGCGGCGCCCTGAGGCGCCGAGGGCTCACCGGCCCCCGTCCTCCCACCCGGGAGGACGGGGGCCGCGTCGTTGTCCGCCGCCCGCTCTCCACCGCTCGTTCCCGGGAGAACCGTTTCACCGTCGAGCCATGTCAAGGTTCCAGCTCTGCAACCAAACCGGAACCGCCGTGCACGGACTCCTGACGGATCGATAGGTTATGCCTCGCCAGAAGGACGCCGGACGACCGTCGTCGCGCCCGCCGCCCCGGCCGTACCGCCTCACCGCTCTCCCAGGGGGACCACCACATGACCGCCGACACGCCTCGGAACGCCGGAAAGCTCCCTCCGGTCTTCCAGCCGCTCCTGCCGGACGATCCCAAGGAGGTCGGCGGCTACCGGCTGTTCGCCCGGCTCGGCGCCGGCGGCATGGGCCGGGTCTACCTGTCGTACACCCCTGGCGGGCGCCCGGTCGCGCTCAAGGTGGTCCGCCCGGAGTTCGCCGAGGACGGCGAGTTCCGCCGCCGCTTCGCCCAGGAGGTCAGCAACGCCCAGCGGATCCACGGGCTCTACACCGCGCAGGTGATCGACTCCGGCGGGCTGGACAGCGACGCCCCCTGGCTGGTCACCGCGTACGTCCCGGGCCCGTCCCTGCAGCAGGTGGTGCGGGAGAACGGTGCGCTGCCGGTGCGTACCGTCCTGCTGCTGATGGGCGGCATCGCCGAGGCCCTGCAGGCGATCCACAGCGTCGAGGTGGTCCACCGCGACCTCAAGCCCGCCAACGTGCTGGTCGCCGGGGACGGCCCGCGGGTGATCGACTTCGGCATCGCCCGGGCCGCCGACGCCACCGCGCTGACCGGCACCGGCTACCGGATCGGCTCGCCCGCCTTCATGTCCCCCGAGCAGGCCCAGGGGCGCCCGGTCACCCCGGCCACCGACGTCTTCGCGCTCGGCGCCCTGGCCGCGTACGTGGCCGGCGGCACCGCGCCGTTCGGCGACGGCCCGGACACCGCGGTGCTCTACCGCGTGGTGCACGAGGAGGCCGACCTGTCCGCCGTCCCGGCCGACCTGCGCGAGCTGATCCAGCGCTGCCTGGCGAAGAGCCCGGAGGACCGCCCCACCCCCGCCGAGATCATCCAGGTCGCCCGCAACCACCCGGAGGTCGGCGGCCAGCTGCGGTTCGGCGACGACTGGCTGCCGCGCGAGGTCAACACCGAGATCACCCGCCGCTCCGACCTGCCCAAGACCCCGCCGACGCCGCTCCCGGCCGCGCCCGCCACCCCGCCGACCCCGGTGCCCGCGATGCCGGCGATGCCGGCCGCCGCCCCGGCCGCTCCCCCGCAGCCGCCCGTCGCGCCGACCCACCCCGTCGCCGCCCCGACCCACCCGGCCACCGCGGTGCACCCGCAGCAGCCGCCCGTGACGCCCCCGCAGGGCTTCGCGCCGCCGCCGCTCGGCTCGTACGGCGCCCCGCAGCCGCCCACCGAGACGCCGACCGCCCCGGTGCTGACCACCCCGCCGACCGTCCACCTGCGGTCCGAGCCGCCGTCGTACGACACCCCGCCGCCCGGCCCGGTGGTGACCGCCGACCCGCAGCCGGAGAAGGAGCCCGAGCCCAAGCGCAAGGGCGGGGTGTCCTGGAAGGTGCTGCTCACCGTCGCCCTGGTGATGGCGGTCGGCGGCACCGCGGGCGGCGTGGTGCTGATGAAGAAGCTGGACGACGGCAAGAAGAAGGACAGCGCGGCCGTCAGCAGCGGCCCGTCCACCCCCAACCCGGCGGCGGCCACGCCCAAGTCCACCCCGACCGGCACGAGCGGCACGAGCGGCGACGACGCCTCCCCCTCGCCCACCCCGACGAAGAGCAGCGGTTCCACCGACGCCTCGAAGAGCCCGACGGCCGGTGCCACCGTGCCGCGCAACAGCGTCTACACCGTGGTCTACCAGGACACCGAGCTGTACGCGACCAGCTACAGCTACAGCTTCGACCTGTCCGGCGGCAAGGTCGTGCCCGATTCCACCAGCCCCACCTGGGCTCTCGACCCGACCAGCATCGGCACCTTCGACCTGGACAGCAACTCCGACGCCTACATCAGCCGGGAGAACACGCTCACCCCGCAGAGCTGCTCGGCGGCGATCGACCGGGAGCCCACCAAGGACCTGAAGTTCGACGACCTGCCCCCGGGCCGGCTGTTCTGCCTGCGCAACCGGAAGAACGGCGGCGTCGTGATCGCCAAGGTGATCGAGCAGGGCAACAAGAACAGCGGCGCGGTCAAGCTGTCGCTGAGCTACTGGCGCAACGACGGCTGACCCGTCCGGTCTATCCTGACCGGGTCAACCCCCATCGGACCGGAGCGAACCGTGTACTTCACCGACCGAGGCATCGAGGAGCTGCAGAACCGGCGCGGCGACGAGGAGGTCAGCTTCGAGTGGCTGGCCGAGCGCCTGCGCGAGTTCGTCGACCTCAACCCGGACTTCGAGATCCCGGTCGAGCGGCTGGCCACCTGGCTGGCCCGGCTCGACGACGAGGACGACGAGTGACCCGGTGACGGCCTGCGAGAGGCCCGGGAGGCAACCGCCTCCCGGGCCTCTCGCGCGTCCGCGGACGGCCCCGGCCGGCGGCCCGTAGGGGAAGCCTCGGGGGCGGATCGGGGTCGGGATCGGGGTCGGGCACGCTTGACTCTCCCGGCACGCGATATATCGTCTTTAGAAGAGAACGCGATACATCGCGATCGGCAACGGGAGGCGGCAGAGATGAGCCAGTGGACGGTCGAGGGCCCCGAGAGGATCACCATCGACGACGCGGTCCGCGCGCTGCACGTGCGGATCATCGAGGGCACGGTGAACGTGGTGGCGGCCGAGGGCCCGGCCCGCCTGGAGGTCACTGAACTCCAGGGCGATCCCCTGCACGTGACCGTGGTGGACGGCGTCCTGACGGTCACCTACAAGGACATCAACAGCTGGGGCGAGTTCGGCGACTGGCTCAAGTCGGTCGGCTCGGTCAAGAGCTTCTTCGGCTCGCTCAAGCGCAAGCGGGTCGCCGGCATCACCCTGACCGTGCCGGCCGACACCGAGGTCAAGCTCGGCACGGTCTCCGCCGGCACCACCGTCTCCGGCGTCACCGGGCACGTCTCGGTGCAGAGCGCCAACGGCGACACCACCCTGGTCGGGCTGACCGGCCGCACCGACGCCAACACCGTCACCGGTGACGTGGACGCCCAGTCGGTCGGCGGCCAGCTCCGGGTCAACACCGTTTCCGGGCAGCTGACCGTCGTCGCCGGCACCGCCGACCGGGTCCAGGCCAACGCCGTCACCGGGGCCGTCACCCTGGACCTCGACGTCGACGGCGAGGCCGACGTCAAGGTCACCACCGTCAGCGGCCCGGTCGTGGTCCGGATCCCCTCGCGCGCCGACGCCAAGGTCGAGGCGGGCTCCACCAGCGGCGACATCTCCAGCAGCTTCGAGCAGCTCAAGCTGAGCGGCTCCTGGGGCGCCAAGAAGCTGTCCGGCCAG
The DNA here is from genome assembly GCF_044541955.1 of Kitasatospora sp. NPDC085464. NCBI lineage: Bacteria > Bacillati > Actinomycetota > Actinomycetes > Kitasatosporales > Streptomycetaceae > Kitasatospora > Kitasatospora sp. NPDC085464. The sequence goes on from NZ_JBITTM010000001.1 coordinate 102,153, forward strand.
CTCGGCGAGGGCCGCGGCAAGCTCAACGTCACCACCGTCTCCGGCTCGGTCACCGTGCTGAGCCGCCCGGAGCCGGAGGACGACGGCCCGGCGAAGGAGCTCCCGGCCGGCTCCGGCAAGCCCGACTTCACCAAGGAGGCCTGAGATGACCCCTGTGTTCGGCCACGGCCGGCTCCGGCTCTACCTGCTGAAGCTGCTGGACGAAGCCCCGCGGCACGGCTACGAGGTGATCCGCCTGCTGGAGGAGCGCTTCCAGGGCCTGTACGCGCCCTCGGCCGGGACGGTCTACCCGCGACTGGCCAAGCTGGAGCAGGAGGGCCTGGTCACCCACAGCACCGAGGGAGGCCGCAAGGTCTACCGGCTGACCGACGCCGGACGGGCCGAACTCGAAGCCCGGCAGGGTGAGTTGGACGAGCTGGAGCTGGAGATCCGGGACTCCGTGGCGCAGCTCGCCGGGGCGATCCGCGAGGACGTCCGGGACAGCGCCAAGGACCTGCGCGAGGAGCTGTGGAAGGCCGCCAAGCAGACGCCGCGGCCGGACCGCGCCGAGCGCGCCGAGCGCGCGGGCGACCCGTGGGCCGGCCCCTGGGGCGACAACGACTCCTGGCAGCGCGCCAAGGACGAGTTCGCCGAGTTCAAGCGGCAGGCCAAGGACCAGGCCAAGCGCGCCCGGGAACAGGAGAAGGCGGCCAAGGCCAAGGCGAAGGCGGCCGAGGAGGAGGCCCGCCGGCTGCGCGAGCAGGCCAAGGCCTCGCGCACCGCCGCCCAGCAGGAGGCGCTGCGGATCAAGCGCCGGGTCGAGCAGCAGGTGCGCGAGCACGCCGCGAAGGGCGACTGGCCGACCGGGCTGGCCGAGGGCCTGGCCGAGCTGACCAAGGGCCTGTCCGGGCTGGCCGACGCGGCCCGCTGGGGCCACCCGTCGGACGAGTCCGCCCCGTCGGACGAGCGGATCACCGTCACCCGGATCGACCTGGACGAGGACGAGCCGACCGCACCGGCCGACCTGCCCGCGTGGACGCGCACCGACCCGGCCGAGGACCCGGCCCGCGAGCTGGAACGGCTGCTCGACCGCTTCCGCGACCAGGTCCGCGACGCGGCCCGGGACGGCGGGGTGAGCGGGGACAAGCTGGCCGAGGCCCGCCGGGTGCTGGGCGCCGCGGGCGAGCGGCTGAAGCGGCTGCTCGGCTGACGGCCGCAGGGCAGCCGTCCGGCCCGGCCGGACGAAACGTCGGCCGGACCGGCCGGCTGAACGAAGGATCGGGCCCGGTGCTCCCGCGCGGAGCGCCGGGCCCCCTCGCGTCAGGGGTTGAGGACGATCTTGCCGAAGACCTCGCCCTTGGCGAGCCGGGCGAAGCCGTCCCGGGCCTCGCTCAGCGGCAGCACCGAGTCGATCACCGGGCGGACGCCGGTGTTGGCGCAGAGCGCGAGCAGCCCGGCCAGCTCCTCCTTGGTGCCCATGGTCGAGCCGACCACCTTGAGCTCCAGGAAGAAGATCCGGTTCAGCTCGGCGGCGCTCGGGTTGGGGCCGGAGGTGGCACCCGAGATGACGATGGTGCCGCCCGGACGCAGCGACTTCACCGAGTGCGACCAGGTCGCGGCGCCGACGGTCTCCATCACCGCGTCGACCCGCGCGGGCAGCCGGGCGCCGCTCTCGAAGGCCGCGTCCGCGCCGAGCTCCACGGCCCGGCGGCGCTTGGCCTCGTCCCGGCCGGTGACCCAGACCCGCAGGCCGGCCGCCTTGCCGAGGACGATCAACGCGGTCGCCACGCCGCCGCCGGCCCCCTGCACCAGGACGGTGTCACCGGGCTTGACCCCGCCGTTGGTGAACAGCATCCGGTAGGCCGTCAGCCAGGCGGTGGGCAGGCAGGCGGCCTCCTCGAAGCTCAGCTCGGCGGGCTTGGGCAGCAGGTTCCAGGTGGGCACCGCCACCTGCTGGGCGAAGGTGCCCTGGTAGCGCTCGGTCAGGATGGAGCGCGGCTCGTTCGGGCCCACCCCGTGGCCGCTCTGGCCGATCACCGAGTGGATGACCACCTCGTTGCCGTTCTCGTCGACGCCCGCCGCGTCGCACCCGAGGATCATCGGCAGCTTCTCGGCCGGGAGGCCGACCCCGCGCAGCGACCACAGGTCGTGGTGGTTGAGGCTGGCGGCCTTGACCGTGACCACGCTCCACCCGGGGCGGGCCTGCGGCTCGGGGAGTTCGCCCAACTCCAGTCCGCTGAGCGGGTCGTCGGCATCGATACGTGCGGCGTAGGCAGCAAACATGATCCGGACGATAGCGGCGGACGACCGAGGCCGGGAACCACGCGTGGGTGTGACGCGCGTCCCGGCCTCGGCCGTGTACGGGATGTCCGGTCGGATCGTCGGACCGGATCGTCAGATCCGGGCGACGCCCTCCGCCCGGGCCGCCTCGGCGACGGCCTTGGTGACCGCCGGGGCGACCCGCTCGTCGAACGGCGAGGGGATGACCTTCTGCGGGGTCAGCTCGTCGGCGACCACGCCGGCCAGCGCCTTGGCTGCGGCCAGCTTCATGCCCTCGGTGATCCGGCTGGCCCGGACCTGCAGGGCACCGGCGAAGATGCCCGGGAAGGCCAGCACGTTGTTGATCTGGTTCGGGAAGTCGCTGCGGCCGGTGGCCACGACGGCCGCGTACTTGTGCGCGACCTCGGGGTGGATCTCCGGGGTCGGGTTGGCCATCGCGAAGACGAAGGCGCCCTCGGCCATGGTCGCGACGACCTCCTCCGGCACGGTGCCGCCGGAGACGCCGATGAACACGTCGGCGCCGGCCAGCGCGTCGGCCAGCGAGCCCTTGACGCCCGTGCGGTTGGTCAGCCCGGCGATCTCGGCCTTGACGTCGGTGAGGTCGCCGCGGCCCTCGTACACCACGCCCTTGCGGTCGCAGACCGCCACGTCGCCGATGCCGGCCGCCACCAGCATCTTGGCGATGGCGATGCCGGCCGCGCCCGCACCGGAGATGACGGCCCGCAGCGAGCCGATCTCGCGGCCGGTCACCTTGGCCGCGTTCCACAGGGCGGCGGTGGTGACGATCGCGGTGCCGTGCTGGTCGTCGTGGAAGACCGGGATGTCCAGGGCCTCCTGGAGCCGGCGCTCGATCTCGAAGCAGCGGGGGGCGGAGATGTCCTCCAGGTTGACGCCGCCGAAGGAGGGCGCCAGCCGGACCACGGTCTCGACGATCTCGTCGACCTCGGTGCAGGCCAGCGCGATCGGCACCGCGTCCACGCCGCCGAACTGCTTGAACAGGATGGCCTTGCCCTCCATCACGGGCAGCGAGGCCTGCGGGCCGATGTCGCCGAGGCCCAGCACCGCGGTGCCGTCGGTGACCACCGCGACGGTGTTGGACTTCCAGGTGTAGTCGTTGACCAGCTCCGGCTGCTCGGCGATGGCCGTGCAGACGCGGGCGACACCGGGGGTGTAGGCGAGGGACAGGTCGTCCGCGTCGCGCACCGGGACGGTCGCCCGGATCTCCATCTTGCCGCCGCGGTGGAGCGCGAAAACCGCGTCGACCGGATCGTCGGTGTCCTGGGTGCTGCTGATGATCTCCGCTGCCACGATGACCTCTTCGTCATTGATCTGGCGAGGACGCGCGACCGACGGGCAGGGCGACCCGTCCGGAAACCGGAAACCGGGTACGCCGAAGCGGACCCGGAACGGGGTCGGGGCGCTGCCGTCGGGCGGCGCCCTCGGATGAGGGTTTTATGGGGTCTTGTGTTGTCCGCGTTAGTGCTATCGGGCCGAGCCTAGGTCGGACGAAGGCACCGCACCTGTGCCTTTTCGTCCTCGTCACGTGCGGTTCATCGCCGCGCTGTCGCGTCACTGGGCCCGGCGTCGGAAGCGCCGGGCACCGGCGGCGGCATCGGCATGAGCGCACGCGCACCCGCAGGAGTGAACTCGGACGCAGGGGGAGTCGGCACTCCGGATACGGAGCCGCGTGAGGACTTCCGTTCCCGAGCACCCCGAGCCTGTCGGGGCCCGGCGGTCCGGTTCGAGCGTTCGGGGGTCACCCGGTACCGAATTCTGACACACCCGCCGCCGGGCCCGGCAGGGCGGGATGGCAGGATCGCGTGGCCGCCATTTCGCGCACACCACCGCGACACCGTGGCGGCCGCACGTCCCTCCCACAGGAGCAGCCCCTCATGCCTCACCTCCTCCCCTTCCGTCGTCCGGTGCTCGTCGGCGCCGTCCTGGCCACCGCCGGTGCCCTGCTGCTGACCGGCTGCGGAGGCGGCGGGCAGGCCGCCTCCGCGGACGACCCGGTCAAGGACGTCCGGGACAAGCTGCCCGCCGCCCAGCGCTCCGCCGGGGTGCTGCGCATCGGCATGGACGTCAACTACGCCCCGGTGGAGTTCCGCGGCGCGGACGGCAAGCCGGCCGGTCTCGACCCGGAGATCGCCACCGCGCTGGGCAAGATCCTCGACGTGCGGATCGAGTTCGTGGACACCACGTTCGCCAAGCTGATACCGAACCTGCAGTCCAAGCAGTACGACGTGGCGATGTCCGCGATCAGCGACATCCGCCAGCGCCGCGACGGCCTGGACGACAGCGGCAAGCAGGCGAACCCCGGCGTGGACTTCGTGGACTACTTCATCGCCGGCACCTCGATCGTCGTCCCGAAGGGCAACCCCAAGGGGATCAAGACCCTGGACGACCTGTGCGGCAAGACCATCGCGCTCCAGCAGGGCACCACCCAGGACGAGATCGCCACCCGGCAGGTCGGGGTCTGCGCCCGCACCGGCCGCCAGCTGACCACGCACAAGCTGGACAGCGACGCCAAGGCGCTGGCCGAGGTCGCCTCCGGCGCCGCCCAGGCCGGGCTGAACGACTTCCCGGTGGCCGCCTACGCGGCGAAGACCACCGACGGCGGCAACCGCTACGAGGTGACCGGCGGGCAGTCCACCTCCAACCCGTACGGGATCGCGGTGCGCAAGACCGACACCCAGCTGCGCGACGCGATGGCCAAGGCGGTCGACCAGCTGATCCGCAGCGGCGAGTACGACAAGATCCTCGCCAAGTGGAGCGTCAGCGCGGGTGCGGCGCAGAACGCCGTGGTCAACGGGGGCATCTGAGCGGACGGGCGGCGGGCCTCCGGGCAGAGCACAGAGGGATCTGCATACTTATGCGGAGGGTGACAGGGGCCAGGAATAGGTCCGAATAGCGGACGGTGTGACCCCTCGTTATCCGATTTTGATCTGGATGAGGGTCACCTGACCGTCCTCAGATGGCAGGATTCCCCCCATCTCGGATCGAGCCGGCCACTGGTCGAGGCGGTTCGGTCAACGTCCACCTCGGCGGAGGGTGGCGGATGCAGTAACTCGTTCGACCCTGGGCGGTCCCAGCGTCCAGGCACTGCAAAACCCGGCCTGCACGTACGACGACGTACGACGCACACCCGTACGGCGCCGTACGGCTCGCAACCCCGGTGCGCCGCTCCCGCGGCGCGCTCCGCCCGACCTTCTCTCCCAGGAGGAGATCCCCCTCATGACCGCCCGTACCAAGCGCAACCGGCTCTTCGCGGCCGGTGTGGTCGCCGCCTCGGTCTCCCTCGTGCTGACCGGTTGCAGCAGCAGCAAGTCGTCGTCCAGCTCGCCCTCCGGCGGCGTGAACGCGTCCGCCACGATCAAGGCGGTGGCCGCCGACCCGGCGCTCGCCGCCCAGGTGCCGGCCGACGTCAAGTCGACCGGCAAGATCGTCGTGGCCGCCGATGCCTCGTACGCGCCCAACGAGTTCCAGGACGCCCAGAACAAGATCATCGGCATGGACGTGGACCTGGCCAACGCCATCGGCCAGAAGCTGGGCCTCCAGGTCGAGGTCCAGAACTCGCCGTTCACCGCGATCATCCCGGGCATCCAGGCCAACAAGTTCCAGCTGGGCATGAGCTCCTTCACGGACAACAAGGAGCGCGAGGCCACCGTCGACATGGTGACCTACTTCTCGGCGGGCACCAGCGCGGCGGTCAAGAAGGGCAACCCCGACAAGATCGACCCGAACGACCTCTGCGGCAAGAAGGTCGCCGTCCAGACCGGCACCACCCAGGCCGACCAGATCAAGGACGTCATCAACCCGGCGTGCGTCAAGGCCGGCAAGCCCCCCATCCCCAACGACGGCGACAAGTTCGACCTGCAGACCGACGTGACCACCGCGCTGGTCTCCGGCCGCGACCAGGTCATGCTGGCCGACTCCCCGGTCGTCGACTACGCCCTCAAGCAGACCAACGGCCAGCTCGAACAGCTCGGCACCGTCGAGGGCAAGGCCCCGTACGGCGTGGTCCTGGCCAAGGGCTCCCCGCTCGCCGCGCCCGTCCAGGGCGCCGTCCAGTCACTGATCGACGACGGCACCTACAAGGCGATCCTTGAGAAGTGGGGCGTCCAGGCGGGCGCGATCGACAAGTCCGTGACCAACGGCGCCACCAGCTGACCCCCCGCCAGTTCCCCACCCCCTGAGGCCACTGTGAACCATTCCGATCAGGGGGAGGCGCACCCGGGACGGCCCGAAACCCTCAAGGCCGTCCCGGTCCGCCACCCCGGCCGGTGGGCCGGAGCCGTCGTCGTCGCGGTCCTCGCGGCGATGCTGCTCCACGCCCTGATCTTCAATCCCGCGTTCCGGTGGGATGTCGTCAACACCTACCTCTTCGATTCCAGCATCGTGCACGGCCTGGGTGTGACCCTGGAGCTCACCGCGCTGTCCATGATCATGGGCGTGGCCGGCGGCATCATCCTCGCGGTGATGCGGCTGTCGCCGAACCCGCTGCTGTCCGGCACCGCGTGGTTCTACATCTGGGTCTTCCGCGGCACCCCCGTGCTGGTCCAGCTGGTGTTCTGGAACTTCATGGGCGCGCTGTGGCCCAAGCTGTCGATCGGCATCCCGTTCGGCCCCGAGTTCTGGTCCGAGTCGACCAACACGCTGATCCCGGTGTTCACGGCGGCACTGCTCGGCCTCGGCCTGAACGAGGCCGCGTACATGGCGGAGATCGTCCGCGGCGGCATCCAGTCGGTGGACGAGGGGCAGACCGAGGCGGCCCACGCACTCGGCATGAGCCGCTTCGCGACCATGCGCCGGATCATCCTGCCGCAGGCCATGCGGGTGATCATCCCGCCGACCGGCAACGAGACCATCTCGATGCTCAAGACCACCTCGCTGGTCAGCGTCATCGCGTTGGAGGAGCTGTTCCGGGCCGGGCAGAACATCTACTCGCGCACCTTCCAGACCATCCCGCTGCTGATCACCGTCAGCCTCTGGTACCTCTTCCTCACCTCCGTGCTGACCATCGGGCAGTACTACGTCGAGCGGTACTACGCTCGGGGTACCACCAGGACCCTGCCGCCGACCCCGATGCAGCGGGTCCGCAGGATGTTCGCCGGCAAGCCGACCCCGAAGGCCGACCACGACGTGGTTCCGGGGCTTGAGGGAGGTGGTCACGTATGACCGATCTGACCAAGACGCCCACGGACTCCGTGCCGGGCGAGCCGATGGTCAGGGCCGAGGGCGTGCGCAAGTCGTACGGCCTGGTCGAGGTGCTCAAGGGCATCGACCTGGAGGTCAGGCCCCGCGAGGTGTTCTGCCTGATCGGCCCGTCCGGCTCCGGCAAGTCGACCTTCCTGCGGTGCATCAACCACCTGGAGAAGATCAACGGCGGTCTGCTGTCGGTGGACGGCGAACTGGTCGGCTACCGGCGCAAGGGCGACAGGCTCTACGAGCTGAGGGACCGCGAGGTCGCTCTCAAGCGGCGCGACATCGGCATGGTCTTCCAGCGCTTCAACCTGTTCCCGCACATGACCGCCATAGAGAACGTCATCGAGGCGCCGGTGCAGGTCAAGGGCGAGTCGAAGGCCGACGCGCGCGAGCGCGGCATGGCCCTGCTGGAGCGGGTCGGGCTCTCCGACAAGGCGAAGAGCTACCCCTCGCAGCTCTCCGGCGGCCAGCAGCAGCGCGTCGCGATCGCCCGCGCGCTGGCCATGAAGCCCAAGCTGATGCTCTTCGACGAGCCCACCTCGGCGCTCGACCCGGAGCTGGTCGGCGAGGTGCTGGACGTCATGCGCGGCCTGGCCGAGGAGGGGATGACGATGATCGTCGTCACCCACGAGATGGGCTTCGCCCGCGAGGTCGGCGACGCGCTGGTGTTCATGGACGGCGGTGTGGTGGTCGAGTCCGGCAACCCCCGCGAAGTCCTCACGAACCCGCAGCACGAACGCACCAGGGCGTTCCTCTCCAAGGTGCTCTGAGCCCATCCCGTCGGCGCCCGGCAGGCAGCTCCTGCCGGGCGCCGACGTTTTCCCCACTCGGGTAATAGGCTGGAAGCAGTCAGCCCGTTACCGACTCTCTGGAAGGACCGCCGTGGAGCTCGCCTCGTACGCCGACCTCGCCGTTCGGCTGGTGAACACCGAGGAGCCGGAGCGCGGCACCGACACGCTGACCTCCGTGGACGCGGTGCGCGCCTTGTTCTCCGACTCCTCCCGGGCCGCCGCGCTCGCCGACGAGTCCGACCTGCCCCGACTGCGGGCAGTGCGGACCCGGCTGCGCGGGGTCTTCGAGGCCGCCGCCGACGGGGACGAGACCCGCGGCGTCGACCTGCTGAACAGCCTGCTGATGGAGTACCCCGTCAGCCCGCTGATCTCCGGGCACGACTACCTGGACGACGCCGGACGGCCCCGCTGGCACCTGCACCTGGCCGACAACTCGCCGACCGCCACCGCGCACTTCAGCGCGGTCGCCTGCATGGGCCTGGCCGTCCACCTGACCGAGCTGGGCGGCGACCGGCTGGGCATCTGCCAGGCCGCGCCCTGCCGCAACGCCTACCTGGACACCTCGACCAACCGCTCCCGCCGCTACTGCTCGGACCGCTGTGCGACCCGGGCCAACGTCGCCGCCTACCGGGCCCGCAAGCGCCAGGAGGCGGAGGCCGCGCTGGGCGGCGGGCAGTAGGCGCTAGACGTCCTCCACCCAGGCGCCGAGGCGGCGGGCCAGGCCCGGCACCCGGGCCAGCCGCGGGGCGAGCAGCAGCCGCTCCAGCCGGCGGCCCGGCGCCAGCCAGGACGGGCGCGGGCTCAGCCGCAGCAGCACCCGGCCGAGCACCAGCTCGTCCGGGACCGCGCCGTAGCTGCGGCTGTCGCTGTCCACCGGACGGTTGTCGGAGAGCAGCCACCACCCGCCGGGCCGGCGCCCGGCGGCCCGCTTCACCACCAGCAGGTCCTGCTGGAAGGGGTGGCGGAAGAGCACCACCGCGCCCGGCCGGATCGGCGCGCCGTAGCGGACCAGCAGCCGGTCGCCCTCGCGCAGGGTCGGGACCATCGACGGACCCGCCACGTCGACGACCCCGAACGGCAACACGCCGCCCCCGGTCCGGCCCTCCGGTTCCGCGCTCCGTGCCACGACTCCTCCTCCCGCACGCCCGCCCCCAGTCTGCCGTACGGACCGTCACCTGTTCGGTGTCCGGATTACCCCGGTTCCGGGTCCGCCTTTTGCCCTAGGCCCACCGCCCGATCGCGAAACCACGAGGGCGGAAGGGTAATCTCGGGCGCGGGAAGACGATCTAAGGAAGGACTCCCATGTTCTCTCGTCTGTTTGCACCGCGTGCCACCGCTCACGCCCACTGTGACCTGCCCTGTGGCGTGTACGACCCGGCGCAGGCCCGGATCGAGGCCGAGTCGGTCAAGGCCACCCAGGAGAAGTACCAGGCCAACGAGGACCCGCACTTCCGTGCCCGCGCCATCATCATCAAGGAGCAGCGCGCCGAGGCCGTCAAGCACCACATCTCGGTGCTGTGGAGCGACTACTTCAAGGCCCCGCACTTCGAGAAGTACCCGCAGCTGCACCAGCTGATCAACGACACCCTGAAGGCCGCCTCGGCCACCAAGGCGTCCACCGACCCGGCCACCGGCCAGGCCCTGCTGGACCTGATCGCCGAGGTCGACAAGATCTTCTGGGAGACCAAGCAGGCCTGAGCCTGACGCGTCGCCACCCGACCGCCCCCGTCCGCACCGCCGGACGGGGGCGGTCGTGCGTTCACACTCGGCCCGACCCCGGTAAGGGTTGCCTACCCTGAGTGCCTGTTATGCTGCCAGGGCGTCCGAGGGGGAAGTCCGGTGAGAATCCGGCCCTGACCCGCAACGGTGAGCACGGCCCGCACCCGCGGTGCGGCCGCGCCAGCCCGATCGCCCTCGGCCGTTGGACTCCCGACGACTCGCCGTGGACTGCGAGGGGACGGCGCCCGGGCACGCCCCCGGCCGGCGCCCACCCCGGCGCACCCGCGGCCCGAGGCAAGGCGCATCCGTGACCCGCGCACCCATGACCCGCGCATCCGTGACCCGCGTAGCCGGCGGCCCGTCCGTCCACCGGACACCCGTGGTCCCGCTCACCGTCGGCCTCGGCGCCGCCCTGCTGCTGTCGCTGGTCTGCGGGGTCGCGCTGGGCTCCTCCGGGATCGGGCTCCCGCACGTACTGCGGCTGCTGGGCGCCGGACTGACGGGCGGTCGGCTGGAGGCCGACGAGGCGGCCGCGTACGCCATCGTCTGGGAGATCCGGCTGCCGCGCACCGTCCTGGCCGCCGTGGTCGGCTCCGGGCTGGCCGCCACCGGGGTCGCCGTCCAGGCGCTGGTGCGCAACGCCCTCGCCGACCCCTTCGTCCTCGGCATCTCCTCGGGCGCGGCCGTCGGCGCCAACGCCGTCCTGCTGTTCGGCGCCTTCGCCACGCTCGGGGTGTGGGCGATCTCCGCCTCCGCCTTCGGCTCCGCACTGCTCGCGATGACGCTGGTCTACCTCGCCGCCCGCACCGCGTACGGGCTCACGCCGCTGCGGCTGGTGCTCACCGGCACCGCCCTCTCCTACGGCTTCGCCGCCGCCACCACCCTGATGGTCTTCGTCGCCGACCGCGGCGACGCCGCCCGGAGCGCCATGATGTGGCTGCTCGGCAGCCTCGGCGGCGCCACCTGGGGCTCGGTGCCGATCGCCGCCTGCACCGTCCTGGCCGGCCTCGCCCACCTCGGCTGCGCCGCCGGACGGCTGGACGCGCTCGCCATGGGCGACGAGACCTCCGCCTCGCTCGGTGTGGACCCGGACCGGATGCGCCGCGAACTGTTCGTGGTGACCGCCGCCGTCACCGGCACGGTGGTCGCGGTCAGCGGCGCGATCGGCTTCGTCGGGCTGCTGGTGCCGCACGTGGCCCGGATGCTGGTCGGCGCCGGGCACCGCCGGGTGCTGCTGGTCGCCCCGCTCGTCGGGGCGCTGCTGCTGGTCTGGGTGGACATCGCCTCCCGCACCCTGCTGGCACCCGCCGAACTGCCCGTCGGGGTGTTCACCGCCGTGCTCGGCGTGCCCGCCTTCCTGCTGATGATGCGTCGGCGCGGCCACGCCTTCGGAGGCCGACGGTGACCGACGCCATCCGTACGACCGGCCCGGCCGCCCCGGCCGGCTCGACCGCCCGGCCCGACCGGGCGAAGGCCCAGGACCTCGACGTCGACACCGTCTCGGTGGAGTCGGCCGGCACCCGGATCGTCCACGAGGTGAGCCTGGCGGCCGCCCCCGGGCAGGTGGTCGGCCTGGTCGGACCGAACGGCAGCGGCAAGTCGACCCTGCTGCGCTGCGTCTACCGGGTGCTGAAGCCCACCGGCGGGGCCGTCCGGCTCGACGGCGACGACCTGCACGCGCTCTCCGCGCGGGAGACGGCCCGGCGGGTGGCCGCGCTGACCCAGGAGCACTCCGCCGAGTTCGACTTCACGGTGGCCGAGGTGGTCGCCATGGGCCGGCTGCCGCACCGGCGCGGCCTCGGCGCCCCGACCCACGCGGACCGGGAGCGCTGCGCCGGCGCCCTGGCGAAGGTCCGGGCCGGGCACCTCGCCGAACGGGGCTTCCTGAGCCTGTCCGGAGGCGAGAAGCAGCGAGTGCTGTTCGCCCGCGCGCTGGTCCAGGAGCCGCGCCTGCTGGTGCTCGACGAACCCACCAACCACCTCGACGTCGCCCACCAGTTGGAGGTCCTGGCGCTGGCCCGCGAGGCCGGCCCGACGGTGCTCGTCGCGCTGCACGACCTCAACCTGGCGGCGAGCCACTGCGACCTGCTGTACGTCCTGCGGGCCGGCCGGATCGTGGCCTCCGGACCGCCCGCCGAGGTGCTCCGGCCCGCCCTGCTGGCCGAGGTGTTCGGTGTCCGGGCCACGCCGGTCCGGCACCCGGAGACCGGCGCCCTCCAGCTGCTGTTCGACCGCCTCGACCGCTCCCCCGACACCCGGCCGCCCGGGACCCGGACCGCCGACGCCCGTACCCCCGACGCCTGAACCACCGACGCCTGAACCACCGAAGGAACCACCGTGCGCACCAAGGCCGTTGCCGCCGCCGCCCTGCTCGTCCTCGGACTCACCGCCTGCGGCGCGGAGATCGCCCCCCGGCAGGCCTCGACCGGCTCCGCCCACTACCCGGTGACCGTGCAGAACTGCGGCGAGGAGCTGACCTTCCCGCAGAAGCCGGCCCGGGTGGTCACCAACGACGTCAACATCACCGAGCTGATGCTCTCCCTCGGCCTGGCCGACCGGATGGCCGGCTACGTCATGCCCGACGACAAGGGCCGGGTCGACAAGGTGCCGTGGAAGGACGGCTACCAGCAGACCGCCTGGCTCTCCAAGAAGGTGCTCACCAAGGAGATCGCCCTGGACGCCAGGGCCGACCTGGTGCTGGCCGGCTGGCACTACGGCTTCGACGAGGGCAGCGGCGTCACCCCGCAGGCGTTCAAGGCCCTCGGCATCGACTCGTACGTGCTCAGCGAGTCCTGCCGCAGCGGCAGGGGCACCGAACGCGGCGTGATGGACCCGCTGGACGCGCTCTACACGGACCTGGCCAACCTCGGCGAGATCTTCGACGTCAAGGACCGCGCCGACCGGCTGATCGCCGACTCCAGGGCACGGATCGCCGCCGTCCCGCAGCCCGAGCGCCGCCCGTCCGTCTTCCTGTACGACAGCGGGCAGGACAAGCCGTACACCGCCGGGAAGTTCGCCGCCGCCGACGAGATCATCGCCAAGGCCGGCGGCACCAACATCATGGGCGACCTCGCCGACACCTGGGTCACCGCCGGCTGGGAGAGCGTGGTGCAGCGCGACCCCGAGGTGATCGTGATCAACGACTACGCGACCCCGGGCGCCGAGGAGAAGCGGAAGTTCCTGAAGTCGTTCCCGCCGCTGGCCGGCGTCTCCGCGATCAGGAACGACCGGATCTTCGTGCTGGACTACGTCGACCTCGTGGAGAGCCCGCGCAACCCGGCCGCGATCGGCACCCTGGCCGAGTACCTGCGCACCGTGCCGGCCCGCTGAGCGGCCCGGTCTCCGGCCCCTCCGGTCGGTGGTGCCGGGCGTAGGCTCTAGGTACGAGCCGACGGACCCCGACCGGAGGAGCGAATCATGACCACCATGGCGGCCCCCGCAGCCTTCGACACCCGCGCCCTGCGCGAGGGCATCGAACGCTGCGACGCCGACGCCCTCCTGGCGCTCTACGCGGAGGACGCCGAACTGCGCGTGGTCGACCGGAAGACCCAGCCCAGCCACCCCCTGGTGATGCACGGGCTGGAGGAGATCGGCGCCATGCTGAGCGACATCTACGGCCGCGAGATGACCCACAAGCTGGAGCAGGTGGTGGTCCAGGACGACCACGTCGCCTTCCTGGAGTCCTGCCGCTACCCGGACGGCGTCCGGGTGCTGATGGCCTCGATGGCCGACCTGCGGGACGGAAGGATCGTCGACCAGACCTCCGTCCAGGCCTGGGACGAGACGGGGCCCGAGCAGTAGGCTCGCTGGCATGATCCGCACCGCAGTCGCCACCGACGTTCCCGTCATCCACGCCATGATCCGTGAGCTCGCGGAGTACGAGAAGGCCCCGCACGAGGCCGTGGCCACCGAGGAGCAGCTGCGCGAGGCCCTGTTCGGCGCCGATCCGGCCGTGTTCGGCCTGATCGCCGAGGACGGGACCACCGGGGAGCCGGTGGGCTTCGCCCTCTGGTTCCGCAACTTCTCGACCTGGCGCGGCACCCACGGGATCTACCTGGAGGACCTGTACGTCCGCCCGGAGGCGCGCGGCGGCGGCCACGGCAAGGCCCTGCTGCTGGAGCTCGCCCGGATCGCCGTGGAGCGCGGCTACTCCCGGGTGGAGTGGTCGGTGCTGGACTGGAACCAGCCGTCGATCGACTTCTACAAGTCGATCGGTGCGGTGCCGATGGACGAGTGGACCGTGTACCGGCTCACCGACGAGGCACTCGCCGCCGCCGGCCGCCGCTGAGCGGACCGACGGAGTCCGGGAAAGGGTCTGCCACCCTGCGTCGCAATGCCTTACCATGAGTAACCCCGAACCGGGGTGCAACAGGGCAGGCAGAGCGATGGCGGACCCGCAACCCCGGTGCCTCCTTTGAGAGGCGGCAAGCAGGGGTAACAAGCGGGGTACCAAGCAAGCACAGCGCGTCACCCAGGAGGCAAGGGTGTCCCAGATCGACGGCGATCTCGGTGTTCAGGATTTCGTGGAGGTCCGGCTCCCCGCGGCGGGGGCCTACCTCTCCGTGCTGCGAACAGCGACGGCCGGGTTGGCGGCCCGGCTGGATTTCACCCTCGACGAGATCGAGGACCTGCGGATCGCGGTCGACGAGGCCTGCGCCATCCTGCTGCAGCAGGCGGTGCCGGGCTCCGTCCTTTCCTGCGAGTTCCGCCTGGTCGGCGACTCGCTGAAGGTGACCGTCGCCGCCCCGACCACCGACGGCAAGGCCCCCGAGCGGGACACCTTCGCCTGGACGGTGCTCTCCGCGCTGGCCGGCGAGGTCGACTCCTCGGTCGGCGAGGACAACACCGTGTCGATCAGCCTGCACAAGAAGCGCGGCGGGTCCACGGCCCACTAGCCGGGCGCCGGACCGCACCGCACAGACCGAGCAGCACCCGCGCAAGGGCCGTCCGCCGCACCCCCTCCCGGGGCCGGGCGGACGGCTCCCGGTACCGCCTCCGGGCGGTACGACCAACGAGACGATTCCGGGGCCGCGGCCCCGGTGCTCCCGGAACGGAACGGGGGAATGGCCGTGAGTGATCTGGACCGTACCGGCCTCGCGACGGCGGGACCTGCCGTACCGACCCAGGCGAGCGTTCCCGGCCTCGCCGCCAACGACGAAGCGCACCCGAAGGACGCCCACCGGATGAGCCACCCGACCGAGCCGACGTCTGAGCCGACGCCCGACTCCGTCCCCCCGCCGGAGCCGGCGGACCGGGCGGACGAGACGGCCGAGGCTGAGCTGCACGGCGCCGTGCCCGCGCAGGGCGCGCACCGCTCCGGCGCCCCGGACCGGGAGGCCGCCCGCGCCCTGTTCGTCCGCCTGTCGGCGCTGCCCGAGGGCTCGCCGGAGCGGGTCGAGCTGCGCAACCAGCTGGTGCGGATGCACATCCCGCTGGTCGAGCACCTGGCCCGGCGCTTCCGCAACCGGGGCGAGCCGCTGGACGACCTCACCCAGGTCGCCACCATCGGCCTGATCAAGTCGGTGGACCGCTTCGACCACGAGCGCGGGGTCGAGTTCTCCACCTACGCGACGCCGACCATCGTCGGGGAGATCAAGCGGCACTTCCGCGACAAGGGCTGGGCGGTGCGCGTCCCGCGCCGTCTGCAGGAGCTGCGGCTGTCGCTCACCACGGCGACCAGCGAGCTCTCCCAGCGGCACGGCCGCTCCCCCACGGTGCACGAGCTGGCCGAGCACCTGGGGATCTCCGAGGAGGACGTCCTGGAGGGCCTGGAGTCCGCCAACGCGTACTCCACGCTGTCCCTGGACGTGCCGGACAGCGACGACGAGTCGCCGGCCGTCGCGGACACCCTGGGCGCGACCGACGAGGCGCTGGAGGGCGTCGAGTACCGCGAGTCGCTCAAGCCGCTGCTGGCCCAACTGCCGCCCCGGGAGCAGAAGATCCTGGTGCTGCGGTTCTTCCGGAACATGACCCAGTCGCAGATCGCCGCCGAGGTGGGGATCTCCCAGATGCACGTGTCCCGGCTGCTCGCCCGGACGTTGGCCCAGCTGCGGGAGAAGCTGCTGGTGGAGGAGTAGGACTGACGGCCGCTCAGCTCCGGCTGCGCGGCTGTCCGGCCCTCCGGCGGCCCTGTGCGCTCAGTCCTCGGACGGGGCGTACAGGGCCGCCGTCGACTTCGGGTTCAGCAGCGAGCCGATGCCCACCAGCCCGAGCAGGCCGACCAGCGCGCCCACGGCGATCATCATGCCGCCGCTCTGGAACATGTAGTAGGCGACCGGCAGGCAGATCGAGTTGGTCAGCACCGCCGGGCTGCGGCCCCAGCGGCGCTCCTTCAGCAGCGCGCGGGCGGCCAGCACCGGCAACACGCCGAGCAGCACGATGACCACGCCGCCGAACTCGTTCAGGGCGAGCTGCTTGGACTGGCCGGACAGCGCGGCCACCATGTCCCAGACGCCGACGACGGCCAGCGCGGCGCCCTCCAGGGCGGTGATGGCGGCGCCCAGGGTCAGGGACGCCGGACGGCCGGGGTCGGCCGCGGGTACGGGTGCGGAGGTTTCTGCGGTCACTCCAGCAGGGTAGCCGCCGGTTGGTCCGTACCGCCCCGTAGGCTTTCCCCATGCGCGCTCTCCTGGTCGTGAACCACAAGGCCACCACCACCAGTGGCCGGACCAGGGACGTCCTGATCCACGCTCTGCGCAGCGACCTCAAGCTGGAGGTGGCCGAGACGCAGTACCGGGGCCACGCGCGCGACCTGGCCCGCGAGGCGGCGGAGGACGGCACGGTCGACCTGGTGGTGGCGCTGGGGGGCGACGGCACCGTCAACGAGGTGGTGAACGGGCTGCTGGCGCACGGCCCGGGCGAGAAGGTCCCGCGACTGGCCGTGGTGCCGGGCGGTTCGACCAACGTGTTCGCCCGCGCGCTGGGCCTGCCCAACGACCCGGTGGAGGCCACCGGGGCCCTGCTGCACGCGCTGGAGCACAAGCAGGAGCGCCCGATCGGGTTGGGCAAGGCGATGACCGACGGCCTGCCGGACCGCTGGTTCACCTTCACCGCCGGCCTCGGCTTCGACGCCGGCGTGGTCGGCCGGGTCGAGGAGCAGCGCAGGGCCGGGCGCAAGTCCACCCACGCCCTCTACGTCACGCAGGCGATCCGGCACTACTTCACCCAGCGTGAGCAGCGCCGATCCGGCCCGGTCTCCCTGGAGCTGCCGGGCCGCGAGGCCGTTCCGGGGCTGGTGCTGTCGATAGTCAGCAACACCTCGCCGTGGACGTTCCTCGGCAACCGCCCGGTCTACCCGTCACCGCTCGCCTCCTTCGACACGGACCTCGACGTCTTCGGCATCACCCGGATGACGGCGTTCGGTACGGCTCGAACGATCCGTCAGATCCTGCGGTCACACACGCCTTCGAGCGACGGCGCACCGCCGGTCGGCCCGTCCGGGAAGCACGTCGTCTCCTACCACGACGTCCGGCACTTCACCTTGGTTTCAGAGGAACCGGCCCCGTTCCAGGTGGACGGCGACCATCTTGGAGACAGGAGTCGCGTCAGTTTCACAGGCGTTCGGCGGGCACTGCGTGTGATTGTGTGACCGGAAGCGGGGTTCGCCCTTCTTCTCGAACGCACAAGCCCCCTTCACTCCATAGAAGTACTGGCTGTGAGCTAGGCGACACCGAAGAATCAAAAATTCCTCCCCGAAGGGGGTTGTATCCGAGCCCGAGGTTTGCGAACCTCTACATGGCGATCGGGACACATCGCAGCGACGGCGACTCCGGAACCACGGAGCACCGACCGCGGGGTGTCCCTCGAATCGCCGAATCCCCCCCAGCACAGACCACCCGGGCCCGGTAGGCCTTTGGTCTCTTTTGCTGTTGCGGGATTCGTGAAAGCGTTCACATTCACAAAGCCATCGATTATGCCGCCCGGGCAACCCCCGTCGGCAGGAGGAGTTGGACGACCATGGACTGGCGCCACCGCGCTGTCTGCCGCGAAGAGGACCCGGAGCTGTTCTTCCCGATCGGGAACACCGGTCCTGCTCTGCTGCAGATCGAGGAAGCCAAGGCCGTGTGCCGCCGCTGTCCGGTGATGGAGCAGTGCCTCCAGTGGGCCCTCGAAACCGGCCAGGACGCCGGCGTCTGGGGCGGCATGAGCGAGGACGAGCGTCGTGCGATGAAGCGCCGCGCCGCCCGCAACCGCGCCCGCACCGCCTGATCGCGCCGATCACACGGCGTAGCACCAGCAGTGACCGCAGTACCGATCAACACATGATCAAAGGCTTCCCTGCACCTCCTGGTGAAGCCTTCCGCACAAAGGACCTTGCCCGGCTTGGTCCCGCGACACCGGACCCGTCCAGCCACTTGATACTGTTCACTTAGAGCAATATCGTGGAGCTGTGGCGCTCACCGTGTGCAACGCACCGGCGAGGTGTCGCTCTACCCAGAGCCCCCGTTCCGGCCGACTCCCCCCGACGGCCGGAACGGGTTGAGAGGCCCTGTCGACCCACCCCCCCCGGTCGACAGGGCCTCGTTTCTGTTTCCGCGACCGTTCGCTCCCGCGCTCCGCCGCTCCCCCGCCACGTCCGGCCGAAGCGGCACGGGGCGGCCGGAGTGCGCAGCCGGCGCTTCCGCCGAACGCGCGCCCCCGCCGAGCGCCCTCGTGCAACGGATTCTCGGCAGAATCTCAGCCGGGCCGGACCCGGCGGACCGGGCCTGCGGCGGACCGGGGTGCTCAGCGGACCGGGATCTCCAGAACCACCTTCGTACCGCCGTTCGGACCGGCCACCATGTCGAAGGTGCCGCCCAACTCGCCGGTGGCCAGCGTCCGGACGATCTGCAGGCCGAGGTTGCCCGCCGTCTTGGGGTCGAACCCCTCCGGCATGCCGCGGCCGTCGTCCTGCACGGTGATCAGCAGGTACTCCTCGGGGCGGGCGCCGCCGTTCCAGCTGTCCGACCAGCCCATCCCGGTCGCCGGGGCCCGCCCGCGCAGCGCGCTGACCTCCAGGTTCCCGGAGGCCGTCGGGCCGAAGGCGTGCTCCAGGGCGTTCTGCAGCAGCTCGGTCAGCACCATCGACAGCGGGGTGGCCACCTCGGCGGACAGGATGCCGAAGCTGCCGGTGCGGCGGGTCGCCACCCGGCCGTCCTGGGACAGCTCCATCACCATCGCCAGCACCCGGTCGGCGATCTCGTCGAAGGCCACCTGCTCGTCCAGGGCCTGGGAGAGCGTCTCGTGCACGATCGCGATCGAGCCGACCCGGCGCACCGCCTCGTCCAGCGCGGCCCGGCCGGACTCCGACTCCATCCGGCGGGACTGCAGCCGCAGCAGGGCCGCAACGGTCTGCAGGTTGTTCTTCACCCGGTGGTGGATCTCCCGGATGGTGGCGTCCTTGGTCATCAGCTCGCGGTCACGGCGGCGCAGCTCGGTGACGTCGCGGCAGAGCACCAGCGATCCGGTCAGGGTGCCCTTGGGCTTGAGCGGGATCGCCCGCACGGTCACCACTCCCCCCTGCGCCTCCACCTCGGTCTGCCGGGGTGCCCAGCCGCTGGCCACCTTCACCAGTGCCTCGTGGACGGCGCCGCGGGACGGCGGGGCGAGGTCCGCGGTGGTGCGGCCGAGGTGGCTGCCGACCAGGTCGGTGGTGAGGCCGAGGCGGTGGTAGGCGGAGAGTGCGTTGGGGCTGGCGTAGGTGACGATGCCGTCCGCGTCCAGGCGGATCAGGCCGTCGCCGACGCGGGGGGCGGCATCCATGTCGACCTGTTCGATGCCGGGGAAGGGGAAGCTGCCGGCGGCGATCATCTGGGCCAGGTCGGAGGCGCTCTGCAGGTAGGTGAGCTCCAGCCGGCTGGGGGTGCGGACGGTCAGCAGGTTGGTGTTGCGGGCGATCACCCCGAGCACCTTGCCCTCGCGCCGGACCGGGATCGACTCGACCCGGACCGGGACCTCCTCTCGCCACTCCGGGTCGCCCTCGCGCACGATCCGGCCCTCGTCGAAGGCGGCGTCCAGCAGCGGGCGCCGACCGCGCGGGACGAGGTGGCCGACCATGTCGTCCTGGTAGGAGGTCGGCCCGGTGTTGGGCCGCATCTGCGCCACCGAGACGTAGCGGATGCCGTCCCAGGTGGGGATCCACAGCACCAGGTCGGCGAAGGAGAGGTCGGAGAGCAGCTGCCACTCCGAGACCAGCATGTGGAGCCATTCCACGTCGGCCCCGGTGAGGGTGGTGTGGCGGCGGACGAGTTCGTTCAGCGAGGGCACATGGCGAGGGTAGCGCCGCCGGTCCGGGCGGGGCGCGGCGGACCGGCGGGCGGACGGCGCGTGACGGCCTCCCGACGGCCCGGAGTTGTTTAGACCAATTCGCCGAGCGGCCTAGACAACCCAGATTGGTCTAGTCCACAATGAAAGGGCACCAAGGAGCGGACCCCGCGCAACTGCCCTGACCGCGCGCGGCCCCTCCTCGGTCGGACGCCGCCGAACGAGGACCCCGCACAGTCCTCGATCGTCCCCGGCGCCCGACGACAGCTCCGGGCTGCGGTGCCGCACGGGTTGAGGGTCCCGTGTCGGCGCCGTGGCCCGTAGTGCTTTCCGGCCGCCGCGCGGCCCCGGACCACGTTTCCGCCGCTCAGCGGACCGGCCCCCGTCCACAGGCTGTGGACGGGGGCCGGTCCGCGCGCGGGGCCGGCCTTCCTCGGTCTACCGCGGCCTACCTCGTCTCGGTGACCTTGGCCAGGGCGCGCGGGGCGTCCGGGTCCTGGCCGCGGGCGATGGTGACCTCGTACGCCAGCAGCTGCAGCGGCAGGATCTCCAGGATCGGCTGCACCTCCTCCGGCACTCCGGCCGGCAGCACGAAGCCCGCCGAGGCGGCGTCCACCTGCGCCTGCTGGCCGATCACCACCAGGTCCGCACCGCGGCCGCGCAGCCGGTCCAGGACCGGCTGCAGGGCTTCGCCGCCCTTGCCGTCCGGGACGATCGCGATGACCGGCGAGACGTTGTCCACCATGGCCAGCGGGCCGTGCAGCAGGTCCGCGCCGGAGAACGGGCTGGCCGGGATGTAGGTGGTCTCCATCAGCTTCAGCGCCGCCTCGCGGGCCGTCGGGTAGCCGTAGCCGCGCGAGGTGATGACCAGGCGCTGGGCGAAGCGGTAGCGCTCGGCCAGCGCCCGCACCTCGGCGTGCCGCTCCAGCACGCCCGCGGCCAGGACCGGCAGCCCCTGGGCGGCCGAGCCCTCCCCGGGCTCCCGCCGGGAGTACCCCCAGGCTTCCGCGAGGCCCTCGACCAGCAGGTAGAGCGCCAGCAGCTCGGCGGTGTAGGTCTTGGTGGCGGGCAGCGCCTTCTCCGGGCCGGCCAGCACGTCGATGTGGAACTCGGAGACCTCGGCCAGCGGCGAGGAGGCGTTGTTGGTGACCGCGAGGGTGATGGCGCCGGCCTCGCGGGCGGCCTTGGTGGAGGCCACCAGGTCCGGTGAGCCGCCGGACTGGCTGACGGTGATCACCAGGACGTCGGTGAGGTCCGGCTTGGCGCCGTACGCGGTCGTGGTGGACATCGAGGTCAGACCGGCCGGCTTGCCGAGCAGGATCTCGACCAGGTACTTGGCGTACAGCGCGGCGTTGTCGGACGTGCCCCGCGCGGTGAGCAGGACGAAGCGCGGGTTGCGGGTGGCGATCTCGGCCGCGATCCCGCGGATCTTCGGGGCGCCCTCGTCGAGGATGCGCTGGAGGACGGCCGGCTGCTCGGCCATCTCCGCCGCCATGATCCGGCCGGGGACGGGAGCGGTGTGCGGGTCGGACATCTGGGTCTGCCTCCGATGAGACGGTTCGACCCCGCCCGGGCGGCTGCCCGACGGGGACCTCTACGGCGGCGAGTCCGCACACTCGCGGCGGTTCTTCGTGCCCGGCAATCCTATGGGCGCGCCCGGCCCGGAGCACCTCCGAACTTCCCTGCCGCACGCCCGTAGTGCGCCCCGCGCGCCCGGCGCGCGATCCGTCTCCGGACCTCCGTCCGACCCGCCGCCCGCCGCTCCCGGAGGCGGGAGGGCGGACGGCGGCGGGGCGGCTCAGGACGTCTTGTTGATCAGCTGGTCGATCGCGGCGTCGGCCTCCTTGGTGGCCTGGTCCACCGACTTGCCCTTGAGGATCGCGCCCAGCATGTCCGGGATGACCTTCTGCTTCTCGACCGCGCCCCAGCCGGGGGCCAGCGGGGTGAACCAGGCGTCCGGGACGGCGTTGGCCGCGGCGGCGGTGGACGGCTTGTTCTTCAGCGGGTTCAGCTGGGTGAGGTTGTTCGGCAGGATGTCCTTGTCGGCCAGCGCCTGCTCGGACTTGGTGCTGGTGAACATCCGGATCCAGTCGGCCGCCAGCGCCACCGACGGGGACTTGGCCGTGACGGCGAGGTCGGAGCCGCCGATGAAGGTCGGCAGCGGCTTGCCGTCCGGGCCGGGCATGGTGGCCACCTTGACGGCGTCCTTGAGGCTCGGGTCGCCGGTGACCGGCGCGGTGACGGAGGCCGCCTCGTAGCCGTTGCCGTAGAAGGACGCGGCGTGCCCGCGGGCCATCGACTCGAACTGGTTCTGCTCGTTCACCGTCAGGTCGCCCTTGTTGTACTTGCGCACCAGGTCGACGAAGTGGCCGATGCCCTCCTGGGACTTGGGGTCGTGCAGGGTGCCGTGCCAGTTCCCGGCGCTGTCGAACTTGGCGATGCTGCCGCCGTACGCGGCCACGTAGCTCATCGCCGCGTACCAGTACGGGCCGGGCAGGTAGAGCGGGGAGAAGGTCCTGTCCGCCTTGTTCCTGTCCGCGACCTTGTCCAGCGCGGCCAGCAGTTCGGGCTCGGTCTTGGGGAACTCGGCGCTGCCGGTGGCCTGTTGGAAGGCCGCGGAGTTGTAGATGGCGACCCGCGAGCCGGCGTAGTACGGCACGCACCAGAGCTTGTCCTGGTAGGTGCAGGTGTTGGCGAGCGCCTTGATCCAGCTGTCGGAGTTGTCGAAGCTGGTCCGGTCCACCGGGGCCAGCGCGCCGGACAGCACGTACTTCATGGTCTCCGTGTTGCCCAGCTCGACGACGTCGGGGGCGGAGCCCTCCGCGATCGCCTTGTCCAGCTTGGTGACCTTGTCCGCCCAGCCCTGGTACGAGAGCTTGAGGGCGACGTTCGGGTACTTCGCCGCGAACTCGTCGTTGACCCGTTGGACGAGGTCGGGCCAGTTCTTCTGGGCGTCGTCCATCAGCCAGACGGTGACGGTGCCGGTGGCGGCCTTCGAGGCGGCGGAGCCCTTGCCGTCGCCCGACGGTGAGCCCGACGAGGAACAGGCCGTCAGGCCCGCCGCCAGTGCCATGGTCCCGAGCGCCGAGATGAGCTGACGCGTCTTCACGCCGTCCTCCGAGGGTGTTGAGAGCCGTGATGCCCGCCGGCAGCGTGATTGGCGCCCGCAGCGGAGAGTCCGGACAGGGGGCGGCGACGTGCTTGGGGGTGGGCCGATACCACATCCGGCGAGGTTGAAATTCGAACCGGATGACTGGACTCTGGCCTAGACCAATGGCGGTGTCAACGGCCAACAGCCTTTGCGGCCAAGGCCGTTGCAGAGCCGTTGTACCCCGTGGCGATCAGTCGCCACCCCGTCACCGTAAGTGGAAATTAAGGTGGATTTAAGGCTCACTTGAGGGAACACGGTCACCCGGCGGATCCGCGGGCCAACGCCGGGGAAACGGAAACGGGCCCGCCATGCGACATGCGCATGACGGGCCCGTGGGCCGACGTCCACCGGCTCCGGCCGGTGACGTTCCCCTGGTCGGTTCAGCCGATCGCTCCCGGCTGCCCGGTGAGCACCTCCACGGCCGCCAGCCCGCAGACCCGGGCGGCGCCGTGGGTGGCGATGTGGAGCGCGCCGACCGGCTCGGACTGGGGCAGCCCCATCTCGACCACGGCGGCGTCCGGGCGGGCCGCCACCAGGCGGCCCAGCACGGCGGACATCCACGGGTAGCGGTGCACGTCCCGGACCACCAGCACCAGGCGGCGGCCCTCGGCCCCGGCCAGCAGCTCGTCGACCAGCGCGTCCAGCTGCTCCGGGGCGGCCTCGGCGGCCGACACCGCGCGGGTGCGGGTGCCGGGGAAGCGGTCGGCCAGCATGCCGGCCACACCCCACGGGGTGACGTCGCCGACGGCGATGTTCGGCTCGTCCGAGAACGAGGCCACGTACGGGCGCTCGCTCACCGGGGGCGCCACCGGGCCCGGCGCCCGGACCACCTTCAGCGCCCGGCGCGCGGCCCGCAGGCCGACCGCCAGGTCCGGCTCCGGCCGCTCGCCCTGGGCCGATATCCGGCCCCAGCTGCCCAGCGCCCGGACCCGCGCGGCGGCGTCCGCCAGCCGCTCCTCGCCCAGCCGGCCGGCCCGCACGCCCGCCACGATGGCGTCGCGCAGCATCAGGACCGTCTCCTCGTCGGCCAGCCCGCCGCCGACGCAGATCGCGTCCGCGCCGGCCGCCAGGGCCAGCACGGTGCCCTCGCCCATCCCGAAGGTGTCGGCGATGGCACCCATCTCGATCGCGTCGCTGACGATCAGGCCCTGGTAGCCGAGGCCGCCGTCGGCCGGCGCGGCGCGCAGCAGGTCGCGCAGCACGGTCGGGCTGAGGGTGGCCGGCAACTTCGGGTCCAGCGCCGGGATCATGATGTGGGCGGTCATCACGGCCTTGGTGCCGGCCGCGATCGCCGCCTGGAACGGGATCAGGTCGCGGGCCCGGAGCACGTCCAGGTCGACGTCGATGACCGGCAGGCCGTGGTGCGAGTCCACCGCGGTGTCGCCGTGCCCGGGAAAGTGCTTGGAGCAGGCGGCCACGCCGGCCGACTGCAGGCCCTCGACCCAGGCGGCGGTGTGCCGGGCGCACAGCTCGGGGTCGGCGCCGAAGGAGCGGACCCCGATGACCGGGTTGCGCGGGTTGGAGTTGACGTCCGCGGTGGGCGCCCAGTTGTAGTTGACGCCGGCCGCGGCCAGCGCCCGGCCGAGCTCGCGGGCGACGTCCCTGGTCAGCGCCGGGTCGTCGATCGCGCCGAGCGCCAGGTTGCCGGGCCAGGACGAGCCGGAGCCCGCCTCCAGCCGGGTGACGTCGCCGCTCTCCTCGTCGATGGCGATCAGGAGGTCGGGGTTCTCGGCGCGCAGCGCCCGGGTGAGCGCGGACAGCTGGTCGAGGTCGGCCACGTTGCGGTCGAACAGCGCGACCGAGCCGAGCCCGGCGGCGAGGTGGCGCAGCACCCACTGCGGCGGCTCGGTGCCGACGAAGCCGGGCTGCAGGACGGTCAGGGCGTCGCGGTGCAGCTGGTCGCTGTCCGGCACGGTGGGAACGAGGATGCTCACGGTGACTCAGCCCTTCACGGCGCCGTCGGTCAGACCGCCGACCGCCTTGCGCTGCAGGAAGATGAACAGGATCAGCACGGGGATGGCGAACATCGTGGACGCCGCCATGGTGGCGCCCCAGTCGTTGCCGAAGGCCGTCTTGAAGGAGGACAGCCACAGCGGGAGGGTCTTGCCCTCCTCCTTGTTCAGGATCAGGACGAGCGGGAACTCGTTCCACGCCGTGATGAAGCCGAACAGCGAGGTCGACATCAGGCCGGGGGCCAGCAGCGGGAAGATCACCTTCACGAAGGCCTGGGTGCGGGTGCAGCCGTCCACCATGGCCGACTCCTCCAGCTCCTTCGGCACCGCGGCGATGAAGCCGCGCAGCGTCCAGATGGTGAAGGGCAGGACCATCATCATGTAGAAGAGCGTCAGCGGCAGCAGGCTGTTCAGCATGTCGTTGTCGCGGGAGATCATGTACACCGCGATGGTCATGACCTCCCACGGCGCCATCTGCGCGATCATGACGACCAGCACGAAGGCCTTGCGGCCGCGGAACCTCATCCGGGCGATGGCGAAGGACGCCAGGGTCGCGATCACCAGCGAGAGCAGCACCGCGCCGACGGTGGCGGTGACGCTGTTGGTGACGTACGTCCAGAAGTTCGGCGCGTCGACCGCGGTGGTGAAGTGGTCGAGCGTGCCGTCGAGCGGGAGGAACACCGGCGTCTTGCTGATGATGTCGCGGTCCTGCTTGAAGGAGGTCGCGACCATCCAGTAGACGGGGAAGATGAAGAAGACGAAGAGGACGACCGCGATCACGTTCGGCCAGGTACGTCCGAAGAGAGAGCGCCTCACAGCTCGTCCTCCTGCTTGATCATGATGCGGAAGTAGTACGCCATCAGCGCGCCCAGCATCAGGATGGTGAGCACCGCGATCGCGGAGCCGATGCCGTAGTGCTGGCCGGACGAGCCCTCCAGGAACGCGTGCACGGGCAGGGTCCTGGTCAGGTTCTCGGGGCCGCCGCCGTTGATCGCGTAGACCTGGGTGAAGGACTTGAACACCCAGATGACTTCGAGGAAGGTCGTGGCGAGGAAGAACGGCTTCAGGTTGGGGAAGATCACCAGACTGAAGATCTTGCCGGAGCCGGCGCCGTCCATCCGGGCGGCCTCGTAGAGCTCCTTGGGGATGGTGGTCAGAGCGGCGTACATGTTGAACGCCACGAACGGGATCGACTGCCAGACGATCAGCAGGATGACCACGAAGAAGGTCGAGTACTGCGAGCTGAGCCAGTTGTAGTCGGCCATGGAGTGCCAGCCGAGCTGGTCCAGGAACCAGTTGACGACGCCCCACTGCTGGTCGAACAGCCAGGTGTAGACGGTGGTCGCGGCGACCACCGGCATGGCCCAGGCCATCAGCAGCGAGATCGACAGCGCCAGGCGCATCCGCTTGCCGAGGTGGTTGAGCAGCAGGCCGACCAGCGTGCCGCCGACCATGATCAGCACCACGTTGACCAGGGTGAAGACGACGGTGCGCCCGGTGACCGACCAGAAGTCCGGGTCGGTCAGCTGCTCCTTGTAGTTGTCGAAGCCGGTCCACTCCGTGAGGTGCATGACCAGCTGGCGCCTGTTGAGGTTCTGGAACGACAGCAGGACCGTCTTGACCAGCGGCCAGCCCAGCAGGGCGATGGTCGCCAGGGTGGCCGGCAGCAGCAGCAGGTACGGCGCGAAGCGGGAGCCCAGTCCGGGGACGCCCGCCGGTCTGGTGCGCTTCGGTCCGGCGCCGCCGGCACCGCCGCCCGCGGCAATCGTCCCGGTGCCGTCCACCACGGCCTCCCCCGCGTCCGGGGACGGTGCCTGCACCCGCTCTGAATGCACAGCCATCGTTCTCACTTCCTCACAACCCGACCACGACGGACGGGCGCCGCCCACCGGCCCCCCGCCGGGAGCCGGTGAGCGACGCCGCTCGATGCCTACTGCTTCTGGTTGAGCCGCTTCGCGATCTCGTCGTCGTACTTCTTGGCCGTGGCGGCGTAGTCGCCG
Organism: Kitasatospora sp. NPDC085464; assembly: GCF_044541955.1. Lineage (NCBI taxonomy): Bacteria > Bacillati > Actinomycetota > Actinomycetes > Kitasatosporales > Streptomycetaceae > Kitasatospora > Kitasatospora sp. NPDC085464. The sequence continues at coordinate 129,472 of NZ_JBITTM010000001.1, forward strand.
CCCTGCAGGGCGGCGGTCAGGAAGTCCTTGATCGGGTTCGGCTTGTCCTCGACGCCGGCCCAGTTCGGGGTGTTCGGGGTGATGCCGCCGACCGCCGCGGCCGTCTGGGCGGCCTTCGCGAAGTCACCGGTGATCTGGCTGTTCAGCGCGGCCTTGTTGGGGATGTTGCCCGCGGCGGCGACCAGGCCCTCGTTCTTGTCGTTGAGGGCGACCTTCAGGAAGTCCTTCGCCATGTCGGTGTTCTTGCTCTGCGACGCGACCGCGAGGTTCGAGCCGCCGAGGAAGACACCGGAGGGCTTGTCGGCGGTCTTGCCCGGGAGCGGGAAGAAGCCGATCTTGTCCTTGGCCATCTCCTCCGGCTTGGGCAGCTCCCAGCCGAGGGCGATCATGGCGCCGACGTTGCCCTTGGCGAAGACGTCCTTCTGCTGCGGGGTGGCCTCGTCCTTGTCCTTCGGACCGGTGGCCGAGTAGCCCTGCAGCTTCTTGTAGGTCTCGAAGGCCTTCTGCGCCTCGGGCGAGGACAGGCCGCCGACCCACTTGTCGCCGTCCTTCTTGGCGATCTTGCCGCCCTCACCGGTCAGCAGGCCGAAGTAGGTGTACCACTCCTGGCCCGGCAGGTAGATCGGGTCGGCGACGCCCTCGGTGCCCTTGAGCTTGTCGAGGTCGGTGTAGAACTCGTCCAGGGTCTTCGGGGTGTCGGTCAGGCCGGCCTTGGCCCACAGGTCCTTGTTGTAGGCGACGACGCGGTTGGAGACCCACCACGGGGCGGCGTACTGCTTGCCGTCCAGGATCGCGGCCTCGTTCTGGTTGGCGGCCCAACCGTCGCCCCCCAGTGCGGACTTGTCCTTGGTGATGTCCAGCAGGCCGCCCGAGGCCGCGTAACCGGCGGTCTGGGTGTTGCCGATCTCCAGGACGTCGACGGAGCCCTCGGACAGCGCGGCGGTGACCTTCGGGCCGATGCCGTCCCACTCCTGGATCTGGAAGTCGACCTTGGAGCCCGGGTAGGTGGTCTCGAAGTCCGCCTTGACCGCGTCCGTCCAGCCCTTCGGGGCCGAGCCGGTCATCAGCCACACCTTCAGCGTCTTGCCCTTGTACTTGTCGGCCGCCGAGGAGGACGACGACTTCGAGTCACCGTCGCTCTTCTTGCCGTCCGAGCCGCAAGCCGCCAGGCCGACGACCATTGCTGCGACGCCGACCGCCGCGATGAGCTGACGCTTCACGCCATCCTCCTGAGGGATGCCTGGTTTACCCCCGTCGGGCGGCAGCGGCAGACCCACACAAAGCGGGGGAATCGGTGCCGCGGAACCCTTCGAACGGGTGGGGGGATGAATAGTGACCGGCCTAGTGGTGTAGACCAGATGCCTGGAGCTTGGCCTAGACCAATGGGCCTGTCAACGGCTGTTCGACCGATCTCGACCACCCGTTATCAAGCCGACACCGCACATCGTTCATCGCGTGATGAGGTATTCGTTCCGCAGCCATACATGCAACGATGTGAGCCGTTAACGATGTGGTGGGGCCTGTGAAGGCCCTGCGAGAAGCGGGAGAACAGGTCCGATGAGCAGCGACGGGGGAACCACCGCCCAGGCCGAAGACCCCGAGGTGAAGAACCTCCCGACCCAGGCCGGCACCGACCCGACCGCGCGCGTCCCCAAGTACTACGGGCTCAAGCGCCACCTGCTGCAGCTCACCGAGACCCAGCCGGCCGGCACCCCGGTCCCGCCGGAGCGCGCCCTGGCCGCCCAGTTCGACACCTCGCGCACCACCGTCCGCCAGGCCCTGCAGGAACTGGTCGTCGAGGGCAGGCTGGAGCGCATCCAGGGCAAGGGCACCTTCGTCGCCAAGCCCAAGGTCGCCCAGGCGCTGCAGCTCACCTCCTACACCGAGGACATGCGGGCCCAGGGCCTGGAACCCGCCTCACGGCTGATCGAGATCGGCTACATCACCGCCGACGACCACCTCGCCCCGCTGCTCGACATCAAGCCCGGCGGGCGCGTGCTGCGGATCGAGCGGCTGCGCCTGGCCAACGGCGACCCGATGGCCATCGAGGTCGCGCACCTGTCCGCGAAGCGCTTCCCCGCCCTGCGGCGCAACCTGGCCAAGCACAACTCGCTGTATGCGGCGCTGCGCGAGGTGTACGGGGTCACCGTGGCCGAGGCCGAGGAGACCATCGAGACCACCCTGGCCGACCCGCGCGAGGCCGGGCTGCTCGGCTCCGACCTCGGCCTGCCGATGCTGCAGCTGTCCCGGCACTCCTTCGACGCCGAGGGCAACCCGGTCGAGTGGGTCCGCTCCATCTACCGGGGCGACCGCTACAAGTTCATCACCCGTCTGAAGCGCCCGGAGTAGGCGCCCGGAGCGGGCACCCGGGACGGGCTCCCGGAGCGGGTGCCACCCCGGCTGAAGCGTCCGGCGCGGACGCACTCCCCCACCGCGCCACGGGCACCGGCGCGCGCGACCCGCGCGCCGGTGCCTTCCGCTTCCCGTGACGGTGTTTCTTGCGTCCCACGACGGCGGGGATCGGTCGGTCACGTCCGACTGGTGGGAAGTTCCGTCGTTCCCGGTGACATGGATCACGCCATGCTCTAGATTGCGCAGCCGTACTGACTGCCGATCACCGATGGTGCTGCCCGGCGGGCTCGCGGGGGCGTGCGGTGCTCCCGGGGCTGCGGCGCCGACGGGGAGAACCCTCCGGAGCGGAGCCGAAGATGCCGTCTGATCCCGATACCTTCGAAGATGTCATGCCCGAGCCAGTCGGGGCGCCCGTCCCGGCGGTGACCCCCGAGCGGGTGCTGGCCGGTCTCGCCCTGCTCGTGCCGATCGTCGCGATGCTCTGGGTGTCCTCGTACGACAAGTCGGACCCGGCGGTGGCCGGGATTCCGTTCTTCTACTGGTACCAGCTGCTCTGGGTGCCTGCGTCGGCCGTCTTCACCGTCGCCGCGTACCTGCTGATCAACCGGGACGAGAAGGCCCGCAAGACGGCCCGCAAGGGCGGTGTCCGATGAAGGACGTCAACGTGCCGGCCCTCGTGGTCTTCGTGCTGTTCTTCGCCCTGGTCACCGTGATGGGCTTCCTCGCCTCGCGCTGGCGCCGCGCGGACGACGCGGCGCACCTGGACGAGTGGGGCCTGGGCGGGCGCAGCTTCGGGACCTGGGTGACCTGGTTCCTGCTCGGCGGCGACCTGTACACCGCGTACACCTTCGTCGCCGTCCCGGCCGCCGTGTACGCCACCGGCGCGGCCGGGTTCTTCGCCGTGCCGTACACGATCATCGCCTACCCGCTGGTCTTCCTCTTCCTGCCGCGGCTCTGGTCGGTCTCCCGGGTGCACGGCTACGTGACCCCGGCCGACTTCGTCCGCGGCCGGTACGGCTCGCGGCCGCTGTCCCTGGTGGTCGCGCTGACCGGGATCCTGGCCACCATGCCGTACATCGCCCTGCAGCTCGTCGGTATCCAGGCGGTGCTGGACGTGCTGGGCGTCGGCGGCGGGGAGAACGCCAACTGGTTCGTCAAGGACCTGCCGCTGTTCATCGCCTTCGGTGTGCTGGCCGCCTACACGTACTCCTCCGGCCTGCGCGCCCCGGCGCTGATCGCCTTCGTCAAGGACGCCCTGATCTACATCGTGATCATCGTCGCGGTGATCTACATCCCGATCCGCCTCGGCGGTTACGGGCACATCTTCGACGCGGCCGCGCACAAGTTCGGCGCACCGGGCGCCAAGGGGTCGATGACCGTCCCGCACGACAAGCAGTGGACGTACGCGACGCTGGCCCTCGGCTCGGCGATGGCCCTGTTCATGTACCCCCACTCGGTGACCGGTGTGCTGGCCTCCAAGTCCCGCAACACCGTGCGCCGCAACATGGCGATCATGCCCGCGTACTCGCTGATGCTGGGCCTGCTGGCGCTGCTCGGCTTCATGGCGATCGCGGCGGGCGTCGGCAAGGGCGACAAGACCTACAACGCCCAGCTCTCGGTGCCGCAGCTGTTCGCCGGCATGTTCCCGGACTGGTTCACCGGCGTGGCCTTCGCCGCGATCGGGATCGGCGCGCTGGTGCCGGCCGCCATCATGTCGATCGCGGCGGCCAACCTGTTCACCCGCAACGTCTACAAGGACTGGCTCAAGCCCGCCGCCACACCCGCCGACGAGACCCGCGTCGCCAAGGCGGTCTCGCTACTGGTGAAGGTCGGCGCGCTGGTCTTCGTGCTCGGCATGGACAAGCAGGCCGCGATCAACCTCCAGCTGCTGGGCGGCCTGTGGATCCTGCAAACCTTCGTCGCCATCGTCGGCGGCCTGTTCACCCGCTGGTTCCACCACTGGGCGCTGTTCGCGGGCTGGGCGGCCGGCATGGTCTACGGCACCTGGAAGGCGTACGGCCTCGCCAGCCCGGCCACCAAGCACTTCGGCGGCAACGCCGCCGAGATCCCGGGCATCGGCGAGATCGGCTACATCGGCCTGACCGCCTTCGCGCTGAACCTCGTCGTCGCGGTGGCGCTCACCCTGGTGCTGCGGGCCGCCAAGGCGCCGGAGGGCCCGGACGAGACCAAGCCGTCCGACTACAGCGCCGACGCCGGCGACGACGAGCTGAAGAACGCGCCGGAGCCCGTAGCGGCGCACTGATTCGCGACGTACGCGCCCTGTGATCGCGCCGCCTTCTCCGTGAACACTGGAGAAGGCGGCGCGATCATATGTATGAACAGGCGTGCACGCCGGGCACCACCAGACCGGACCGGCAACCGGCCGGGACCTGATCGACCACGGGGAGCTCGCGGCCATGGCAGAACTCGGTACCACCCTCAACGGCCAGCACCAGTCCACCCAGAGCCAGCACCACCACCTCACGGCCCACCGTCCGGCGGCGGCCACCCGGCTGCCGTCCGTCCTGATCGCGACCCGGCACGGCGAGTCCACCGCCAACGTGGAGTTCCAGCTGGCCGAGGCCGCCGGCGCGCTCAGCGTCCCGATCAGCTGCCGCGACGCCGACATCCCGCTGTCGCTGCACGGCCGGGAGCAGGCCCGGGCGCTCGGCCGCTGGTGGGCCGCCCTGCCCAGCGCCGACCGGCCGCGCAGCGTCTGGTGCTCACCGTACGTGCGCACCGCGGAGACCGCCGGAATCGCGCTCGCCCAGGCCGCCGGGCTCGGCGCCGTCCCGGTCTCGCTGGCCGTCCGCTACGACGAGCGGCTGCGCGACCGCGAGCTCGGCGTCCTGGAGATGCTGCCGAAGGCCGCCATCGAGGCCAAGCACCCGGAGGAGGCGGCCCGGCGCCGCAAGATGGGCGAGCTCTACTACCGCCCGCCCGGCGGCGAGTCCTGGGCCGACGTCGCGCTGCGGGTGCGCAGCCTGCTGCGGGACGTCTGCGAGGAGGAGGCCGGCCGGCCCGTCCTGCTGGTCGCGCACGACTGCACGGTGCTGATGCTCCGCTACGCGCTGGACCGGCTCACCGAGGAGCAGCTCGTCGCGCTCGGGCCGGTGCACAACTGCTCCACCAGCATGTGGCGGGCCCAGGAGGGGCGGCTGCGGCCGGACCGATGGAACGTCGTCGACCACCTGGCGGCCGCGGAGGACTGACGCGCCGTCGTCTCGGCGCCGCAACGCCCCACGCCCTCGGGCCTGCGCCGTCACACCAGCGACGGGTCGGCGAAGCCGCGCCGGTAGGACAGCGGCGTGGTGCCCAGCCGGCGGCCGAAGTGGTGCCGCAGCGCGGCCGCGTTGCCGAAGCCGCAGCGGGCGGCGATCGCGTCCACCGGCTCGGTGGTGGACTCCAGCAGCCGCTGGGCGAGCAGCACCCGCTGCCCGACCAGCCAGCGGTGCGGGGTGGTCCCGGTCTCCTGCCGGAACCGGCGGGCGAAGGTGCGCGGCGACATGTGCGCCCGGGCGGCCAACTGCTCGACGGTGGACTCCTCGTCGAGGTGGTGGCGCATCCAGTCGAGCAGCGGGGCCAGCGAGTCGCCGCCGCCCTCGGGCAGCGGGCGGTTGACGAACTGGGCCTGCCCGCCCTCCCGGTGCGGCGCGACCACCATCCGGCGGGCGATCTCCCGGGCCACCTCGGCGCCCTGCACCTTGCGCACCAGGTGCAGGCAGGCGTCGATGCCGGCCGCCGTCCCCGCGGAGGTGATCACCGGGTCGTCGTCCACGTACAGCACGTCCGGCTCGACGGTGGTCAGCGGGAAGCGCGCGGCCAGTGCCTCGCCGTGCCGCCAGTGCGTCGCGGAGCGGCGGCCGTCCAGCAGCCCGGCGGCCCCCAGGACGAAGGCGCCGCTGCAGATGGAGAGCACCCGGCCGCCGTCCGCCACCACCGCGCGCAGCGCCGCCAGCAGCGGCTCGGGGTACTGCGCGCGGACGCCCGACGCGGTGACCACCGCGAGGTCGGCGCCGGCCAGCCGCTCGGGGCCGTGCGGGACGTCCACGGTGAAGCCCGAGTGGGTGGCGTGCGGCCCCGGACGGGCGCCGGCGATCGCGAAGTCGTAGCCGGGCAGTCCGTCGGCGGTCCGGTCGAGGCCGAACACCTCGCAGGCGACGCCCAGTTCGAAGGGGTGGATCTCCTCCAGCACCACCGCGACCACGTTCTGCAGCATGCCCCCGCTGTTCCGCATGCCGTCCAGGATGCCCCGGGAGCCCGCGCGGGGGAAGGCGTCGGCTGGCAGGATTTCGAGGGCATTGGTCATTCCTGCCACTCGTGGGCGCCGCCGCGCCCGGCAAGAGTGGAGCGCATGGACAACGACACCATCGCCGGCGCACTCGCCCTGGCCGGAGCCGTCGGCGGCTTCGGCCTGCTCGGCGTCCTGATCGGCCGCGAAGTCTCCCGCGGCGCGGCGGCCGGCCGCGACAACCACCACCGCCCGGGCGGCTACCCGGCCGACCTCGCCCGGCCCGACCGGCTGTACGGCACCGCGCCCACCACCCCGCCGCACCCGCCGCACCTGTCCGCCCCTGCCTGCGCCCCGGCCGAGGCGGCCCGTTCGACCCCGGAGCGTTGCACCCCGGCCGGCTCCGGCACACTGGCCGCATGGACTACCTCATCCGCCCGGCCCTTCCGGAGGACCTCGAAGACGCCGGCCGCATCACCGTCGAGGCCTTCGTCGACGGCGGCTTCACCTCGCCCGGGAGCAGCTACGTCGAGCTCCTGCGCGACGCCGAGCGCCGGGCCCGGGAGGCCGAGCTCCTGGTCGCGGTCGACCCGGCCGAGGGACGGGTCCTCGGCTGCGTGACCTTCGCGGTCGGCGGCACCGAGTGGGCGGACATCGCCACCGAGCGCGAGGGCGAGATCCGGATGCTCGCCACCGACGCCGCCGCCCGCGGCCGGGGCGTCGGCGAGGCGCTGGTGCGCGCCTCCCTCGCCCGCACCCGCGAACTCGGCCTGGCCGGCATGGCGTTCTCCACCCGCCCGGAGATGACCGCCGCCCACCGCGTCTACGAGCGGGTCGGCTTCCGGCGCACCCCCGAGCGCGACTGGGCGCCGTACCCGGGAATGGACCTGATGGTCTACTCCCTGGCGTTCTGAGCGCCGGTCACGCCCGCGCGGCGCGGGTCACGGCTGCTTGTCGTAGCCGGGCGCCACGTAGACGGTGTACTGGCCGTGCGGGCCGCTCTTCACGACGGTGACCACCCGGTACCCGGCAGCCTTCAGCGTCGGCTGGATCGCCTTGTCGGTGGCCCCGGTCTGGGTGAAGTCCAGGACCACGACCTTCCACTCGTGCGCCTGGATGCCGGCCTGGATCGCGGGCACCCCGTTCTGCATCTCGCCGGTGGCCGGGTCGCGGCGGAACACCGCCACCAGGTCGTGCCACTGCTGCCAGTTGCTCTGCTTGCGCAGGTAGTACGCCGGGACGTTGTAATTCTCGACCAGGTACTTGTCCTCGCCCTTGACGATGTACGGCTCCAGCGCGGCGACGAACCCCTTCGAGTTCGACCACTCACCGTACATCTCCCGGCCCTGGGCGGCGCCCACCCAGGCCAGCGGGCCGACCACCAGCACGGCGGCCGCCACCCCGGCCACCAGGTGCAGGCGGCCCTTCAGCCACAGCACCGTGCGGGCCAGCACCAGGCCCGCCACGACGCAGGAGAACCAGGCCCCGAAGTCGACGTGCTTCTGCAGCGACAGCCAGGTGTGGATGCGGACCTGGTTCACCGGCGCCATCAGCCCGGCCAGCAGCAGCAGGACGGCCAGCCAGAACTCGGGCCAGGCCGCGCCGCCGCGCCGGCGCGCCCGCACCAGCTGCACCACCACGCCGATCAGCGCCACCACCAGCAGCGGGCCGACCCAGCGGGCGGCCTCCGAGGCCACGTAGGAGTACGAGTCGTGGCCGGGGGCGCGCTTGAGCGTGGTGTGGTTGAAGCCGTTGACGTAGCGCTCGCCGGCCGCCGCGGCCGCCGCCCCGACCGCCACCACGAAGGTGAACAGGACCAGCAGCCCGCGCCGCCAGGCCTCCCACGAGCGCAGCGACCCGCGCGGCCCGGCCAGCACCGCGATGCCCGCCACCACCGGGACCCACAGCAGCGCGGCGTACTTGGTGGCGCCGGCCAGCGCCAGCAGCAGACCGGAGGCGACCAGGCTCGGGTACCCGCCGCCGGTGGTCAGCCGCACCGCGAAGTACCCGGCCCAGGCGAGGATCGCGAGTGCCATCGCGTCGTAGGTGGCCAGGCCGCCCAGGAACTGGGTGGGGCCGAGCGCCACGAAGGCCGCCGCCGCGCAGAAGGCCGCGAGCGAGCCGTGCAGCCGCCGGGTCGCCAGGTGGACGGCCACGGTGGCGGAGAGCATGAACACCAGGCTCAGCAGCCGGGCGCCGTTCAGCCCGCCGACGAAGTCCGCGGCGGCCACCACGACCGGGTAGATCAGCGGGGAGCCGGAGAAGAAGGTCTCGTACGTCGACACCGGGGTGCCGTGCCGCAGGTGCGCGATCTCCTGGTAGCCCGCGTAGATGTAGGTGCCCTCGTCGATGAAGGCGGTGTTGCTGAGGATCAGGTGGTACGAGAGCGCGCCCTGGACCAGCAGCACGGCCAGCAGCGGCAGCCAGTCGGCCCGCAGCGCCGGGCGGGCCGGGTGCGGCAACCGGGGCGGGCCGGACTTGCGGCGGCGCCGGTCGGCCGGGGACGGCTGCGCCGGCGCGGCGGCCGCGCGGTCGCGCTCGCCGAGGGCCACCCCGCCCCGCCTGGCCCCGCCCAGGACGGGCTTGCGGGTGGACTCGGGCCGGATCCAGCGGCCGTCCGCGCTCATCAGTACTGCTCCTCATCTGGGCTTTCGCATCCGGACGCGCGCCGGCGGGCGCGCGCCCCGGGGCGCGCTTCGGCCGCCGCCCCCCACTGCCGGGGCGCGGCGGCCGGACGATCGGGGGGCCGGGCGGCCCCGGGCGGGCTCAGCCGCTGAGCCAGGCTCCGACCGGCGGGACGGACGGCGGCGAGCTCGGACCGGCGACGATCTTGACGATGTCGGCCTCGGGCAGCACCTGGCTCCAGAGCTGGATGTCGGCTACCGCGCCGTGCCAGGGGTCGGCCCACTGCGAGTTGGAGCTCAGCCGCCCCACCTGCAGGGAGTTGGTGCCGCTCGGCTGCACCCCGGCCGACTTGGCCGAGGACTGCGGAGCGCCGTTGACGTACAGGGTGAGCTGGCCCGTCGGGTCGTCGTACACGCCGGTCAGCAGCACCCACTGGTTGACCGTCGCGTCGCCCTTGGACCAGGCGATCGCCGAACCGCCGCCCGGCACCTGGACCTTGAAGTACCACTGGTCGTGCCCGTTGTTGTTGGCCCGGCCCAGCGAGTACGAGTAGTACTGGCCGTCACCCTGGCTGACCGCGCTGCGGTTGCCGTTGGGCAGGTCGACCAGCACCCGGGCGGAGACCGTGAAGCTCTTGTTCACGTCGACGATCGAGGTGGAGGTCGAGGCGAAGGAGTCCGGCCCGCTGGGCAGCCTGAGGACCTGTCCGGAGAACCCGGCCATCGTCCCCTGCTTGGCGTCGGCTCCGAGGTTCAGCGGCGCCTGGCCCGTCTTGGCGGGCAGGCTGCCGACGGTCGGCGGGCTGTCGATGCCCTTGACCGGCGGGGCGCTCGACGGGGTCGACGGGCCGGTCGAGACCGGGGCCGTCGGGCTCGCCGAGGTGGTGTTCTGCGCGGTCTTCTTGGTGTCCTTGGAATGCTGGTAGTACCAGAACCCGCCGCCACCGGCCGCCGCCACCACGACCACCGCGGTCAGCACGCCGACCAGCTTGAGCCGGCGGCCGCGCTTGGCGGCCTGCTCGTTCCGCTCGGCCAGCGCCTCCCAGTCCGGCGTGCCGGAGGAGCCGGCCGGCGGCGGGAAGCCGCCCTGCTGCTGCCACTGCGTCGCGGGCTGCGTGGGCTGCGCCGGCTGCGCGGCCGACGGGAAGGCCTGCGGGCCGGGCTGCGGCGCGGGCGGCTGCGGGACGGCCTGGGGCTGCTGCTGGACGGGCGGCTGCGGCAGGGGCGGCTGCGGCGCGGGCGGCTGCTGGACGGGCGGCTGCGCCTGCGGCGGCGCCACCGGGCCCGGCTGCACCGGACCGGGCACCACCGGGGCCGGCCCGCCGCCCGGCTGCGGCACCGGCGGCACCGGCTGCGGGAACGGATGGGGCGTCACCTGCTGGGGCTGCTGCGCAGGCACGCCGGGCGGCGGCCCGTAGCCGGACGCGGGGCCGAAGGCACCGCTCGGAGACTGCGGTGGCACACCGGTGGCCGGAGCGGCCCCCCCGGCCGGTGCCTGCTGCGGTGGCGTGGGCGGCTGGCCCGGCTCGCCACTCGGTACCGGTCGATCGCTCATGGCCGGAATGCTAGGGCATCCGCCCCGACACGCCCATGGGGGGTGCGCGGACGGAACGTCAGTGCCGTTCCGTCCCCGGTCGCGCGGCGCCCCGTCACGCAACCCCGTTGTACGGCAGCTTCCAGCGCTGCGAGACGGTGTCCGCGCACGACCGCAGGAGCACCGGCGTGCCGTCCGCGAGCGCACCGCCCGCGGTGCCGAGGCACAGGCCCGAGTCCGGGTGCCGCAGTCGCTGCCCCGGGGCGGCCACCCAGCGCTGCGCGGAGCCGCCGGTGCACTCGGCCAGCGTCACGGACGTGCGGTCGGCGGTCGGCGCCAGGCAGGCCGCTCCGCCGCGCAGCGAGCCGTCGTTGCCCACCGTCCAGCCGGTCGAGACGCCCGGATCGCCGCAGGTCCCGACGGTCACCGGGGTGCCCGCGAGCCCGCCGCCGCCGTGCCGCAGGCAGATCCCGGGCGCCCCCGCCGGGACCTCCCCGGCCGGCAGGCCGACCCGGTTGTGGAAGGCGAAGGACTCGCTGCGCAGGCCGGTGCCGCCGCTCCACACCTCGAAGCCCGCCTGCACCCGGCACAGGTAGGAGCCCTTGGGGACGTACCCGCGGGCCATCGCGTCGGCGGTGAACAGCCGCAGGTTGAGGCCGCGGGTGGTGTGGGTCGGCGCCGTGCGCACGTAGCTGATGACGCTGTGCGGGCCGGTGATCGGCGCCTGGTAGACGTGGTAGCTCGCGTCCCCGAACTGCTGGGAGTCCGCGACCTTGTCGCCGGCCGGGCGCACGCTGTCGGTGGCGTCCAGCCAGACCATCAGCTCGGCGCTCTCCCCCGGCAGGCAGTTGTCCGGGGTGGAGCCGTACCAGAGGTCGAAGGAGAGGTTGAAGGAGCCGCTGACCCGGCCGTTGGCGTCCCAGTCGGCGGTCGCGTCGCCCAACGCGCTGACCGGGACGGGCAGTCCGCTCGCGCCCGGGGCGGTGGAGACGTTGGGGTAGGCGCCCGGGGCGAGCGGGTTCTTCGGGACGAAGTCGCGGATCTGGCCCACCGTGAACCCGCTGTCCCCGACCGGGTCCACGCAGACCGTGCCCGCGGTGTTCCACGGGTTCGGTTCGAGGACCTTCGACCCGCCGTCCATCGCCAGCTTGGGGAAGGGCTCCTGCACGGTCGAGCAGAGGCCGGACCCGGCCGCCGCGGTCGTCGCGGTGACGGCCGGCGGCTGTTCCACCGCCCCGACCTCGCCGCTGCACCCGGCCAGCAGCGCCGCGACCGCGCCGAACGCCGCCGCCCGCAGACCCCGCGCCACGCGTCCGGCCGAGCCGCCCTCGATGATCATCACTCTTCCCCGAACCGTCCTCACCCGCTGGGCGGACACCGTACACAAGCGCTCCACCCGCACTTCCGTTCACATCACGATCGGAGCTCGATATCGGTTCCGGGTCGCCGACCGAAGAGGGGGGAGAGAACTCACAGCAACCGGTCCCGTACGATCCTGGCGTCCCCCCGCGAACCGACCGACAACGGCCGCCGCGCGGGGAAGGTTCAGACTCAACACGGCTTCGGGGGAGTAGAGCACGTGACTGTCACCGAGGGCACGCGACTCGCGGGCAGCGGTCAAACGCCCGTCTCACGACGCCGGAGCCGACGGGACCCGGCCGCCCGCAACCAGTGGGGCCTGCTCCCCCAACCCCCGGACAACACCGAGAAGTACCTGTACGCGCGCACCAACCTCTGGGTGCTGACCTGCTTCTCCGTCATCAGCTTCGGCTGCATGGTGGCCAGCGAGATCGGTCTGCTCAGCGCGACGCCCTGGTTCTTCGTGTTCGTCCCGCCGCTCGCCTTCACCATCGCCTACTACCTGATCTCCCGGTGGGTGCACGGCTTCAACCAGACCTTCGACCTCGCCGCGCACCGCGCCCTGGTCAAGTCCTGGCAGCCGGAGCGCCATCCGACCGTCGACGTCTTCCTGCCCGTCGCCGGCGAGCCGATCGAGGTGCTGCACAACACCTGGACACACGTCGCCCGGCTGCGCGACCACTACCCGGGCGAGGTCACCCCGTACGTCCTCGACGACAGCAACAGCCCGCAACTCGCGCAGATGGCCGTCGACTTCGGGTTCGTCTACGGCACCCGGAACAAGCTCGGCTGGTTCAAGAAGGCCGGCAACCTGCAGTTCGGCTTCCGCAACTCCGACAGCGACTACATCCTCATCCTGGACGCCGACTTCGCGCCCCGGCCGGACCTGCTGAACGAGATGCTCCCCTACATGGAGGCCGACCCCCGCCTCGGCATCGTCCAGTCCCCGCAGTTCTTCCGCATCCTGGACTCGCAGAACTGGATCGAGCGCGGCGCGGGCGCCGTCCAGGAGCTGTTCTACCGGACGGTGCAGGTCTCCCGGCAGCGCAACGACGGCGCCATCTGCGTCGGCAGCTGCGCGGTCTACCGGCGCGCCGCGCTGGAGGAGAACGGCGGCACCACGCTGATCGGCCACTCCGAGGACGTGCACACCGGCTTCGACCTGCGCCGCCTCGGCTGGGACCTGCAGTACATACCCGTGGCGCTCGCCACCGGTGTCTGCCCGGACAACGTCGGCGGCTTCTTCAACCAGCAGTACCGCTGGTGCACCGGCTCGATGAGCCTGCTCGGCAGCAAGAAGTTCTGGACCACCAAGCTCCGGCCGGTCACCCGCGCCTGCTACCTCTCCGGGTTCTTCTACTACATCCACACCGCGCTGTTCACCGTCGTCTCGCCGCTCATCCCGATCGTCCTGCTGCTCGCCCGGCCCGACCTGATCCGCTGGCAGAACACCGCGCTGGTGCTGCCCGGACTGCTCTACGCGACGGTCGTCTTCCCGCTCTGGCACCGCAACCCCTACCGGCTGGAGGCCTGGGCCGCCCGTATGATGTACGGCTGGGCGCACGTCTTCGCCATCTGGGACATCGTGCGCCGCAACCGGATGGCCTGGCAGCCGACCGGCTCCAGCGGCGCCAAGAAGAACAAGACCCGCCGCTTCTGGATCGCCGTCATCGCCTGGGGCGGCGGAACGGCCCTGCTCTGGGTGTTCCTGAGCATCTGGCGGATGCTCACCATGGGCCCGCTGAACTTCGCCCTCGTCCTCGCCTCCGGCCTGTTCTACGCCACCATCGTGGGCCGGGTCCTCGTCCAGCCGCGCCCCACGGAAGCAGTGTGATCGCCATGACCGCACACCCCCGAGGGGCCGGTCGGCTCCGTCGCCGGCTGGCGCTCCCGGTGCTGACGGCCGGCCTGCTGCTCCTCACCGCCTGCGGCCCGGAGGACCCGGGCTTCGCGATGCAGAAGGGCTTCGCCCCGCCCGCCCCGGCCGCCACCACCGCCCCGGGCCAGGCGGCCGGCGGCACCGCGGCCGCGCCCGGTGCCGCCTCCGCCCCCACCGGGGCCGCCAATCCCAAGGCCCTGCCGGCCGGCGTCCCGTACGACGTCACGCCGCTGCTCAAGCCCGGCCTCAAGTACCTCGGCGCCGCCCTGCCCGACGTCCCCGCCTCGATGGACGCGCTGGGCCCCTACAGCGCCACGATCGGCAAGCAGCCCAACGTCCTGGAGTACTACGCCCACTGGAAGGGCGGCTTCGACACCGCCGGCGTGCGGCGGATCTACGAGGCCGGGGCGCTGCCCTACATGGCCTGGGAGCCGTACGACCACTCGCTCGCCTCGATCGCGGCCGGGGACACCGACGACTACGTGCGCGGCGTCGCCAAGGCCGTCGCCAAGCTCAACCTGCCGATCGCCGTCAGCATCGCCCACGAGATGAACGGCGACTGGTACCCGTGGGGCCGCCAGGCCTCCAGCCCGGCGGACTTCGTCGCCGCCTGGCGCCACGTCCACGACATCTTCGACCAGGCCGGCGCGACCAACGTGATCTGGGTGTGGAGCCCCAACATCACCGACCCCGCGCCCAACACCCGCCTGGCGCCGTACTACCCCGGCGACACCTACGTCGACTGGGCCGGTATGACCGGCTACTTCACCAAGAGCGGGCCGAAGACCTTCGAGACCCTGTACGGGCCGACCATGGCCGAGATCCGCACCTTCTCCAAGAAGCCCTTCTTCATCAGCGAGACCGCCTCCGAGCAGGGCAAGCGCCAACGCGCCGACATCGACCAGCTGTTCTCCGGGCTGGAGGCGCACGACGACATCGTCGGCTTCGTCTGGTTCAACATCGTCAAGCGGGCGGACTGGCGGGTCGAGGCGGTCCCGGACACCCTCGCCGCCTTCAAGCAGCGCGTGTCCGACCCCCGCTACGGCTTCGACATCCGGAACCCCCGATGAGCACTGACTCCGACTTCAACCCGTTCGCCCCCATCCCGCGCCGCCGCGCGCCGAAGGGCGACGCACCGCCCGGCGGCGCCGTGCCCGACGGGCCCGCGCCCGACGGCAGCGCGCCCGACGGCAGCCGGCAGGGCGGCACCGCGCCCGACGGGCCCACGCCCGAGCGCGCCACGCCCGAGCGCACCGCGCCCGCCGGCACCGCGACCGGCCGCGCCGCCCGTCGCCGGGCCGCGGGGTCGGAGCCGACCGTCCCCGGGCCCCGCACGGACACCGCCGCGCCGACCGCAGCACCGGCCACCGCGGCGACCGCGACCGCCGTGGCCAACCCCGACGGCATCGAGCTGGCCCCGTACACGATCCCGCAGGTCCCCGCGATCGGCTGGGACCCGGGCACCAGCCCGCGCCGCCGCTGGATCGCCCGCGGCCTGCTCGGCGCCGTCCTGGCCGTCCAGGCCGCGCTCTCGCTGCGCCTGCTCGCCGCCGCGCACCCCGACGAGGCCGCCGCGATGGTCGCCGGCCGTCGGCAGCTCGCCCACCTGATGCACGGCACCCCGGTCGCCACCGACCTGGTCGACCGGATCAACGGCTCGCCCTGGCTCTACCCGCCGCTGGCGGGCGCGGCCGCCGACGCCAACGGCATCTGGGGCACCCGGCTGCTCAGCCTCGGCTTCGCGCTGGCCACCACCGTGCTGCTGTACTCGCTGACCCGGAGGCTGTTCAACGAGCGGGTCGCGATCTGCGCGATAGCCGTCTACGCCGTCCTGCAGTCCACCGTCGTGGTCGGCTTCTACGCCGCCCCCGAGTCCCTCGCCGTGCTGCTGGTCGCCCTCGCGGCCTGGGCCACGGTGTTCACCTCACGGCGACATCCGGCGCTGATCCTGACCGCCGCCCCGGCGGCGGCGCTCGCCTGCGCCGTCGCGTACTCCGCGGCTTTCGCCGTGCCCGCCCTGGTCGGCCTCGCGCTGGCCACCGCCCGTCCGCACCGCCGGTTCGGCCCGGCCGCCCTGCGCGCCCTGCTGCTGGCCGCCGGCACCGTCGTCCTGCTGCTGCCGTACGGCACGCTGGGCGAGCTCGCCGGGTGGTCGCCCTCACACGGCAACGCCCCCGGCTCGGCCCGCGCCGTCCTGCTCTCCACCGTCCAGTGGAGCGGCCTGTTCACCGTCCTCGCGGTGGCCGGCACGATCGCGTACGCGCGCCGCGAACAGATGAACGAGCACGACGCGCCCGAGAAGGAGGCCGTTCCCACCTCGCGCGGCCACCGCGCCCTGCTCGGCACCGTGCTGACCGCCACCGCCCTGCTCGTCCCGGCCGCGCACGTGTGGACCGGCACCTCCGGGGCGCTGTTCCGCCACCTCGCCTACGGCATGCTGCTGGCCGCCCCGCTCGCCGGGGTAGGCCTGACCCGGCTGGTCGGCGCCCACTTCCGCCACCCCCAGCTCGGCATCCTGGTGTGGGTCGCGCTGCTCGCCCTCGGCCTGGAACAGTCCGCCCTGCGGTACCAGAACGGACCCGACTCCGGCCGCCTGCTGGCCGTCCTGCGGTCCCACGCGGTGCCCCAGGGGCGCTACCTCACCGAGGTCGACGGACTCGCCGAGTACTACCTCGGCGCGGTCAGCAAGCCCGAGCAGTGGGTCTCCGCGCGCACCGGCACGGAGTACCGCGACGCGGCCGGCGTGCAGCACCACGGGGACGACGGGAGCGTCGCCGCGATCCGCGACGGCTGGTACACGATGGTCGTCCTCGACAGCACCGCGCCGCGCGCCACCGACCGCGCCCTGAGCGCCGCGCTGGCGGCCGGCGGGCAGTACCGACTGGTGGCGCAATTCACTTCGCCGACCGGCGATTCGAGCACGTACAAGGTCTATCTCAAGCACTGACCGGCCGGCGGGCCCGCCCACGCGGGCGACACGACAGGCACAACATATGGTGCCGCCGCAGAGCAGCGGCACTACATGTATGCTCGCTTCTGCTGTCGATGCAGGGGAACCCGGTGCGAATCCGGGACTGCCCCGCAGCGGTGTGCGGGCGGCTGGAGCAGCTGTCCCCGCGAGTCCGAGTACCTGCCGGCGGCGTGCGCCACGGCCCTCCCGCAGAGGCCGCGCCAGCACCAAGCACCACCCCTCCGGGCCTCGCGGGCGGGCCGGGGAGACACCGTCGCGCGACGCCGTTTGCGTTCGTGCCGTGCTCCCCTGCCCCGACCGGCCCGAGGCTCCGATCACCGCCGCCGATCGCCGCCAGGAGAGAGCGCCTTGACCACCGCTGCCTCAGCCACCCTGCCCGCCCAGGGCTCCGGTACCGCCTTCATCGACCCGAAGGTCTCCGACCCCGGCGGCGCCCTGCTGCGGCTGCTCACCGACCGCAGTGTCGACCTCCCCGAGGTCGACCCCGGCCATGTCGCCGCCGCTGCGCTGCGCGGCCGCCACGCCGGCTCGGACTTCGCCGAGCTGCGCGGGCTGGCCGTGGACGCCGCCGCGTCGATGATCGCCGAGGACCCGCAGTACTCGAAGCTCGCCGCCCGCCTGCTCGCGCTGGAGATCGTCGACGAGGCGAACAGCCAGGGCGCCACGTCCTTCTCCGCCTCGATCGCCGTCGGCCACGCCGAGGGCCTGATCGGCGACACCACCGCGGACTTCGTCGCCAAGCACGCCGCCGCGCTGGACGCCCTGATCGACGCCGCGGGCGACGACCGCTTCGAGTACTTCGGCCTGCGCACCGTGCAGTCCCGCTACCTGCTGCGCCACCCGATCACCCGCAAGGTGGTCGAGACCCCGCAGCACTTCCTGCTCCGCGTCGCCTGTGGCCTGGCGGTCGGCGACAACGAGCAGTCGGTGCGCGAGGTGGCCGAGCTGTACGGCCTGATGAGCCGCCTGGAGTACCTCACCTCCTCGCCGACGCTCTTCAACTCCGGCACCCGCCACCCGCAGATGTCGAGCTGCTACCTGCTCGACTCCCCGCTGGACAACCTGGACTCGATCTACAACCGCTACGCGCAGATCGCCCGCCTGTCCAAGCACGCCGGCGGCATCGGCCTGTCCTACTCGCGCATCCGCTCGCGCGGCAGCCTGATCCGCGGCACCAACGGCAAGTCCAACGGCATCGTGCCGTTCCTGCGCACCCTCGACTCCTCGGTCGCCGCCGTCAACCAGGGCGGCCGCCGCAAGGGCGCCGCGTGCGTCTACCTGGAGACCTGGCACGCCGACATCGAGGAGTTCCTGGAGCTCCGCGACAACACCGGCGAGGAAGCCCGCCGCACCCACAACCTCAACCTGGCGCACTGGATCCCGGACGAGTTCATGCGCCGGGTCAACGCCAACGCGGACTGGTCGCTGTTCTCCCCGGCCGACGTGCCCGAGCTCGTCGACCTGTGGGGCGAGGAGTTCGACGAGGCCTACCGCAAGGCCGAGCAGGCCGGCAAGGCCGTCCGCACCATCCCGGCGCAGACCCTCTACGCCCGCATGATGCGCACCCTGGCGCAGACCGGCAACGGCTGGATGACCTTCAAGGACGCCTCCAACCGCGCCGCCAACCAGACCGCGCTGCCGGGCCGCACGGTGCACTCCTCCAACCTGTGCACCGAGATCCTGGAGGTCACGGACGACTCCGAGACCGCCGTCTGCAACCTGGGTTCGGTCAACCTCGGTGCGCACGTGGCCGTCGGCGCCTCCGCGGACGACCTGCTCGGCGCGATGGACTGGGAGCGCCTCGACGCCACCGTCCGCACCGCCGTCACCTTCCTCGACCGCGTGGTGGACATCAACTTCTACCCGACCACCGAGGCCGGGACGTCCAACTCCCGCTGGCGCCCGGTCGGCCTCGGCGTGATGGGCCTCCAGGACGTCTTCTTCAAGCTGCGGATCGACTTCGACTCCGCGCAGGCCGCGCGGCTGTCCACGCTCATCGCCGAGCGCATCATGCTCACCGCGTACGAGCGCTCCGCCGACCTGGCCGAGCAGCTGGGCCGCCACGAGGCGTACGGCGAGACCCGCGCCGCCCGCGGCGAGCTGCACATCGACCACTTCCCGACGGCCGCCCAGCAGTGGGCCGACCGCTGGACCGCGCTGCGCGCCCGGATCGCCGAGACCGGCCTGCGCAACTCGCTGCTGCTGGCCATCGCGCCGACCGCGACCATCGCGTCCATCGCCGGCGTGTACGAGTGCATCGAGCCGCAGGTGTCCAACCTGTTCAAGCGCGAGACGCTCAGCGGCGAGTTCCTCCAGGTCAACCCGTACCTGGTGCGCGAGCTCAAGGAGCTCGGCGTCTGGGACCAGCAGACCCGCGACTCGCTGCGCGACGCCAACGGCTCCGTCCAGGAGCTGAACTGGCTGCCGGCCGAGGTCCGTTCGCTCTACCGGACGGCCTGGGAGCTGCCGCAGCGCGCGCTGATCGACCTGGCCGCGGCCCGCATGCCGTACCTGGACCAGAGCCAGTCGCTGAACCTGTTCATGGCGGCGCCGACCATCGGCAAGCTGAGCTCGATGTACGCCTACGCGTGGAAGGTGGGCCTGAAGACCACCTACTACCTGCGCTCGCGTCCCGCGACCCGCATCGCCCAGGCCGCCTCCGGTGCCGCCCGCAGCGCCGTGCCGGTCCCCGCCCCCACCATGACCCAGGCCGAGCAGGACGCCATCGCCTGCTCCCTGGAGAACCCCGAGTCCTGCGAGGCCTGCCAGTGAGCACCCCCGACGACCGCAAGATGCTGCTCGACCCCGGCTTCGAGCTGACCCTGCGCCCGATGCGCTACCCGTCGTTCTACGACCGGTACCGGGACGCGATCAAGAACACCTGGACCGTGGAGGAGGTGGACCTGCACTCCGACGTCGCCGACCTCGCCAAGCTGAGCGAGGGCGAGCGGCACATGATCGGCCGGCTGGTCGCCTTCTTCGCGACCGGTGACTCCATCGTCGCGAACAACGTGGTGCTGAGCCTCTACAAGCACATCAACTCCCCGGAGGCGCGCCTGTACCTGTCGCGCCAGCTGTTCGAGGAGGCCGTGCACGTCCAGTTCTACCTGACGCTGCTGGACACCTACCTTCCGGACCCGGAGGACCGCAACGCGGCCTTCGCCGCGGTGGAGAACATCCCCTCCATCCACCAGAAGGCGCAGTTCTGCTTCAAGTACATGAACGCGGTCGACCACATCGACTCGCTGCAGACGAAGGAGGACAGGCGGGCGTTCCTGCTCAACCTGATCTGCTTCGCGGCGTGCGTCGAGGGCCTGTTCTTCTACGGCGCGTTCGCGTACGTGTACTGGTTCCGGTCGCGCGGTCTGCTGCACGGCCTGGCCACGGGTACCAACTGGGTGTTCCGCGACGAGTCCATGCACATGGACTTCGCGTTCTCCGTGGTGGACACCGTCCGCGAGGAGGAGCCCGACCTCTTCGACGACGAGATGGCCAAGCAGGTCACGGAGATGCTGGAGGAGGCCGTCGAGGCCGAGCTCCAGTTCGCCCAGGACCTGTGCGGTGAGGGCCTGCCCGGCATGAACACCGCCTCGATGCGGGAGTACCTGCAGGCGGTGGCCGACCAGCGCCTGGCGCGTCTGGGTCTGCCGATCCGCTACGGGTCGACCAACCCGTTCGGCTTCATGGAGCTGCAGAACGTCCAGGAGCTGACCAACTTCTTCGAGCGGCGCGTGTCGGCGTACCAGGTCGCGGTCGAGGGTTCGGTCTCCTTCGACGACGACTTCTAAGTCGACAACAACGTTCAGCGAACAGCGGAGCTGCCGTCACGGCAGCTCCGCTGTCGGTTCTCGGTGTTCGGGGGATAGCCAGGAATGTCCAAGCTCCAACAGCGCGTGATCAACGGCCCGTTCGGGCCGATACAGGTCAGTCATGACCGCTGGCCGTCCGTCGTGGCCCGGGTGCAGGGGGTGGGGATGCCCACCGTCACGGTGGTGCCCGACCGCGACCACGGCGCCATGAACGTCAACGGCCAGAACGTGCCGATCGGGCGGAAGTCGCGCACCCGCACGGCCGTGGTGGGCGACCGCACCTACGAGCTGAGGTCGACCAGCCTCCGCCGGGCGGAGCTGCGCCGCAACGGGGTGCGCATAGCGGATGCCCGCGGCTCGTACCGGGCGTATGCGCCAGGAAGCACGATTCCCGGCCTGAGCGCCCGGATCACCTGGTCCCACGGCATCGACCCCACGGATGTGGCGGTCGCCCAGTCCATGGTCCTCGCCTTCGGCGCCGGTGGTCCAGGAGCGGTCCTGAGGACCGTGTTCTTCTGGGTCGACAACTTCAGCTGAGAGCAGGATGCTGCCCCGCACGGCCACAGCCCGTGCGGGGCAGCACTGTTGATTCAGTCGGTCGGAAACTCGCCGGACTTGACCCCGGCGAGGAAGGAAGACCAGGCATCGGCCGGAAAGACCAGAGCCGGCCCGCCAGGATCCTTGGAGTCCCGGACAGCCATTGTCGCCGGCCTGACCTGCGTCTCAACGCAGTTCCCGCCTTGCCCGCTGTATGTGCTCTTGTGCCAGTCAAGTCCGGGAACCGCAAGGACTGCCGCCACCTCGACGCAGTCACTCTGGGCGCCTGAGTAGGAGGACTTGCGCCACTCAAGTCCGGCGGCCGAAGCTGACGGCAGGAACATGCTCACCATTTCTAGATCTTGTCCTTTGCGCGCTCGATGAGTTCGATCGATTCGGTGCGCGGCAGCGACTCAGCCAGGGCGCGGCGGAACAGGTCGGTGTATTTGAACACTTCCTCCGGTTCCTCGATGTAGAGCGTGCTGAGAAGGCTGTCGACGTACACCACGTCCGTCTCCGTCGCCTCCGGGAAGCTCAAGATGGCGACAGGACCGAACAGTGCAGCGTGGACGTCTGATTCCTCCGGCAGGACCTGGATGTTGATGTTCGGCTGCTCCGCGCTCGCCACCAGGGATTCGAGCTGGTCCCGCATGACCGCCCGGCCACCGATCCGATGCTTCAGCACGGACTCGGAAAGGACGACCCACATGCGGAGCGGCGCCTCACGCGTCAGTACCGCTCGCCGTTCCTGGCGAACCTTCGTGAGCCTCTCGACCTGCTCCGACGTCGCATCCTCTATCTGCGCGCGGACCACCGCACGCGTGTAGTCCTCGGTTTGGAGCAGCCCCGGCACCAGGAAGGTCTGGATGCTGTACATGTCCGACGCGTCGGACTCCAGCGCAATGAAGTCGGCATACAGCGGCGACAGCGTGTCCGAGTACCGGTCCCACCATCCGCGCAAGCGGCCTTCACGCGACAGTGCCTCCAGCCGGCTCCGCGTCGCCGGGTCTCTCACCCCGTACAGGTCGAGCAGCAGCCGAAGATCCACCAGCCGAATCCCAGACTGCGCGGCTTCGATTCGGCTGATCTTGCTCTCGGCGCACTCAAGACGCCGGGCCGAGTGAGCGATCGTCAGGTTCGCATCCGTCCGCAGCTCCTTGAGAGTTCGAGCCAGACGGCGCTGCCGAACTGTCGGGTTCCGGTTCACGGGCAATGTCGCGACCTCCTCACTTCCGTGATCTGCCAGTCTGCCCCTCTCCGTCGGCTGACAACAATCTTTGATCACTTCCAAAGTGGGGACTTGCACCATGGAAGCTCCCAGGAGCATGCTACTCAACGTAGTCCGCCAGGAGACACACCGTGATCATGGCGGGCTTCACCCGGGCATTCCCATGCCTTCTTCAGCTGCTGTCACCCGCACACTCCAGAGGTGGCCCCGCCATGCCTGAAACCGTCTCCCCCGCCCCCGTCGAGCAGACCTGCTGGCTGCCCCGGCACCGCAAGTCCCCCCGCGCCGCCCGTCAGGAGCTGCGGGACTTCCTCCGCCCCCACCCCTCGGGCGAACCCCTGCTCCCCACCGGTGAGTTGCTGGTCAGCGAGCTGGTCACCAACGCCGTCCAGCACGCCCGGACGCCGCGCGGGCGCCTGATCTTCATCCGCTTCCGCCTCTCCCCCGACGACGACACCCTCCGCATCGAGGTGCACGACGCCGACAGCGAGAAACCGTCCCTCCGTGACACCACCACCGCCGACGAGAGCGGCCGAGGTCTGCTCCTCGTGCACGAGTTGGCCACCCAGTGGGGCTGCTGCCCGCGCGCCGGCGGCATCGGGAAGTTCGTCTGGTGCCACGTCTCCGCCCCCGCCGAGGCCGCCGCGTGAGCACCGTCCGGGCCGAGATCTCGGGCATCATGCTGCCCACGGTCTTCCCCAGCCTCGACCACGCCCTCCCCGTCCTGTGGGAGCGCGTCCGCAACCTGCCGATCCGCGAGGCCCACCGGGACCTCATCCGGATCTGCATCGGCCCGGGCGGCGGCGAGGGCGTCGCCCGCCGCCTACACCAGGACGGCAGCTGGAGCATCACCCTCTACGTCGGCGAGATGACCGACTGGACCGCCCACCCGATCACCATCACCACCGACCGCCCCTGAACTCCCCCGCCCCGCCCCGGCATCCACGCCGGGGCGGGGCGGGCACAACCCACCAGACCGATTTCTCGTTCTCGAAAGATCGAGTTCTTGACCTGGCACACCAGGAGTCGCGAGCATCGAACGAGAAGCCAAGGGGGAGGAAACAGCCGTGAAGCTGACCGAACTAGACAGCTCCTGCGACAACGGGCCGTGCCCGACGATCTACGCCACTGACACCGGGGATCTGGTCGTACAGGGCTTCCGGGTGGATGACGAGGAAGCCTTGGCCACGATGCAGCTACCGGACACCGAAACAGCCGTACGAATCCCGATCGATCTCCTGGTGAGGGTTACCCGTGACCATCTCTCCTAACGCCTTCGGCGCACTCTTCGACGACTTCCAGTGGGAAGCGTTCCGGCTGGAGACGCTGGACGACTACAGCAAGTCCGGCAGCGTCGACGCCTACCAGGCGTTCCTGACCGGGAAGCCGAAGCCCACCGACTACAACGCCAGGTGGCTGGCGCAGGTCCAACGGAACATCGACGCCGGCCGCCGGATGTACCGGGTCCACATTCTCACCCGACCTCTCACGCCTTATCTCCAATTCGAACTGGGCTGGGGGTACCAGACCAACGCCACGGCGGGCGAAGAGTTCTTCATCCTCGACATCACGGACAGGCCGAACCCTCTCGAAGGCGTTCCCGACTTCTGGATGTTCGATGAGTCGGCGACCGTTTCGATGGCTTACGACGATGAGGGGGCATTCCTCGGAGCTGAGGAAGAGTCCGAGGTTGAGAAATGGATTCGGTGGCGAGACGCGGCTCTGAGCCACGCCGAGCCGTTCACCGACTGGTGGGCGCGGCACGGCATTAATGAGAGGGAACATCGGTAGCACGCTGCGGGAGCTGCGAAAGGCCAGTGGGAAAGAGGCCAAAGCAGTCGCCCGCAGCGCTGCCATGTCCCCATCCAAGCTGAGCCGCATCGAAACGGGGAAGATCGCCCCGACAGCAATGGACGTGGACCGCATCCTCACAGCCATCGGGGTATCCGATGAAGTCCGGGCCGGCCTGGTCGAGACAGCCCGTCGAGAAGTTACCGAGGCCACGGCCTGGCGCCTGTGCCGTCGCAGCGGGTTCCACCTGCACCAGGAGGCCATCCGGGCCGTGGAAGCCGAGACGGTCGTTCAACGGGTCTTCCAGCCGTCCTGCATCCCCGGCTTGTGTCAGACGCCGGAGTACGTCCGGGCGATCCTCAGCACAAAGGGCCTGACAGAGGAAGTGCTGTCACGGACCATCGGCGCTCGACTCCAGCGCCAAGCCGTACTCTTCGAGCCCGCCAAGTCGTTTCGCCACCTGATCACCGAATCGGTGCTGCGGTGGCGGCTTACCTCCCCTCCCGAGATGGCTGTTCAGCTTGACCGGCTCATCGCCCTGTCCCGCCTCCCGAACGTCTGGATTGGCGTCGTACCGCTCTCGATTCCCATGATCGAAGTACCCTCCTCATCGTTCGTTGTCTATGATAATCGATTGGTGATTGTCGAGATCCCCCATTCCGAGATCACCACCAGTGAACCGAAGGATGTGGAGCTATACCGGGAACGGTTCCACCGATTCGAACTTACGGCTCTTGCCGGAAACACCATGCGAGAAATGGTTGGGGCGATCCGCGACGAGTTCTTGCGGGAACAGGAAATCGTGCAGGAATAGCACCGAATCCCGCGTAACTTGGTGGCTCACCGAAACGATCCGCGAGTCACGGGAGCCTTCCATGCCCGCTGCCGGTTCCGCGCAGCCGACCACGCCCAATCGTCGCCGCACGCACACGGAACTCATGGATCGGATCGACAACAACCCGATCCGGAAGGACCTCACCAGCGGCGGCCTGGTCGAGATCGTCGGCGCCGAGAACGGCCGGGCTCTGGTCCGGCCGCTGTTCGATCCGGACGCCCCGCCCCGTCAGGTGCCGGTCAACCAGCTCACCACGCGCATCAGCCTCTGGGGCTGACTGCTCTTCCACGAGCCCTTTCCCCTTGAATCTCCCGCCCGACTCCTGGGCGGAGCGGGGCCGTTCCGCGCCCCGAAGCGATACCGGAAGGTGCAGGCAATGACCGATCACAACCTGTACGAACTCGACCTCTCGCAGATCGAGTTCAACCGTGCGTGCGGTGGCAACCAGGGCGGAGGTGACGACGGCTCCGAGACCTGCGTGACCCTCGGTGCCGTGCCCGACGCCCCGGGTGTCTTCGCCCTCGGCGACAGCAAGCGGCCCGACCGTGAACCGCTGCTGTTCACGGCCCAGGAACTGACCGAGGCCGGGATCGACCCGGCGCGGTTCGGCCTGTCGGTCTGACGTCCCCCGACAGTCCCGGCCGCCCGCAGTCCCGTGCGGGCGGCCGGGGCCCCCAACCCCTGCGAGGAGGAGCGCGCTTGCATTTCCACGGCTACGAGTGGGCCGGTGACGGCCGGCTGCTGGCGCGGGAGTCGGAGCGCCGACCGGTCGAGGCCGCACGGTTCGGCCTCTCGGAGCTGCCGCCGATGATGACGGGCTGGTGGCTGCTGCGGCCGCCCTCCCAGGTCCGGGGCACCTGGGACACAGCAGCAGGCGCAGCCGACTGGCTCGCGGAGCGCTACGAGCAGCACTCGCCCGGCGGCGACCCCTGGCTCCCGACCGCCACGCGCCGCCGGTTCGCCCTCGACCAACTCGCCCGGGCCTCCGACGTGGTCTGGTCCCGCTGGGTGTCCGACATCCGGTGGTCGGGCCACTACGTGATCGTGTGCCCCAATAGCACCTGGCCGGGCCTCTCCTGCCCGACCGACCGGCTCGCTCAGTAGTTCATGGTGTAGGTCCAGTCACCCCGCAGGGCAGCACACATCCCGTCGAGTGCCTGCCGGTTGAAGGCCCGGACGCAGAGCCAGCCCAGTTCGACGTCGGGGTCCGTCCGGTCGACGCAGACCAGCACCTCCGGTCCCGCGTACCACCGGCGGCCGTCCTCCGCCGGCCCTTCCTCGAAGGGCGGCAGCGGGGTGAACTCCCGCTCCACGTGGTCGATGTCGCCGGGCGCCGCTTCCCGACGCATCCCGCCCATGTCGTCGCAGAGGAGGTTCCCGTTCAGCACCGACTCCACGAAAGCCGCGGAGAAGCGGTCGGCCATCGGCTCCCACTCCGCCTCCACCGGGTCGCCCGGGGTCGCGTCGGTCACCAGTGGCGGGTCGTCACCGCCGGCCTGGTCGAGCCGGATTCCGACCGCCCAGTACCAGTACCGCTCGGCCATGAAGATGAGGATCCCGTCCTCCACCTCCACGTCCTCCAGCGGGATCCACTGTTCCTGGCCGCCGAACAGGTCGAAGCGCCGCCCGAACCTCCCGTATGCCTCACGCAGCGCCCCGGGCAGCGGCAGGCCGAGGCGCTGCTCGGCCGCGGCGAGCTCTTCCTCCGTGCAGCCGTGCGCCTCCTCGACCGGTGCTCCGAGGTGTGCGGCGAACCGTTCGACGAACCGCCAGGCGGCGGCCGGGCCCGCGAGCGAGGCGGACAGCTCGGCCGGAAGATCGAATGTCGTGGACACCCCGGTACGGTACCCGGGCGCCACGACACCGCCCGGGCCGGGCGGCGGCGGCGGCCGATGATCTTGTCCATCACCCTAGGCGTGCCCCCTGACAGCTCCCCCGCCCCGCCCGTCCGGATGAACTCCCGGGCCACACCGGCCTCCCACGCATGCGGACGACCGGGCCCCGGCTACGTTCCGCGCACAGCCGCACGACGAAAGGGGCCCACCCGTGCCGACGACCGGAATCCTGGACTACGAGAGCGACGCGATCGTCCAGCTCATGAGCATGGCCGAGGAGGACTGGACGGAGCACGAGCTCAAGGACGCCCTCCAGCGGGCGATCATGCTGGAGCTCTCCACCATCCCGCCCTACGCCACCGCCCTCTGGTCGATCACCGATCAGGACAACAGCAAGCCGGTCCGCCACACCATCCGCGAGATCGTCTTCGACGAGATGTCGCACTTCGGCCTGGTCTGCAACATGCTCACCAGCATCGGCGGCACGGTCGTCCTCAAGGACCCGCTCACCGTCCCCAAGTACCCGGGCGAGCTGCCGGGCGGGGTCAACCCGGGCCTGGAGGTCTTCCTCAGCGGGCTGAGCCGGGAGTCGGCCACGCTCTTCTCCGACATCGAGAAGCCCGAGAACCCGCTCGCCTTCGCCGCCGACGGCAACACGATCGGCGCCTTCTACCAGCGCATCGCCAACGTCTTCCCGAAGTTCGCCCACCTGCTGACCGGGCAGAACCAGGTGACCTTCCCGCTCGGGGCGATCGGCCACGGCGCCGGCAACGACATCGTCGCGATGAACACCATCGACGACGTGCTGAAGGCGATCGACGTCATCCGGACCCAGGGCGAGGGCACCGACGCCTCCCCGGACAACCCCTTCCACGGCGCGCCCGGTGAACTCGCCCACTACTACGCCTTCAAGGAGATCGCCGTCGGCAAGAAGCTCGTGAAGAACCCGGCGACGGGGAGGTTCGAGTTCACCGGCCCCGACATCCCGCTCCCGGGCGTCGCACCGGTCCCCCGGGTCCCGGCCGGCGGCTGGGTCAACTCCCCCGGCAACGAGCCCGACCGGACCACCGCCGCCGTGCTGAACGACTTCAACACCGCCTACAGCGACATGCTGCGCGCCCTCGAAGCGGCCTGGGGCGGCAACGCGGACTCGCTCTCCGACGCGATCGGCCACATGAACGATCTGGGTGACTTCGCACGGCAGTTGAACGCCATCAAACTGCCCGCCAACCCCCAAGCCGTCTACGGGCCGGAGTGGATCTTCATCCCGAAGTAGCCCGAACCGACTCGAACCTGCTCCGGAGGGCCGGTGCGCCCCGATCCGCCCGCACCGGCCCTCCGTCTCACCTCCCGCCGCCTTCGAGGCCCCGGGCCCCCAGCCCCTCGGCGAACGCCCGCGCCGCCGCCAGGTCCTCCGCGCCCGGCCGCGCCTTGTTGAGGCCGCCGACGAGCCTGAACGGGAGCCAGGTGTCGAAGCCCCGGCAGGAGAAGGCGTCGGCCACCTCGAAGCCCTTCTGTTCCAGGGCCCGTACGAGCGGACGCGTGAAGGGCCGGACCGGCAGTTCCGGCAGCCCGCTGGTGGCGAACACGAACGCCCTGCCCCGCTGCCCCCGCGGAACCGACCGGACGAAGTCACGCAGCCGGGGGTGGAACCGGCCGGTGAAGATCCCCGAGCCGAACCCCACCAGGTCGTAGCCGGCCAGCTCCGCCGGATCGACCTGCTCGGGCTCGACGACCGGGGCCGACAGCACCCGGCCCATGGTCTCGGCGATCCTCCGGGTGTTGCCGTGGGACACGGACGCGCACACGATGACGGCCCTCATGACGGATCTCCTTCGCTCGGTCACTCACTCGGTCACTCCCGCCGGGTAGACCGGACGCGGCACGAGGACGTGACATCCCGCGGCCGGGAACGCCCGAAGGCCGGTGCGGACAGGTCCGCACCGGCCTTCGACAATGAGCGTTCCGCCGTTACGCGTTCGGCACGGTCGCGTACTTCGGCGTGCCCTCGGCCATCTGCTTCAGGGCGTCCTTGCGGTCGCGCTTCGACAGCTTGTCGATGTAGAGGGTGCCGTACAGGTGGTCGGTCTCGTGCTGCAGGCAACGGGCGAAGAAGCCGGTGCCCTCGACGCGGATCGGCTTGCCGTCCTTGTCGACGCCGGTCACGGCGGCGAAGTCCGGGCGCGGCAGCTCGGCGTACGCGGTGGGGACGGACAGGCAGCCCTCGTTGCCGTCGTCGAGGACCCGGCGCCGGTCGGCCGGGTACTCCTCCAGCTTGGGGTTGATCACGTGGCCGATGTGGCGCACGCCCTCGTCGTCCGGGCAGTCGTAGACGAAGACCTTGAGGTCCACGCCGATCTGGTTGGCGGCGAGGCCGACGCCCTCGGCGGCGTACATCGACTGGAACATGTCGTCGATCAGCGCGGAGAGCTCGTCGTCGAAGGCGGTGACGTCCTTGACCTCGCGGTGCAGGACGGGGTTGCCGACGACGGTGATCGGACGGGCGGTGCCCTTGCCGAGGTCGGGCTCCTCACCGATCACCTTCACGGGAGCCTCGGGCGCCGCCCCCTCCACGTCGTGCTCGTGCTCGTGCTGCTCGGCCTGCTCCGCCATGTCTTCCGCTTCCATAGGTCCTACGCGTACCTCACCAGGGTACTCAGCGGGTCTCAGCAGACCTCTTCGAGATCCCGGTACGCCCGGGTCCCCGGGGAGGCCGCGACCCAGCGGTCCAGCAGGGTGCGCACCAGGTGGGCGGGTGCGGCGATCCCGCACTCGCGCTCGACCAGCCAGGACATCCCGGCGGCGCCGCCCTGGCTGAGGTGGCTGAGGTGGCCGGGGTGCGCGGCGTCGCCGTCGTCGTGCGGGTCGTGGTGGGCCGCGACGCCGTCGTCGGAGGCCATCCGGCTCTCCGAGCAGGCGCGGCAGAGCAGCCGTACCGACGAGGTCCAGTCCTCGGCGGCGTAGCCGGCGTCGGCGACCAGCCGCTCCAGTGCGTCGCGGTCCCCGGCGGTGGCGGCCTGCAGCAGCACCACGTAGGTCGGCACCGGGGAGGGGGCCCAGAGCTCGATCTCGTCGAACACCGGGTAGGCGACGCCGTCGGTGACCCGCTCGCCGTGCGGGGCGCCGTCGTGCAGCACCACCTCGCCCCAGCGGCGGCCGGAGGAGGGCAGCGGGATGGAGAGGACCTCGATCCGGGCCGGGTCGAGGCGGCGGCCCCAGACCACCTCGGACTCGCCGTCCGGGGAGAGCCGCACGGGGGTGGTGCCGAGGTCCAGGCTGACCGGGCCGTCGGGCTGACCACCGGGGCCGCCGGACAGCTTGAGCCCGTACGCCTGCCAGGCGCGGCGGGCCAGCGGCCAGTCCTGCAGGGCGGTGGCGGTGATGCCGAGGTTCCACCAGTCGGGGGCGCCGTGTTCGCGGTCCAGCAGGGCGACGGCGCGCAGGCCGGCCGAGCGGGCCTGCTCCCAGTCGCGGCGGAACTTGTGCAGGAGGGCGAGGTTGAACCACGAGTCGGAGAGCCAGGGCTCCAGGTCGGCGGCCATCACCAGCAGCGCGCCGGCGTCCTCGTAGCGACCGTCGCCGATCAGCGTGAAGGCCCGGTCGGTCGTCTGCCGCCAGGTGGCGGACGGCCGGTGCCGTGCCCGGTGGAAGATCCTCACGTTCGTCCCTGCCGTCGTCGTCCGCTCAAGTCCCGTGCCACCGTGCCCGTACCGCCTCGGACGGCGTACCGGGCCCGGCGCTCCGGGTCGGTGTTCCACGCTACGACCGCATCCAACCACGCCCGCCCCCGCCCGCGCTCCCCACCGCCGAGGTTGGGGCCCGCCCCTCCCCAGCCTGCCCGCCCGGCCGCGCCCTCTCAACCCCTGGCGGGTCCGACCCCGGCTGCGGCCCCGGCTGCGGCGCCGGTTCCGGCCCTCGGGCGGCAGTCCCGGCCGTCAGCCCCTGGCCTGTCCACCGACCCTGGCCAGGGCGTCCACCACCCGGGCGTCGTAGACCCGACCGCGCCCCAGCCGGATGACCTCCAGCGCCTCCAGCCGCCCGACGGCCTCACCGACGCCCCGGCCGCGGGCCACGGTGAGCAGGTCGTCGTGGGCGTTGGCGACCCGGATGATCCGGGCCGCGAGCGGCACCGGGCCCTCGCCGACGGCGGGCCCGGCGCAGGGGTCGGCCAGCCGGGCGACCTGCTCGGCGACCTGCCGGGGCACGCCGGTACGGCTGATCACCTCGCTGCCCAGCCGGGCGATCCGCTGCTGCTCGACGCACGGCAGCACCGCGGTGGCGCCGTCCGGCACCGGTTCGACCAGGGACAGCTGGCCGACGTCGTGCATCAGCGCGGCGTACTCCAGCAGGGCGAGCTCGCGGGTGCCCAGACCCAGCTCGCGCCCCAGCGCGCACGCCGTGTCCGCGACCCGGCGCGCGTGCCCGTGCGGGGTGTAGCCGGCCACCTCGGTGGCCCGGGCCAGGCTGGCGATGGTCTGACCGGTGGTGGCCCGCACCGCGGCGGCGCGCCGGAAGGACACCTGGGCGAGCAGCAGCGGGGTGCAGAACAGCGGCAGCGCCCAGAGCCCGACCTCGCCGGCCGCGAGGCTGACCAGCATCCCGGTGGCGACGATCGCCGAGCCGATGCCGAACAGCGAGCGCAGCTCGTCCTCCAGCGCCGCGGGGAACCGCAGCCCGCCCGCCGAACGGCGCAGCAGGGCCGCCAGGGTGGCGTCGCAGAGCGCGGCCAGCGCGGCGACGACGGTCAGGAAGGCCCCGTACGCCGGGCCCTCGGGCGAGAAACGGTCGACCAGGCCGCCGTTGTAGAGCGGCTGGAAGACGGCGGCCGCGAAGCCGACGGCGAGCAGCCGGCGGACGGCGCTGTCGCGGCGGGCCGGGTCGGCCCAGGGCGGGCGGCGGTGCGGGCGCTCGGGGCGGTGCGGCAGGGCGGCGAGCCCGGGCAGCCAGGCCAGCAGCAGGCCCGCCCCGGTCACCGTGACCACCTGGAGCATCCCGTGCGCGGTCGGCACCCCGCGCAGCGGCCCGAGCAGGGCGTACGCCAGCGCACTGGCAGCGCCGATGGGCGCCTGTTCGCGATCGCCCGGAAGGGTGATCCGGACGCATTCGCCGAGCGCGATCAGCACGGTGAACGCCAGCGCGACCTTGGGCTCCGCGACCCCGCGCACCGCGACCGCGCCCAGCGCGAGCGCCAGCAGTGCGGCGGCGGCCGCGTGCACCGCGCGGGTGGTGGGCCCGCACGCCGCGCGGTCGGCGAGCGTCCGGCTGCGGGCCGTCCGGCCGAGGGCCGCGCGCCCGGGCGCCGTCACGGCTGCCCGGGCGCGGGAGCGCCGCCCTGCGCGGGTACCCGGCCGGGAGCCGTCCGGACCGGTTCGGGCACCCCGAGCGGGATGTCCGGGACGGCCCGCACGCAGTCCTCGGAGTGCACCACCGGCCGCCAGTCGTGGACGGCCAGCGCGTCGATCAGCGCCCGCACCATCACCGGGTCGAACTGGCTGCCCGAGCAGCGCTCCAGCTCGGCCACCGCCTCGGCGACCGGGCGGCCGCGCCGGTAGGAGCGGGTGGAGGTCATCGAGTCGAAGGCGTCGGCGACCGAGATGATCCGGGCGAACTCGGGGATCCGGTCGCCCGCCAGCCCGCTCGGGTAGCCCCGGCCGTCCACCCGCTCGTGGTGGTGCAGGATCCCGGCGTGCGCCTCGCCGAGGAAGTCGATCCCGCGCACCAGCTCGTACCCGTACACCGGGTGGATCTCCACGGCCCGGCGCTCCGCCTCGGTGAGGGGACCGTTTCTGCGCAGGAGCTCGGTGGCCACGCCGAGCTTGCCGACGTCGTGCAGGATCCCCGCGAAGCGCAGGGTGCGCAGCCGGTCGGCCTCCATGCCGAGCTGAGTGGCGATCAGCACCGAGGCCCGGCCGACCCGTTCGCTGTGCCCGCGGGTGTAGGCGTCCTTGATCTCCACGGCCTGCACCAGCGACTGCACGGTGGCCTGGTGGGCGTCCTGCTCGCGCTGGCCCTGGGCGAACACCCAGGCGGAGATGGACAGCGGCAGCAGTGCCAGCAGCGCCGCGAACGCACCGTACGGGCCCTGCCAGAGCACGGCGACCATCAGTCCGCCGGCCGCGTGCACCAGCACCGGCAGTCCGCACACCGAGCAGGCCCCACGCAGCAGCACCCCGGCCCCGCGGCCCTCGCTGAGCATCACCATCACGCCCACCACCACCCCGTTGACCAGGCAGAACGCGGCGACTGCGGTGAAGCCGGGCAGCAGCGCGGCCGGGAACCGGGAGCCCAGCAGCAGCTGCGGGCCGCGCAGCAGGTGGAAGACGACCGAGGAGGTGAAGGCGCACAGCGCGAGCTGGGAGCCGTTGAACAGCTGGCGCCCGCGGCAGCCGCGCCCGCTCGGCCCGCCGAGCAGGGCGGCCGGCGCGGCGACCAGGGCGGCGGCGGCCGGAGGGAGCATCAGGACCCCGGCGAACAGCACCGGGAAGAAGGCGTTCACCCCGGGCCGGGCGGGTACCCGCTCGGGCGGCGCCGGGCGGCGCAGCAGTCTGCGCACCAGCACCAGACAGGGCGTCGGCAGACCCTGCGCCAGTGACTCCCAGCAGCCGTGCAGGAAGGCGAGCAGCCCGACCTTGGGCCAGTCCACCGGCTGGCCGAGCCAGCGCGGGACTCCCGGGGTGGCCCCGGCGGGCAGCAGCGGCACCAGGCAGCACAGCGCCGCCACCGGGACGGCCACCAGGTAGCGCGCCGCGCCGGGCGGCAGGGTCGCGCCCCCACTGTCGGTAGCGATGTCGACCTCCCCGCCGTCCGGGCCCGTGTTGCCTCAGCACGCCGGGCGAACCGGCGGTGAGCGTCCGTCAGGAGGATAGGCCGCCGTCCGGGCGCGGGGACGCATGATCGCGCAATGGCGCAGTTGGCGCACCGCCAACTCACCCGAACGAGTGACGGCGCACGTGAGCAGAACGGGAGCGGCCCCGGGAGCACATGCTCCCGGGGCCGCTGGACTCCCTTGGCCCGGACCGGGCGGGCCGCCCTCGTCGACGGGCCGGCGGACGCCTACGCCCGGACGCCTGCCCTGACGGTCACTCCGCCGGGGCGCCGGCCTCGACCGGGGCGCTCGGACGCTCGGCCGGCTCCTCGCCCGCCTCACCCTGCGCCAACTTCGGTGCCGGCCGGGCGGACTCGGCGTGCACCTCCACGGCGGCCTCCACCGCGACGACCACTTGCTCGCCCGAGCGCTGCCCGGCCCGGATCGAGTCGATCCTGGCCAGCACCTTGCTACGCAGATCGGTCGGGGTGTCGTCGCACCCGCAGGAACGCTTGATCAGCGCCTTGATCGCCTGCTCAAGCCCGTACTGCTTCAGGCAGGGCGAGCACTCCTCGAAGTGCACGCGCAACTTCGCGCAGTCGCCCTCGGCCATCTCGTTGTCGAGGAATTCATAGAGGTGGTCGAGGACCTCGCCACACTCGGTTTCGTGCGGATCGCCGCAGCTCATGAGCCCGAGCCCTTCGCTTCCTGCCCTGCCCCGCTGCCGGCCGGGACGAGCCCGCGCTCACGGGCGTAATCCTCCAGCATGCCGCGCAGCTGACGGCGGCCGCGGTGCAGCCGGGACATCACCGTACCGATGGGAGTACCCATGATGTCCGCGATCTCCTTGTACGCAAAGCCTTCTACGTCCGCGAGATAGACGGCGATCCGGAATTCCTCCGGGATGGCCTGGAGCGCGTCCTTCACATCGCTGTCGGGGAGGTGGTCGAGCGCCTGGGTCTCCGCCGAGCGCAGGCCGGTCGACATGTGCGACTCCGCCCTGGCCAGCTGCCAGTCCTCGATCTCCTCCGCCGCGGTGCGCTGGGGCTCCCGCTGCTTCTTGCGGTACGAGTTGATGAACGTGTTGGTGAGGATGCGGTACAGCCAGGCCTTGAGGTTCGTGCCCTCACGGAACTGGTGGAAGGACGCGTACGCCTTGGCGAACGCCTCCTGGAGCAGGTCCTCCGCGTCGGCCGGGTTACGCGTCATGCGCAGCGCCGCCGAGTACATCGGGTCCAGGTAGCCCAGGGCGTCGCGCTCGAAGCGCTCCCGCCGGGCCTCCTCGCTCTCCTCCGCCGACACCCGGTAGGTGTCCTCACCGATCGCCTCGGCCAGCTCCTCACCGGTGAGCGCCTCGCCCGCAGGCCGGACCTCGTCCGGGCCACGACCCGGCTCGGCCTCGTGCTCGGTCCCGACGACCGGACCCACCTCCTCGGCATGACGGCCACGGCCCACGGCGGGCCGCCCAGAAATGGAGGATATCGGGCTGACGGGCTTCTCGCCCGCGTCAATCCACTCCGACCAGGAGGGGACGAGGGCCGTGGCGGCCTCCCGCTCCTCAGGCCGTTCGGGGCACGCGATCGAACCCATCTGCCCTGCCTCTCACCGGTGACTCGTGCTGACGAGGGTGTCAACCACCCCGGCCCCGCCCGCATTCCCGTCCTCGCGCACCATTCACTCGCACGAGTGAGCGACCGGAAACTCCCTGCTCACGGCGGTCCCGGGCCCGGCCGCGGGCCCGCCTCAGACCAGCCGCAGGACCCAGTCCCCGACCGCCGAGCAGATCAGGTCCACCACCTCGTCCTGCCCCATCGGCGCCCGCTTGGGCACCGCGAACCCGTGACCGCCGTACGGCACCGCCACCAGTTCGTGCCCCGCCGGCAGCTCCG
Organism: Kitasatospora sp. NPDC085464; assembly: GCF_044541955.1. Lineage (NCBI taxonomy): Bacteria > Bacillati > Actinomycetota > Actinomycetes > Kitasatosporales > Streptomycetaceae > Kitasatospora > Kitasatospora sp. NPDC085464. The sequence continues at coordinate 165,151 of NZ_JBITTM010000001.1, forward strand.
GGAACTCCTCCGGCCCGCCGAACGGGTCCTGCACGCTCTGCACCACCAACGTCGGGAGCCCCGACTCCAGCAACTCCTCCGCCCGGCTCTTCTCCGGCTTGCCCGGCGGGTGCAGCGGGAACGCCAGCGCCACCACCCCCACCGCCCCGGTGGCCGCCCCCGTCCGGCAGGCCACCCGCGCCCCGGCGCTGCGCCCGCCCACCACCAGCGGCAGCCCCTGCCCGGCCAGGTGCTCGGCGACCGGCCGCCAGCCGAGGTCCAGCGCCTTCGGCGCCGGGCCCAGCTTCTTGCCCGCCACCCGCCAGGGCTGCTCGACCAGCGCCACGCTGATCCCGCGCTCCGGAAGCCGCCCGGCCAGCTCCACCAGGTCCCGGGCCTCGATCCCGCCTCCCGCGCCGTGCCCGAGGGCCAGGACGGCCTTCGGTTCGGCCGCCCGGTGGTGGGTGATCCGGGCCTCCCCGGCCTCGGTGGGGATGAGTTCGGTCGTCATCGCTGCTCGCTCCCGGATGCGCTTCAGAACAGGGTGGTCTCGTGCTCGACCTCGGCCCAGGGCTCCTTGAGCTCCGGGCCGTTGTTGCGGATGCTGCCGACCGCCGGCGACACCGGGGTGGCCAGCAGGGCGCCGGGCGGCGGGGGTATCAGCAGCCGGCCCAGGGCGTCCGGGTCGGTCAGCCTCGGGTCCAGCCACGCGTCCCAGTCCTGCGGGTCGAGGAACAGCGGCATCCTCTCGTGGATCGGCGCCAGCGACTCCTCGGCGTCCGTGGTGACGATCGTGAACGTCACCAGCCAGGCCTCCGGGTGCCCGGGCGGCACCGCCCGGTTGCGCCAGAACTCGTACAGCCCGGCCAGCGCCAGCGGGGTGCCGTCCGCCCGGGAGACGAAGTACGGCTTCTTGCGCGCCTTGCCCCGCTCGCCCGGCACCGTCTGCCACTCGTAGTAGCCGTCCACCGGCAGGATGCACCGGCGCGCGGCGAAGGCCTGCCGGTAGGAGGGCTTCTCGTGCACCGTGTCCGACCGGGCGTTGATCATCTTCACCGCCGTCTCCGCGGTGTTCGACCACTGCGGCACCAGCCCCCAGCGCAGCACCCGCAGCTGCCGCACCGCCCGCGGCTGCTCCCCGGCCATCCGCTCCAGCACCACGAAGGCGCTGTTGGTCGGTGCGACGTTCCAGTTCGGGTCCAGGGTCTCCTCGGGGTCCCACTGCTCGACGTCGAACAGCTCGATGACGTCCTCGGGCTTGCTGCTGGCTGCGAACCGACCGCACATGCGGGCCAGCTTGCCATGCCGCCCGTCCTCATCACTTGTTCACGCCCGGACCAGAACCGCCCGCTCCCGCCCGCCCGTCTCCCCGTGGGAGGCTGCCCCGAACGGCCCAGCGCAGCGAACGGAGGCGGAAAGACCACATGAGCACCGACGACCACACCCTGAGCGCCCTGTGGGACCAGGTCACCGGCAACCAGCCCGCCCCGCCCGGCTGGCTGGTCCTGGCCACCGGCGCCGCCGCCCTGCTCACCGTCCTCGCCCGCCCGCTCTGGCACGTCGCCCGCAACGCCGTCACCATCGCCCACGAGGGCGGCCACGGACTGGTCGCGCGCCTCACCGGCCGCAAGCTGGCCGGCATCCGGCTGCACTCCGACACCTCCGGGCTCACCGTCTCCTACGGCCGCCCCACCGGCCCCGGCATGGTCCTCACCGCCGCCGCCGGCTACACCGCCCCCGCCCTGCTCGGGCTCGGCTGCGCCGCCCTGCTCGCCGCCGACCGGATCACGCTGCTGCTGTGGCTGGCGATCGCCCTGCTGCTCGCCCTGCTCCTGCGCATCCGCAACGCCTTCGGCCTCTTCGTCGTCCTGGTCGCCGGCGGCGCCTTCTTCCTGGTCTCCTGGTTCGGCAGCGCCGAGGTCCAGGCCGGCTTCGCCTACCTCGGCTGCTGGTTCCTGCTCTTCGGCGCCGTCCGCCCCGTCCTGGAGCTCCAGCACCAGCGCCGCATCGGCTGGGCGCAGGACTCCGACGCCGACCAGCTCGCCCGGCTCACCCACGTCCCCGCGCTCGCCTGGGTCACCGTCTTCCTGCTCGTCGCCCTCGCCTGCCTCGCCCTCGGCGCGACCTGGCTCCTCCAGCCGCTGCACTGACCCGGCCGCGGACCGGGGGGCGCAGAGCCGCCGGGGGCGAGCGGGCGATTCACGGCCCGTTCCGGTACGGCCCCTAGACTTGCCACATGACCGAGACCCCGTGGCCCGCCCCCGTCGCCACCAGCCCCGTCGACGCGACCGTCACCATCCCCGGCTCCAAGTCGGTCACCAACCGGGCCCTGGTGCTGGCGGCACTCGCCGAGCGGCCCGGCTGGGTGCGCCGCCCGCTGCGCAGCCGCGACTCCCAGCTGATGGCCGACGGCCTGCGCGCCCTCGGGGTCACCATCGAGGAGACGGTCAACAACGACGCCGGCGGCACCGGCGGCGGCGAGGCCTGGCGGGTCTTCCCCGCCCCCGCGCTGCGCGGCCCCGCCTCCGTCGACGTCGGCAACGCCGGCACGGTCATGCGCTTCCTGCCCCCGTTCGCCGTCCTCGCCGACGGCCCGGTGCACTTCGACGGCGACCCGCGCTGCTACGAGCGCCCCCAGCACGGCGTGATCGACGCCCTGCGCGCCCTCGGCGCCCGCATCGACGACGGCGGCCGCGGCGCGTTCCCGCTGACCGTCCACGGCACCGGCTCGCTGGACGGCGGCCCGGTCGAGCTGGACGCCTCCTCCTCGTCCCAGTTCGTCTCCGCGCTGCTGCTCTCCGGCGCCCGCTACAACCACGGCATCGAGGTCCGGCACGTGGGCGGCCCGGTGCCGTCGCTGCCGCACATCCGGATGACCGTGGAGATGCTGCGCAAGGCCGGCGCCCAGGTCGACGCCCCCGAGGACGGCGGCGAGAAGGACGTCTGGCGGGTCACCCCCGGCGCCCTGATCGGCCGCGACCTGGTGGTCGAGCCGGACCTCTCCAACGCCGCGCCGTTCTTCGCCGCGGCCCTGGTCACCGGTGGCCGCGTCACCGTGCGCGACTGGCCCCGGCACACCACCCAGCCCGGCGACCAGCTGCGCGAGATCTACACCCGGATGGGTGGCGCCTGCGAGTTCACCGACGAGGGCCTGCAGTTCACCGGCACCGGCCGGATCCACGGCATCGACGCCGACCTGCACGACGTCGGCGAGCTCACCCCGGTGATCGCCGCCGTCGCCGCGCTGGCCGACTCCGAGTCCCACCTGTACGGCATCGCGCACCTGCGCCTGCACGAGACGGACCGGCTCGCCGCGCTCGCCAAGGAGATCAACGACCTCGGCGGCGACGTCACCGAGACCGAGGACGGCCTGCGGATCCGCCCGCGCCCGCTGCACGGTGGCACCTTCCGCACCTACGAGGACCACCGCCTGGCCACGGCCGCCGCGGTGCTCGGCCTCGCCGTGCCCGGCATCGGGGTGGAGAACGTCGCCACCACCGCCAAGACCCTGCCCGACTTCCCGGCGATGTGGGCCGAACTGCTGGGCGAAGCGGCGGCGGACGCCTGAGCGGAGACTGAGCACATGCGCCGCTACGGCAAGGACGCCGACGAGGACGACATCCGCAACCGCCCCGCCCGCCGGGGTTCCCGGCCGCGGACCCGGATCAGGCCCAAGCACGAGGACGCCGCCGAGGCGATGGTGCTGACCGTCGACCGCGGTCGGCTGACCTGCCTGGTCGACCCGGGCACCAAGCACGAGCGCGAGGTCGTCGCCATGAAGGCCCGCGAGCTGGGCCGCAAGGGGGTGGTCGTCGGCGACGTGGTCAACCTGGTCGGCGACCTCTCCGGGGACGCCGACACCCTCGCCCGGATCGTCCGGGTCGAGGAGCGCAGCTCGGTGCTCCGGCGCACCGCGGACGACGACGACCCGTACGAGCGGATCGTCGTCGCCAACGCCGAGCAGCTGGCCATCGTCACCGCGCTGGCGGACCCGGAGCCGCGCCCCCGGCTGATCGACCGCTGTCTGGTGGCCGCGTACGACGCGGGCATGGAGCCGCTGCTGGTGCTCACCAAGTCGGACCTCGCCCCGGCCTCGACCCTCCTGGACTCCTACGCCTCGCTCGGCATCCGGTACGTGGTCACCCGCCGCGACGAGCTGGAGACCACCGGCGCCGAGGCCGTCCGCGAGCACCTGCGCGGGCGCTCCACGGTGTTCATCGGCCACTCCGGCGTAGGCAAGACGACCCTGGTCAACGCCCTCGTCCCGGACCGCCAGCGGCAGACCGGCCACGTCAACGCGGTGACCGGCCGCGGCCGGCACACCACCGTCTCCGCCCTGGCGCTGCGGTTGCCGCCGCCGCCCGGTGCCAAGCCGGGCTCGAAGAAGGCGCTGGACCCGGGCTGGGTGATCGACACCCCGGGCTTCCGTTCCTTCGGCCTCTCGCACATCGACCCGTCCCGGGTCATCCTCGCCTTCCCGGACCTGGAGCCCGGCACCGTCGACTGCCCGCGCGCGTGCAGCCACGACGAGCCGGACTGCGCGCTGGACGCCTGGGTCGCCGACGGCCACGCCGAGGCCGCCCGGCTCTACTCGCTGCGCCGCCTGCTGGCCAGCAAGGAGGCCCGCGAGGGCGACTGAGCCCTCCGGGCCCCCGAGGTCCGTGGCCCGTTCGAGGTGTCGGACCGCGCCCGCCTGGCGATCATAGGAAGGTCGGGCCGGGTGCGGTCCGACCGTCGATCCACTGGGAGGGCGCGCGATGGCATGGGCCCTGGTGATCCTGGCCGGCCTGCTGGAGACCGGCTTCGCGATCAACCTCAAGCTCAGCGAGGGTTTCACCAAGCTCTGGCCCACCATCAGCTTCTGCGTGTTCGCCCTCGGCAGCTTCGGTCTGCTCACCCTCTCGCTGAAGAGCCTGCCCATCGGCCCCGCCTACGCCGTCTGGACGGGCATCGGCGCGGCCGGCACCGCCATCTACGGCATGGTCTTCCTGGACGAGAGCACCTCGGTGCTCAAGCTGGTCTCGATCTCCCTGGTGATCGCGGGGGTCATCGGCCTCCAGCTCAGCGGTACGACGCACTGAGCCGACGCACGGCGCACGGCGCACGGCGCACGGCGCACCGGGGCGCGCGGGAACGCCTCGTCCCGCTCCGCGAGCCCGGCTGTGCCGATCGGGGCGGGCTCGCTAGGGTCTTGGACATGGCCGACTACCACGACGATCTCCGACTCGCCCACGTCCTCGCCGACTCGGCCGACTCGGTCACCCTGGAGCGATTCCGCGCCCTCGACCTGAAGATCGAGACCAAGCCGGACCTCACCCCGGTGAGTGACGCCGACAAGGCCGCCGAGGAGCTCGTGCGCAGCGTGCTCCAGCGCGCCCGCCCGCGCGACGCGATCCTGGGCGAGGAGTTCGGCCTGCAGGGCTCCGGCCCGCGCCGCTGGGTGATCGACCCGATCGACGGCACCAAGAACTACATCCGCGGGGTCCCGGTCTGGGCCACCCTGATCGCCCTGCTGGAGGACGGCCCGGACGGCGTCGAGCGCCCGGTGGTGGGCATCGTCTCCGCCCCCGCGCTGCAGCGCCGCTGGTGGGCGGCGAAGGGTCTCGGCGCCTTCGCCGGCCGCAGCCTGGCCAAGGCCTCCCGGATCCACGTCTCCGGCGTCTCCCGGATCGAGGACGCGTCCTTCTCCTACTCCTCGCTCACCGGCTGGGAGGAGCGCGGCCGCCTCGACCCGTTCCTGGACCTCACCCGGGCCTGCTGGCGCACCCGCGCCTACGGCGACTTCTGGTCCTACATGATGGTCGCCGAGGGTGCCGTCGACATCGCCGCCGAGCCCGAGCTGTCGCTGTGGGACATGGCCGCCAACTGCGTCATCGTCGAGGAGGCCGGCGGCCGCTTCACCGGCCTGGACGGCATCCCGGGCCCCGGCGGCGCGGACGCCGTCGCCTCCAACGGCCTGCTGCACGAGGAGGCGCTGCGCCGCCTCTCGGTCTGAACGTGGATGCAGGCCCTGTGACCAGTGGGAGCCGGTCACAGGGCCTGCTGCTTTCTCGGGCCGGTCGCTGCTACCGCTTGCGCAGCTCCCGGACCGCCGCCTCCAGCCGCTGCCCGTAATCGGCGTCGGCCTTGCGGAAGTTGTCGATCGCCCGCTCGACGATGTCCTCGCGGTCGGCCGAGACCTTGGCGATGAAGCCAGCCAGGTTGGCGATCAGCCGCTGCTTCTCGTCCTCCGAGAACAGCCGGTACAGGTTGCCGGCCTGCACGAAGTCGTCGTCCTCGGCGTGCGCGGGCGCCACGTGGGTGCCGGTGAGGCCGTCGACCGCCGTGGCGGCCCACAGCGGGCGGCCGGTCTGCACGGGGCCGCCGAAGCTGTTCGGCTCGTAGTTCTTCTGCCGTCCGTGGCGCCCGTCGTACAGGTGGCCGTCGCGGCCGTTGGTGCGCGCCTCGGTGGCGTGCGGTCGGTTCACCGGCAGGTGGTCGGCGTTGATGCCGACCCGGTAGCGGTGGGCGTCGGCGTACGCGAACAGGCGGCCCTGGAGCATCTTGTCCGGGGACGGGCCGATGCCAGGCACGAAGTGCGCCGGGGAGAACACCGACTGCTCGACCTCGGCGAAGACGTTGTCGGGGTTGCGGTTGAGCTCCAGCCGGCCGATCTCGACCGGCGGGTAGTCGGCGTGCGGCCAGACCTTGGTCAGGTCGAAGGGGTTGAAGCGGTAGTTCGCCGCGTCGGCCGCCGGCATGATCTGGACCTGCACCGTCCAGCTCGGGAAGTCGCCGCGCTCGATCGACTCGCGCAGGTCGCGCTGGTGGCTGTCCGGGTCCTCGCCGGCGAGTGTGTTGGCCTCGGCCTGGGTGAGGTTGCGGATGCCCTGGTCGGTCTTGAAGTGGTACTTGACCCAGAAGTGCTCGCCGGCCTCGTTCTGCCACTGGAAGGTGTGCGAGCCGTAGCCGTTCAGGTGGCGGTAGGAGGCGGGTATGCCGCGGTCGCCGAAGAGCCAGGTGACCTGATGGGTGGCCTCGGGGGACAGGCCCCAGAAGTCCCAGACGTTGTCGGCCTCCTGCGATCCGGTGTACGGGTCCCGCTTCTGGGTGTGGATGAAGTCGGGGAACTTGATGGCGTCCTTGATGAAGAACACCGGGGTGTTGTTGCCGACGAGGTCGTAGTTGCCCTCCTCGGTGTAGAACTTCAGCGCGAAGCCGCGCGGGTCGCGCACCGCGTCGGCCGCGCCGAGGTTGCCCGCCACGGTGGAGAAGCGCAGGAAGACCTCGGTCTGCTTGCCGACCTCGGACAGGAAGGCCGCCCGGGTCCAGGGCGTCACGTCGGCGGTCACCGTGAAGGTGCCGTACGCCCCGGCGCCGCGGGCGTGCACCACGCGCTCCGGGATCCGCTCGCGGTTGAAGTGCGCGAGCTTCTCGAACAGCAGCTGGTCCTGGATCAGGGCCGGGCCGCCGAGACCGGCGGTCTCGGTGTTCTGGTTGTCGGCGACGGGGGCACCCGCCTCGGTGGTCAGGGTCGGGCGCAGCTCGTCCTGCGTGGTCATAACGGGTGCCTCCACGGGTCCGATCGTGATGACACGATCCTAACTTGGACTTTGTCCAAGTCAACACTGGAACCAATCCCGGACCTGAATTACCCTGGCGGACATGAACGACCTGCTGGAGAGACTGCGCGAACGCGGCTGGCGGCTGACCTCGCAGCGCCGGGTCGTGGCCGAGGTCCTCGACGGCGATCACGTCCACCTCACCGCCGACGAGGTGCACGCCCGCGCGGCGGCCCGGCTGCCCGAGATCAGCCGCGCCACCGTCTACAACACGCTCGGCGAGCTGGTCGCCCTCGGGGAGGTCCTGGAGGTCGCCACCGACGGCCGCGCCCGGCGCTACGACCCCAACGCGCACCGCGCCCACCAGCACCTGGTCTGCTCGGGCTGCGGCGCGATCCGCGACGTCCACCCGCACGGCGACCCGCTCGCCGCGCTGCCCGCGGCCGAACGCTTCGGCTTCACCGTCACCGCCGCCGAGGTCACCTACCGCGGCCTGTGCCCCGACTGCCGCCCGTAACCCGACAGTCCGACAGTCCGACGGGCCGACGGACCGACGGGTCCGGAGGTCGCTACGCGCTCAACTCCGCGTGCAGCGCGCCCAGCAGGCGCCCGGCCCGCTCCGCCACCTCGGCCGGGCCGTAGTCGATCGCCCGCCGGCACCAGTTCTCCGCCTGCACCGGCTCCCCCCGGCGCAGCGCCAGCAGCGCGAGCCGCAGGGCCGCCCGCCCGTGCCCGGCGTCGGCGGCCCGGGTGTACCAGAGCATCGCCTCGGCCTCGCTGTCCTGCCGGGCCAGCAGCAGCCCCAGGTTGAACGCGGCACTGCGGCTGCCCGCCTCGGCGGCCCGCCGGTACCAGCTCTCGGCGATCTCCAGCGCCCCGCGGTCCGCCGCCCGCACGCCCATCCGCACCTGCGCCCGTCGGTGCCCGGCGTCGGCCGCCAGCGCGTACCAGTGCTCGGCCTCGGCGTCCGCGTCCCCGCGCCGGTCCAGCAGCGAGGCCAGCCGGAACGCGCCCTCCGCCGAGCCGCCCGCCGCCGCCTGCCGGTAGCGCTCCAGCGCCCCGGCCAGGTTGCCGCGCTGCTCCTGGGCGACGGCGAGCTGCAGCGCCGCCTCACCGTGCCCCTCGGCGGCGGCCCGCGCGTACCACTCCTGGGCCTGCCGCTGCTCGCCGCGCCCGGCGTGCAGCACGCCGAGGTTGAACGCGCCGTCCACGCTGCCCGCCTCGGCCGCCTTGGAGAACCACGGCTCGGCGCCGGACTCGTCGCCGCGCTGAAGCAGCACCACTGCCAGGGCGTTGCAGGCCTCCCGGTGCCCGGCGTACGCGGCCCGGCGGTACCACTGCTCGGCCTGCTGCTCGCGGCCGGTGCCGGCGCAGAGCAGGCCGAGGTTGAAGGCGCCGTTCTGGTCGCCCGCGTCCAGCGCGGCGCGGTACCAGCGCTCGGCCTCCTTGGCCTCGCCGCGGCTCGCGTGCAGGGCGCCCAGCGCGTTGGCGGCGTTGCCGTCCCCGGCCTCGGCGGCCTCCTGCCACCACTCGGCGGCGGCCGCGACGTCCCCGGAGTCGCGCAGCAGGAAGCCCAGCGCGCAGGCCGCGCGCGGCTCCCCGTTCTGCGCGGCCTGCCGGTACCAGCGGGCCGCCTCCTCCAGCAGGGACCGGTCGGTGCGGGCGCGCTCCTCCAGCAGCACGCCCAGGCGCAGCGCGGCGCGGGCGTGGCTGCGGGCGGCGGCGGTGCGGTACCAGGCCTCGGCGGTGTCCTTGTCCCCGGCGGCCTCGCGCATCCGGGCCAGCCGGTAGGAGGCCTCCCGGTGCCCGGCGTCGGCGGAGACCTTGAACCAGCGCTCGGCCCGGACGTCCCGCCGGTGCTCCATCAGGTCGCCCAGGGCGTAGGCGCCGAGGGGGTGTCCGTGGTCGGCGGCGAAGTGCAGCCAGTACTCGGCGGCCTCCTCCTCGCCCTGGTCGCGCAGTTGCAGCCCGAGCGCGTGCGCGGCCGGGGCGCTGCCGGCGACGGCGGCCTGGCGCCACCACTGGCCGGCCTCGGCCCGGTGACCCTGCTGGTGCAGCAGCACGCCGAGGTTGTTGGCGGCGGCGCGCACCCCGGCCGCAGCGGCGGCGCGCAGGTACGGTTCGGCGTCCTCCAGGTCCCCGCGGCGCAGCAGCAGGGTGCCCAGCCGGCCGGCGGCGTCCGGGTCCCCGCCGTCGGCGGCCTGCCGGTGCCGGGCCTCCAGGGCGGCGGACTCGCGGGCGGCGAGCGCGGTCTCGAAGCTGGTCGGGTCCAGGCCCGTCGGGTCCAGGGCGGCGCCGGCGGCCGGCTCGTCGCCGGGCCGCTCCCCGTACGCGCCGACGGCGGCGGCGAACTGACGGGTGGACACGTGGACCAGGCTGTCGGGGCCGTAGCCCGGGGTGGGGCGTTCGGAGAGTCCGCTGGTGCGCTGGGCCGGCAGGGCTCCGGGGCGGTGTTCGGGGCTCTCGGTGCTCTCCGCCCAGGCGTCGGTGTCCGCCTCGGCCGCCGCCGCGGGCTTGGCGCCTGACTTGCCGATCAGCCTCATGCCGACTCCCGCTCCCCCAGAGTGTCGCGGCATCGTGCCCCGGCGTGCGACCGGGGGGACTCCCAGGAGAGGCGCCGGACCCGACGGCCAATCAGCGGCCGTGCACCGTCCCCCATGTGTCCCATCGTCGCATCACCTGCTACCCGCGTACACCTGCCCCGGCCGAATTCGGGCCGGGCTGACCCGAAGCCGACGGAATTGCTTCGGCGCTTTGTCGATTTCCCGACACTTCAACCTCACAAACCCCTGCGCCCTCCTCCTTGGCGACGGTCGATAGTACCGGAGCGGTTCCCACCGCTTCCGTGCGAAGACACCCCGGGAAACACCGGAGGCCCGGAGGAAGGATCCTCCGGGCCTCTGGCCTTTGTAGCGGGGACAGGATTTGAACCTGCGACCTCTGGGTTATGAGCCCAGCGAGCTACCGAGCTGCTCCACCCCGCGTCGGTGGTTGAACCATAGCACCGATGCGGGGTGGAACGGAAAACGGTTGCCGCAGCTCAGCGGTCCACCGCTGCGGCCCGTGGCCGGGGCTACGGCCGGGGGCTCGGTGATCCGGCCCCGGTGGCCCCCGCGGCGGGAGTGCCGGTCGGGGCGGGGGCCGGGCTGCCGCCGCGGGCCGCCACGGCCGCGTTCAGGGCGTCGCCGAGCGCCTTCTGGGCGTTGCCGTAGGCCACCCAGTCGCCGTTCTTGAACGCCGTCTGACTGTCGTTGTACGCCTTCTCCGCGTCCGACAGCGCCTTCTGCAGCTCCGGCGAGATCGTCCCGCCCGGCGCGGGCGTGGCCGGCGCGGTCGGCGTGGGCGTCGCCGGGGAGGTCGGGGTGCCCGGGGCGGTCGGGGCCGTCCCGTTGCCCGGGTTGGACGGCGCCACCGGCGTGGCCGGCGGGGCCTGCCCGGCGAAGAGCTTGTTCAGCGCCTTCTCCAGGGTGTCCTCGAAGGCCACGTTGTCGTCCCCGTACACCGCCAGGACCTTCTGCAGCGTCGGGTACTTGGCGCCGCGCCCGCGCACGTACACCGGCTCGACGTTGAGCAGGCCGCCGCCCATCGGCAGGGTCAGCAGGTTCCCGTACTCCAGCTCGGTGTCACCGCCGGTCTTCAGTGCGTAGATCTGCGAGGCCACCTCCTGGCGGGAGTTGAACTTCGACTGCACCAGGCCGGGGCCGGGGGCGCCGGACTCGCCGGTCATCTTCAGGACGCGGATCTTCCCGTAGTCGTCGCCCGGGTCCGCGTTGACGGCCATGAACGCCGCCAGGTTCGGACGGCCGTTGGGCACGAAGGAGCTGGTCAGCGAGAAGCTCGCGCCCGCGGCGTCCGGCATCCGCACCGTCACGTAGTACGGCGGCTGGACCTGCTTGGTGTCACTGGTCGGGTCCACCGGGACCTGCCAGATGTCACTGCCGTTGAAGAAGGAGTTGGAGTCGGTCACGTGGTACTGGCCGAGCAGGTCGCGCTGCACCTTGAACATGTCCTGCGGGTAGCGCAGGTGCGGCAGCAGCGACTGCGGGATGTCCGCCTTCGGCTCCACGGTGCCCGGGAAGGCCTTCATCCAGGTCTTCAGCACCGGGTCCTTCTCGTCCCACTGGTAGAGCTTCACCTCGCCGGTGTAGGCGTCGACCGTGGCCTTGACCGAGTTGCGGATGTAGTTGACCTGGTTGGCGACGGTCAGCAGCTCACCGCGCTGGTTGGTCAGCGAGTCCTTGGTGGCGGCGCCCAGCGTCGTCTTCGAGGAGAACGGGAAGCCGTCCGAGGTGGTGTAGCCGTCCACCACCCAGACCACGTGGCCGTCCTGCACCACCGGGTACGGGTCGGCGTCGATCGACAGCCACGGGGCGACCTTCTCCACCCGCTCCTTCGGCGTGCGGTTGTAGAGCACCTTGGCGCCGTCGGTGATCGCCCCCGCGTAGAGGATCTGCGGCTCGGTGAAGCGCACCGCGTACGCGGCCCGGGTGATCGGGTTGTCCAGCGAGACACCGCCGGAACCGGTGTACGTGTACTCCACGTTCTGGCCGGTCTTGGTGTCGGTGTAGTCGATCTCCTTGTTGGAGCCGCCGACGATCGAGTACGTCGTCGTCTTCTCGCCGTAGTAGATCCGCTGCTGGTAGTCGCCGAGCGAGCCGGTGGCCGGCAGGCCGGACTCGGTGAACACCGGCCCGCCCTTGTCGTCGACCTGGTTGCCCTTGGCGACCGCCGCGCCGTAGCCGTGGGTGTACTTGAAGTGGTCGTTGATCCAGTTGCGCTGCACGCCGTTGAGGTCCAGCTCGCGCAGGCCGACGACGGTGTCCTGCTTGCCCGTGTCGGTGCGGTACCGGTCCACGTCCAGCGTGCTCGGGAAGGCGTAGTAGTTGCGCTGCTGCTCCAGCGACTGGAAGGTCTGCGACACGATGTTCGGGTCCAGCAGCCGCACGTCCGCGATGGTCTGCGCGTCGGGCTTGAGCGCGTCACCGCCGGTCGAGCCCTGCGGGCTGTACGGCGTGGTCTGCGCGTCGGCGATCCCGTACGCCTGCCGCGTCGCGTCGATGTTCTTCTGGATGTACGGCGTCTCCTTGGCCTGCTCGTTCGGCTTGACCTGGAACTGCTGCACGATCGCCGGGTACAGGCCGCCGATCAGCACCGCCGACAGCACCATCAGCCCCAGCCCGATCAGGGCCGGCGCCCAGGTGCGGCGGATCGGGGTCAGGAAGAACAGCACGGCGCAGATGATCGCGACGAAGAACAGGATGGTCTTGGCCGGCAGGAACGCGTTGGCGTCCACGTAGCGCAGGCCCGTCCAGCCCGAAACACCCTTGTACGAGCCGGTCTTGACCGCCAGCGCGTACCGGTCGAGCCAGTAGGCGACGGCCTTCAGCAGCACGAACACGCCCAGCAGCACCGCCAGGTGCCCCTGCGCGCCGGCGCTCGCCCGCCGGCCCGGGCCCTGCAGCCGCAGCCCGCCGTACAGGTAGTGCACCAGCGCCGAGGTCAGCAGCGAGACGATCACCGCGCTGAACGCGAAGCCCAGCACGAACTCGTAGAAGGGCAGGTCGAAGGCGTAGAAGGAGACGTCCATGCCGAACTGGGCGTCCTTCTCCCCGAAGGACGTCGAGTTGGTCCACATCAGCCAGGTCCGCCACTGGCCGGACGCCGCGGCGCCCGCCACCAGGCCGATCACCAGCGAGATGCCGATCAGCGCCCAGCGCTTGAACGGCGCCAGGCCCGCCCGGTAGCGGTCCAGGCTCTGCTGCTCCACCGACATCGCCGACAGCGGCGGCCGCAGCCGGTGCGCCAGCCAGATGTTGAAGCCGACGATCACCGCCATCAGCAGGCCGAACACCGCGAACAGCCCGACCTTCGTCCACAGCTGAGTGGTGAACACCGAGGAGTAGTGGACCGACTTGAACCACAGCCAGTCCGTCCAGAAGCCCGCGAACATGACGAACAACAGGAACAGCACCGCGAGTACGCCCAGGGTCAGCAGGGCCACCCGCGCCCGCCGCGACGGCGGGCCCACCCTTCGCCGGAAACCCGGCCCTGAGCGTTCCGGCATCTGGAATACCACGGTGGCACCTCAGCTGTGTCGTCTGGATATCGGTCGGTCGTCAGAGCAACTTAACCAGGCTTTGGCCGAGTTCCCACCGTTAGCAGACGGTTACTACGGCGCCCCGCCCCCGGCCGTCCCCGCCCCGCCCGCACCGGGGCGCGCGGCGCGCCGCCGCTCCCACCGGACCGCCCGGCGAGCGCGCCCCGCCCGGCGTGTGAGGATTGAGGCATGTCCGACGCGTCTGATCTGAACAACTCCCCCGACGACGTCTCCAAGCTCCCCGCCGCCACCCCGCTCACCCGGGCCGCGCTGGAGATCGACGAGTACGCCGCCACCCTCGGCTGGGACCTCCCGGCCCGGCTGTTCGCCCTGGTGGACAGCGCCGCCCTGCGCAAGGCCAACCCGAAGATCGCCGAACAGCTCGGCCTCGCCGACGGCGACGAGCCCGGCCTCACCCCGATCGAGCAGGACGAGATCCCGGCCGGCACGCCGCTCGACAAGTTCCTCGGCACCATCGCCTGGCCCGACTCGGTGGCCGGCTGCGCCCTGGTCGTCGAGCGGCAGATGCTGCCGCCCGGCGCCGAGCAGACCCGCCCCCGCGGTGCCAGCGACGCCCAGCTCGCCGACTGGGTGGCCAACCACCCGCAGCGCGAGGAGGTGCGGATCACCGCCGCGGTGCTGCGCGACGGCAAGAAGGAGATCGCCCTGCGGCTGCGTTCCAAGGACGTCGCCCGCGAGGTGCTGACCGGTCCGGACCTGGTGCCCGGCCTCACCGAGGCCCTGCTGGCGACCTTCTCCTGACCCCTACTTGGCGCAGGACGGCAGCGCGGAGGTCTGCCCGGAGCGGATCTGCTCCAGCGACTTCAGCGCGCCGTCCAGCGTGTCCGTCTTGATCAGGGTCAGCCCGGACGGGATGTTCTTGGTGGCCTCGGCACAGTTCGAGGACGGGGTGAAGAAGTACTCGGCCCCGGCGTCCCTGGCGGCGATCAGCTTCATCGATATCCCGCCGATCGGGCCGACCTTGCCGTCGTCGTCGATGGTGCCGGTGCCCGCGACGAACCGGCCGCCGGTGAGGTCGCCGCTCGGGGTCAGCTTGTCGATGATGCCGAGCGAGAACATCAGGCCGGCGCTCGGGCCGCCGACGTCCTGCAGGCCGATGTCGATCCGGAACGGGTAGGTGTGCCGGATCCCGGTGCCGATGCCGACGGCGGCGAGCTCGGCCCGCTCGGGCGCGGCCTTCGGGTCGAGGTCCTTGACCCGGACGGTCGGGACGGCGACGTCCGTCCTGGCGGCGGGGTCGGCGGCGGCGTTTCCGGCGGCGTCCTTGACCCGCGGCACGACCGTGAAGACCACCGACTCGCCCGGCTTGTGCTTGGTGACCGCCGCGACCACCTGGTCGACCGTGGTGACCGGGGCGCCGTCGACGGCGACGATCGAGTCACCCGCGTGCAGCTTGCCCTCGGCCGGCGCTCCGGCGGTGACCGACTTGACGATCAGCTCGCTGCCGACCGGGACGCCCAGCTGCTTGAGCGCCGCGGTGCGGGCGCTGTCCTCGGAGGAGGCGAACTCCTCGGCGTTCTGCTTCTTCGCGTCCGCGTCCGACTGCCCCTTCGGGTAGACGTTGTCGTGCGGAACCATCAGCACGTCGTCGCGCAGCCAGCCGACCACCGCGTTGACCAGGCTGGGCTCGTACTTGGCCCCGGTGACCTGGACGGTCGTCATGTTGAGGTGCCCGGTGGTCGGGTAGGAGTCGTGCCCGGCGATGCTGATCACCGGCTTGCCGCCCTGGTTGCCGAGCGTGTTGTACGTCGGCCCCGGGCTCATCTCCGTGTACGGCACCTTCATCAGCACCGAGACGCAGAGCAGTGCTATGAGCAGCAGGGTGGCAGCGAGCATCGTCGCGGAGCGGCGTGGCATGCCTCGACAGTACGGGACGCGGGTGACGCGGCGCCCGGCGGGCTACCGACCGGAGCGCTCGCCGGGGGCGGCGGCCCCCGCCGTGGTGCGTTCCATGGCGGCCATGAAGCGCCGGTGTTCGGCGAGCGAGGCCGGATCCCCCGTGGCCCGCGGGGCCCGCTGGGCCCAGCCCGCCCAGAGGGCGGCGGCCACGACGGCGACTACCGGAATGATCAACCAGGCGAGCGCACCCATATCAGTACTCCCAGCTCGTCGTGTCTATGAGCAGATTAACCACTCCGGCGGACAACGCGGCCGGCGCCGTCCGGGTTACGGGACGGCCGATCGGCTCACTTCCAGGGAGTATTCGGGGCGCCGCCGCGAACCCGTTCGAGTGAGGCCCCGGCGCGCCTGCCCCGACAGACGCGCGGGACGTGCGAGTGGTTCCGCGCGCTGGTCAGGGCACGCGGGGGCGGTTCCGCGCACCGGCCGGGGCATGCGCGGGCGCTTCCGCGGCGCGGGCAGGCGGCCGGTGCGGCTTCGCGGCGCGAGCGGCCGGTGCGGTTCAGTTCCGCGGCGCGGGCGGGCGGCGTCAGCAGCTGCCGGCGCCGACCCACTCCTCCTCGCCGTCGGCGAAGACCTGGTGCTTCCAGATCGGCACCTCGTGCTTGAGGTCGTCGATCAGCCGGCGGGCGGCCGCGAAGGCCTCGCCGCGGTGGGCGCAGGAGACGGCGACGATCACGGCCTTGTCCGTGATCTCCAGCCGGCCGATCCGGTGGACCGCGGCGAGCGCCCGGACCGGGAAGTCGGCGACGACCTTCTCGGCGATCCGCCGCATCTCCTGCTCGGCGGTGGGGTGGCAGCTGTACTCCAGCGCGGCGACCGACTTGCCGCCGTCGTGGTCACGGACCGTTCCGACGAAGACGGTGGTGCCGCCGGCCGCGTCGTCGCCGACCGCCTCGTACACCTCGTCCAGCGAGAGCGGGGTGTCGCGGATGGCGAGCAGGCGGATGGGGTCGTGGTTCTCGGACATGACCCCATGATTCCCCATCCGGGGCGGTCGGAGGCAAGGGCCTTCCGCATCACGATGTGGAAATTTCGCATCGTGAGAAACGACGGCGCCGCCACGGATCCGTCCCGGGACGTCCCGGGACGTCCTCAGAAGCGGCGCCGCTTGCGGGCCCGGCGCACCAGCGCCGCCGTACCGACCAGTGCCACCGTCGCCCCGGCCGCCCCCAGGCTGGTCGCGGCCTCCTTCCCGCCCAGCCGCCGCCCGGCCACCGCGTGCTTGCCGGACACCTGGGCCAGCAGCTCGGCCAGCACCTGCTCGTTGGTGTGCACCGGGCGCCAGCCCGCCTCGTGCAGCCGGCTGCCGGACACCACCCACGGGTACATCGTGTAGGCGAGGTCCCCGGCCGGCGCCGGGGTCAGGCCCAGCCGGTGCAGCCGCGCCGCCGTCCCGAGCGCCAGCGCCGCCGGCAGCTCCATCCGCCGGATCCCCGACAGCCGCTCCACGTCCTCCTGCTCCAGCCAGCCGTCGCAGCCGACCGTCACCTCGCCCTCGACCAGGCCGAGCGCCGCGTACTCCAGCGCCGCCGCCAGGTCGTCCACGTGGCAGAACTGCCAGCACGGGCGGGAGCCGGCCACCACCAGCAGGCGGGGCGCCTCGAAGTGCCGGGTCAGCACGGTGTCCACACCCGGGCCCACCACCACGGCCGGACGCAGCACCGTCACCTGCAGCCCGGGGTGGGCGCGCGGTGCGCGACGGGCCAGCCGCTCGATCTCCAGCAGGTCCCCGACCAGCGAGGCCTCCTCGGTCGCCCGCAGCTCGGAGTCCTCGGCCAGCGGCACCTCGTTGTCGGCCAGCGCGCCGTAGACCATCGCCGAGGTGCACAGCACCACCCGGTGCACCCCGGCGGCCGCGGCCGCGGTCAGCACCGTCTGGGCGCCGCGCACGTTGTAGGCGCTGCGGGCCCTCGGGTCCGACTCCATACCGAAGTCCATCGCCAGGTGCACCACCACGTCGACCCCGGCCAGCCGCTCGGCCACCGCCGGGTCCCGGACGTCCAGCACCCGCCAGTGCACGCCCGGCACCTCGCCGCGCCGGTCGTCGACGGCCAGGACCTTCTTCACGTGCGGGGAGGCCACCAGTCGCGCCGCGACCTGCTCCCCCAGCACGCCCGCGGCGCCGGTCACCGCCACGGTCAGCGGCCGTCCGCCGTAGGCTGGAGGCGGTGACGCCGTGGTGTCCGACGCGTCCTCTCCTCCGGTCAGCCCAGAGCGAACGTCCGAAGGCGGGGAACTCACCGGCCATCCTCCACGGTTAGCTTATGTGCGTACGGACGTGTGTCACGTACGTCCATCCTGCCCGAGGCGAAGGCCCGGCGGTGCACCCGGCGCGGGCCTGCCGCGCGGGAGCCGCCCCCGAGTCCCCACTCCACCGCCGCCCCGGGCGCAGACTTTTCCGCCACACCCGCATGACGGCCGACCGGATCGAGGACCCCGTGAGCGACCTTCCCTTCGGATTCGGCGTTCCGCCCGAGGAGCCCGAGGACGGCAAGGCCAAGCCCGACGACGCGCAGAAGAAGAAGGACCAGGAGCAGTCCGCCTCCGGCCCGCAGCCCTTCGGCTTCGGGGGTGCCAACCCCTTCGGCGCGATGTTCGGCATGCCCGGTGCCCCCGGCGGCGGCGGTGCCGACAACCCCTTCGCCGCGATGTTCGGCGGCATGAACCCCGGTGACCTCGGCGCCGCCTTCCAGCAGCTCGGGCAGATGCTCTCGTTCGAGGGCGGCCCGGTGAACTGGGACCTCGCCACCAACATCGCCCGCCAGAGCGTCGTCGCCGAGCCCGCCGAGGGCAAGAGCAAGGACCGCTCGGTCAGCGACGCGGAGCGCTCCGCCGTCGCCGAGGCCGTCCGGCTGGCCGACCTGTGGCTGGACGGCTCCACCGAGTTCCCCTCCGGCGCCGGCACCGCCGTCGCCTGGAGCCGCGCCGAGTGGATCGAGGCCACCCTCCCGGTCTGGAAGGACCTGGTCGACCCGGTCGCCGAGCGCGTCGGCAACGCCATGGGCGGCATCCTGCCCGAGGAGATGCAGGCCATGGCCGGCCCGCTGATGGGCATGATGCGCTCCATGGGCGGCGCCATGTTCGGCACCCAGATCGGCCAGGCGCTCGGCGCGCTCGCCGGCGAGGTGGTCGGCTCCGCCGACGTCGGCCTGCCGCTCGCCCCGGCCGGCAAGGCCGCGCTGCTGCCGCAGAACGTCGCCGAGTTCGGCGAGGGCCTGAACGTGCCCGCCGACGAGGTCCGGCTCTACCTCGCCCTGCGCGAGGCCGCCCACCAGCGGCTCTTCGCCCACGTGCCGTGGCTGCGCGCCCACCTGCTGGGCGCCGTCGAGGCCTACGCGCGCGGCATCAAGGTCGACACCTCCCGCATGGAGGAGCTCGTCGGCCAGCTCGACCCGAGCAACCCCGAGGCGCTCCAGGACGCCCTGGCCGGCGGCCTGCTCCAGCCCGAGGACACCCCCGAGCAGAAGGCCGCCCTCGCCCGCCTGGAGACCGCGCTCGCGCTGGTCGAGGGCTGGGTCGACGCCGTCGTGCACGCCGCCGCCGAACCGCACCTGCCGCAGGCCGGCGCGCTGCGCGAGACCGTCCGCCGCCGCCGCGCGGCCGGCGGACCCGCCGAGCAGACCTTCGCCACCCTGGTCGGCCTGGAACTGCGCCCGCGCCGCCTGCGCGACGCCTCCCGGCTGTGGGCGCTGCTCGCCGACGCCCGGGGCATCGAGGGCCGCGACGCGCTCTGGGAGCACCCGGACATGCTGCCCACCGCCGCCGACCTCGACGACCCGGACGCCTTCGTGCACCGGGGCACCGCGGACGGCCTGGAGGGCGGCATCGACTTCGACGCGCTCGACAAGCTGCTCGGCGAGGCCGCGGCCGGCAAGCCCGACCTCACCAAGCGCGACGACGAGCCGAAGGCCGACGGCACCGACACCGACGGGAAGGGCGAGCCCACCGCATGACCACGGACACCGGGACGTCCGCGTCCACCCTGCACGCGGACGCCGTCCGCACGCTGTCCGCCTGGCGCCCCGCCGAGGAGGACCAGGAACGGCTGCGGCTCGACTACCTGGAGCACCTGGCGGAGCAGCCCGAGGGCCTGTACCGCTCCTGCCTGCCGGCGCACATCACCGCCAGCGCGGCGGTCGTCGACCCGGCGGCCGGCCGGGTGCTGCTCACCCTGCACCCCAAGGTCGGCATGTGGCTGCAGATGGGCGGGCACTGCGAGCCCGGGGACGGCGACCTCGCCTCGGCCGCGCTGCGCGAGGCCGTCGAGGAGTCCGGCATCCCCGACCTGGTCCTGCTGGAGGTGGACGGCGCCCCCGTCCCGGCCAAGCTGGACCGGCACCTGGTGCGCTGCGCCGGCAAGGACCGGCCGGAGAACACCCACCTCGACGTCCAGTACATCGCGGTGGCCCCGGCCGGCGCGCAGGCGCTGATCAGCGAGGAGTCGCTGGACCTGCGCTGGTTCGACTACGACCGGCTGCCGGAGCTCACCGACCACTCGGTGCGCGACCTGGTGGCCCGGGCGCGGCGGCTGACCGGCTGAGGTGAGACAGACGAAGGGGGCGCGGGCCGCAACGGCCCGCGCCCCCTTCGCGTCGTCCTCCAGTCGGGCCCGCCGCACTCCGGCCGTCCGGCGTCCCGGGCCCTCCTCGATCACGCCCCCGGCCGCGGCCTCGACCGCGCTCCCGGCAGTGCCTCAGCCGCAGGAGGCGGTCGGGTCCGGCCCCGGACCGGCGTGCCGGGCACCGGGGATGTGCGGCAGACGGGCCGCCGAGACCACGCCCTCCAGGTAGCCGCGGGCCCGCTCGGTGCGGGGGTAGGCCTCCAGCAGGGCCCAGAACGCCGGACCGTGGTCCGGCACCAGCAGGTGCGCCAGCTCGTGCAGCAGCACGTAGTCCAGGACGTACTCCGGCATGCCCTGGAGGCGGTGGGAGAGGCGGATGGTGCCCTCGCTCGGGGTGCAGGAGCCCCAGCGCGAGTTCTGATTGGTGACCCAGCGGACCTGGGTGGGATGGGCGCGGTCGCCCAGGTAGGCGGCCGACAGGTCGCGGGCCCGGGTCATCAGGGCCTCGTCCCCGGGGATCCGCCGGGACTCCTGGGCGGCGAGCTTCTCCAGCATCTGCGCGACCCAGCGCTGCTCCTCGGCGTGCGACATCCGGGCCGGGATCAGCACGACGGTGCGGTCACCCTCGCGGTAGGCGGAGACCGTACGGCTGCGGCGGGCGCTGCGCCGCACCTCGACCCGGCTGCGGTCGTGCGCCTCCGGGGAGAGCGCCCCGACGGGCGGGTGCTGCGACGACGGCCTCGACTGCTGCTCCGGGTGCATCTGGTCCGGGCGCCCGCGCGTGTTCGGCGCCGCGACCTGTGACCCGGACGCTGCACGGGCACGCCGACGCGACGCCGGTGGATGGGAGTCCCGCTCGGCTGCCATGGCACACGACGTTACCCGGTACCACGGACAGAAGTCCGCTGCCATGGCCGGAATCTTTCATGGAGTGATCGGGAACGAAAAGTCGACGGCGGGTGTCCGGAAACCGACGCCGGGGAGGATGCGCAGTTATCCACAGGGCGTGCGAACCGATGTTCCGATCATGGGTACGGACCTGTGGACAACCCTCGGCACGCCGTCGGCGCGATGGGGCATGCTGCGGTCGCCAGTCCGGAAACGATCGGAAGGGAGATCGCCGTGCGCCTCGCGCTTAAGCCCGCCCTGTCCCGCAGCTGGCGGGACTCCGAGACCCTGCAGTTCGGCACCGTCACCCGCCACGCGGGGGTGCTCGGCAACGCCGACCCGACCCTGTGCGCCTTCCTCGGGCTGCTCGACGGCACCCGCGACCGGCCCGAGCTCCTGGCGGCCGGCGAGCGGATCGGCCTCGGCCGCGAGCCGGCCGACACCCTGCTGACCGAGCTGGAGGAGACCGGGCTGCTGGACGACTCCGAGGCCGCCGACCGGGCCCTGACCCGTTTCCCCCAGCCGCACCGCGAGCTGCTCGGGCCCGACCTCGCCTCGCTCTCCCTGGTCCACTCCGGCCCGGGCGCCGCTCCGGCGGTCCTGACCCGACGGGCCGACGCCCGGATCGAGGTGCGCGGCGCGGGCCGGGTCGGCGCCGCCGTGGCGGCGGTGCTCGCCGCCGGCGGAACGGGCACGGTCACCGTCACGGACGGCGGCCGGGTCGAGCCGGGCGACTGCTCCCCGGCCGGGCTGCCGCCCGCGGACGTCGGGCGGCTGCGCGCGACGGCGGCCCGGGAGGCGGTGCTGCGCGCCGCGGGCCGTCCGGCCGCTCCGGCGCCGCGCCGCAGGCCGGGGGACGGGCCGCCGGACTTCGTGGTCCTCGCGCCCCGGGACGGCAGCGCCGCCTTCGCGGGCGGGACGTACGAGGCCCGGCTGCTGCTCCGGGCCGGGGTGCCGCACCTGTACGTGGGGGTGGTCGAGGAGTTCGGCGTCGTCGGACCGCTGGTGGTCCCCGGGAGGTCGGCCTGCGGGCACTGCCTGGTGCTGCGGAGGGAGGACGAGGACGCGGCCTGGCCGCGGGTCCTGGCCCAGCTGGCCCACGAGGGCCCGGGGCGGGCCCGCACCCCGGCCTGCGACACGGCCCTGGCGACGGCGGTCGCCGGACTGGCGGCGCTGCACGCGCAGGTGTACCTGGACGGCGGTCGGCCACCGAGCGTGGACGGGTGGTGCGAGGTGTCGGCGGGCGACGGGATGGCCCGGCGACTGCGGCTGCGGGGGCATCCGGACTGCGGGTGCCTGTGGCAGCCGCTGCCGCCGGGGTGAACGCCGACCCCGCCGACACCGGGGAACGCCGGGGAGCATCACGGAACGCCGGGGAACGCCGGAGGCCGGCACCCCGCAGGGTGCCGGCCTTCCCGGTCCGCTCGCCGCCCGGCGTCAGGCGGCGCTCACGACCTCCTCCGCGCTCTCCGCGGCCCCCGCCGCCTTCCGGTCCCGCATCACCAGCGTGGCCACCAGCGCCGCCGCCAGCACACCGATCGCGCTCACGGTGAAGGTGGTCGTCATCGCCCCGGTGAACGCCTCCCGGGCGGTCCGGACGAGCCCGGAGTCCCCGCCGGCGATCGCCAGCGCCCCGGCGATGGAGTGCTTCGCCTGCTCCGGCGTCCCGGCCGGCATCCGGTCCGCGAAGCCGCTCGACAGCAGCGAGCCCAGGATCGCGATGCCGAGCGCGGTGCCCGCCTGCTGGATGGTGTCGTTCAGCGCCGAGCCGACGCCAGCCTGCTCCGGCGGGATCGTCCCCATCAGCGCGCCCACCGCGGCCGGCATCGCCAGGCCCGCACCGAGGCCGAGCAGACCGAGCGCGACGGCCGGGACGGCGAAGCCGGTGTCGGCCGAGACGGTGGTCAGCAGCGCGAACGAGGAGGCCATCACGAGCATCCCGCCGAGGATCAGCAGCCGGTTGCCGATCTTCGCCGCAGCCTTGGCGCCGACCCCGTTGCCGAGCAGCGCCGCGACGGCCAGCGGCAGGAACGCCAGGCCCGCCTTGACCGGCGAGTACCCGAGCACGAACTGCAGGTACTGGGTGAGCACCAGCAGCAGCCCGCCGTTGCCGATCTGGACCAGGGTCAGCGAGAGCGAACCGCCGCTGAAGTCGCGGGCCCTGAAGAGCACCAGCGGCACCATCGGCGCGGCGGTGACGTTCTCCCACACCACGAACCCGACGAGCGAGACCACCGCGACGGCCAGGGTGACCAGCTCACGGCCGGCGAACGCGCCGTGCTGCGGGATCTCGATGATCCACCAGACCAGGGCGGTCATGCCGACGGCCGACAGCACCGCGCCGAGCGGGTCGGGCTTCTGCCACGGCCCCTTGGACTCCGGCATCAGCAGCAGGCCGGCCAGGACCGCGAGCGCCACCACCGGGACGTTGATGAAGAAGATCGAGTGCCACGAGAAGTGGTCGATCAGCACGCCGCCGAGCACCGGGCTGCCGACCAGCCCCAGCATGGCCACCGAGCTCCAGGCGGCCATCGCCTTGTTGCGCTCCTCCGCGTCGAAGACGGTGATGAGGATCGACAGCGTCGAGGGCATGATCAGTGCTCCGCCGACGCCCATCGCGACCCGGGCCGCGATGACCTCGCCGGGGTTGGTGCAGACGGTCGCCGCGAGCGATGCGGCCCCGAAGAGCAGCAATCCGATGATCATGACCTTCCGGCGCCCGAAGCGGTCCCCGAGGCTGCCGGCGGTCAGCAGCAGGCCGGCGAAGACCAGGACGTAGGAGTCGAGGATCCACTGGGTGTCCTGGGCGCTCGCACCCAGGTCCGCGGTCATCGAGGGCACCGCGACGGTCAGCGCCATGCTGTCGACCACCAGCACCAGCGAGCTCAGGCAGAGCACGATCAGGATCCACCAGCGGTGCGGATTGCGGCCCCCGGTGGAGCGCCCCGCGGTGTCGACCGCCCCGGTCACGTCGTCGGCTGACATCGGTCATCCCTCCCCATCTGCGCACACCGTTCCCCCGGCGCGCACTGCGTTCCATCGATGCGAACACTGTACGCACAGCGGAACAGTGTGCGCAACCCTTGACTCCTGTACGCTCAATGCGAACGGTGTACGCAGCGCGTAGGAGGAGGAGCCGTATGGCCGCCCGAACGAACCCGATCCCGTCCGTCTGGGCCCGTCGGCAGCCCGAGCCCGACCAGCCCGCCCTCAGCCGGGCCGCGATCGTCCGCGAGGCGATCGCGATGCTGGACGCCGACGGCATCGACGCCCTGAGCATGCGCAAGCTCGCCGCCCGCCTGAACGCGGGCGCCACCTCCCTCTACCGGCACGTGGCCACCAAGGACGAGCTGATGGAGCTCGCCGTGGACGAGGTCTTCGGCGAGATGGCCCTGCCGGCCGCCGGGAGCCCCGACTGGCGGGCCGCCGCCGCCGAGGCCGCCGAGGGCTTCCGGGCGACGGCCCTGCGCCACCCCTGGCTCTCCTCCGTCCTGGGCCAGGCGGGCCTCGCCTACCTCGGGCCCAACCTGCTCGCCTTCTCCGAGCGGCTGGGCGCCCTCTTCACCGCCGCCGGCTTCCCCGAGCCGGCCCGGGCGATCGAGACGCTCCTCGCCTTCGTGATCGGCATGAGCACCACCGAGGCCGCCTGGCTCACCACCGTGGCGCGCTCCGGCGAGACCGAGGCCGAGTTCATCGCCCGGCTGATGCCCGCCGCCCTGGAGGCCACCGCCGACTACGCCCACCTCTCCGGCGCCTACACGGCCGCCGCCGCGATCCCCGACCCGGTCGAGATCCGCAACAGCAAGTTCTGCTACGGCCTGGAGGTCGTCCTGGACGGTCTCGCCCTGCGTCTGCCCCGCTGACCCGGCCGACCGGGACCAAGCCGCCCAACTTCCCCGCAAAGGGTCGGAACTCCCCGCCCCGCCCCGCGGAATTCCGACGGGCCCGGCGCGGGGAACGGGCACAATGGCGTAGTGATGGTCGGCCGTCCGGTGTCGGGGGGCCAGGGGATTGGAGGCCCGGGTGAGCGATCTTCCGCGCAAGGCAGTGACCCGCACGGCACGGCTCGCCGCCCTGCCGCTGGGGATAGCCGGACGCGCCACGCTCGGCCTGGGCAGGCGCATCGGCGGCCGCTCCGCCGAGGTGGTCACCGCCGAGCTCCAACAGGCCACGGCCGACCAGCTGTTCAAGGTCCTCGGCGAGCTCAAGGGCGGGGCGATGAAGTTCGGGCAGGTGCTGTCCGTCTTCGAGGCCGCGCTGCCCGAGGAGGTCGCCGGTCCGTACCGGGCCGCGCTCACCAAGCTGCAGGACGCCGCTCCCCCGATGCCCGCCGCCAAGGTGCACACCGCGCTCGCCCAGCGGCTCGGGGACGACTGGCGCGAGCTCTTCCGGGAGTTCGACGACCGGCCCGCGGCCGCGGCCTCGATCGGCCAGGTGCACCGGGCGGTCTGGCACGACGGACGCCGGGTCGCGGTCAAGGTGCAGTACCCCGGCGCGGGCGACGCGCTGCTCGCGGACCTGTCGCAGCTGAGCCGGGTGGCCTGGCTGCTGGGCCCGCTGATCCCCGGGCTGGACATCAAGCCGCTGATCGCCGAGCTGCGCGAGCGCGTCTCGGAGGAGCTGGACTACGAGCTGGAGTCGCAGGCCCAGCGCCTGCACGCCGAGGAGTTCGCGGGCGACCCGGACATCGTGGTGCCCGGCGTGGTGGCGCAGGCCGACCAGGTGCTGGTCACCGAGTGGATGGACGGCACGCCGCTGGCCGAGGTGATCGCGCGCGGCACCCAGGGGGAGCGCGACCGCGCCGGGCAGCTGCTGGCCCGGTTCCTGTTCGCCGGGCCGTTCAGGACCGGCCTGCTGCACGCGGACCCGCACCCGGGCAACTTCCGGCTGCTGAAGGACGACGGCCCGGTGTCCGGCTGGCGGCTGGGCGTGCTGGACTTCGGCACGGTGGACCGGCTGCCCGGCGGGCTCCCCGCGCCGATCGGGGCCTCGCTGCGGATGGCGCTGGACGGGAACGCGGCGGGCGTGCTGAAGATGCTGCGCGAGGAGGGCTTCGTGAAGCCCTCGATCCGGCTCGACCCGGACGCGGTGCTGGACTACCTGCTCCCGATCATCGAGCCGGCCGCGGTGGAGAACTTCCACTTCACCCGCGCCTGGATGCGTGCGCAGGCGGCCCGGATCGCCGATCCGCGCTCGCCCGCCTACAACCTGGGCAAGCAGCTCAACCTGCCGCCCGCCTACCTGCTGATCCACCGGGTGACGCTGAGCACCATCGGCGTGCTCTGCCAGCTGGGCGCCAAGGCGCCGTTCCGCGCGGAGATGCTGGAGTGGCTCCCCGAGTTCGGTGACCGGCCGCGGCCGCCGCAGCAGTCGAAGGCCCGCAAGGGCACCGCGCCGGTCCACGTCACGAAGGACTGACACCGCCGGGGCCGGCGGAGGGCGTCCGCCCCGACCGCCGCCCCCACGGCCGCAGGCCGCTCCCCACCTGGGGAGCGGCCTGCGGCACGACGGGGGTCAAGCGGAGGGCCGGAGCGGCCCACGGGTCCTACATCAGCGCCACGGCGAGCGCCTTGCGGGCCCGCAGCGAGGCCCGCTCGGCCCGCTGCCTGAGCTTGCGGGCCCGGATGACCCGGCTGACGAGCCGTTGGTTCTCGGCCTCGTGGAGCCTGTCTTGCATATGGGCCCGGGCCAGGGATTCGTGGAGGAGTTGCATTTCGAGGATCCTGTTCTGGGTCTGACGTTCGGTGGCCTGCTCGGCGCGGGCGGTCGGATCGACGGCGGCGGGGGTCATGTCGTGGTCCTGCTCGTGGTGCGTGCTCGGGAACGGGCTACGGGCTGCGGCGTCGGCCTTGGCGGCGGCGATCCGCACGGAACGGCGGAGGGCGCTGTCCAGCGGGGGCTGCTCTCCCCGGCGGACGACCCTGGCCTGGTCGGCGGGGTTCACGCCATGACCTCGGTCTTGCGCGGGCGGCCACGCGGCCGCTTGCGGGCCACGACGACACCCTGGACGAACAGCTCGCCGCCCCAGACGCCCCACGGCTCGCGCCGCTCCATGGCGCCGGCCAGGCAGGCGTCCTTCACCGGGCAGGTGCCGCAGAGGGACTTCGCGTACTCGACGTCGGCGGGCGTCTCGGCGAAGAAGACCTCGGGGTCGAAGGCGCGGCACGGGATGGGGAGACCGAGCGCCTCGGCCTGCTCGATGGAGCTGATCTGCATGGAAGGAACCTCCGGGGGGTCGGCCTGGTCGGCCTTGGTGATCTGGCTTGTCGGCGGTACGGACGGGGTGGGCGGCGTGATGACCGTGGACACTGTGGGCGTCTTCCTCGTCTTCTCAGTGGTTCCGGCCCAGTGGACTGGTGGTGCTGGGCCGGAGGCCCCGGAGGGCCTGGGTTGGTCTTGCGTACCGGACAAAACAGAAGGGCCGCGGATCCCGGTGTGACGGGTTCCGCGGCCCTGGAGGTGCCGACCTGAGGCTGACTCAGGTTCGTTCTCTCCAGGGTTCAGGGCCGCGGAAGGCCCGCATCCGGGCGGCCTTGGCGCCGTTGAAGGCGGCCATGGCCTGGTTAATCAGCTGCTCGTTCTGCTTCTGGGGGTTTCCGGCACCGATGACCTGCGCATAGCCGCCATGCGTGGCGGCGGCTACAGCTGCCTTCGGTGCCTGGGTCGGTCGCTCATCGCGCAGGGAGCGCGACGTGCCGAACGACGCCCAGCCACGGGACAGACCGGTCTCGACAACGGTGCCTTCGATGCTCCTGCTGCCCGTGAAGCACAGATCAGTGTGTCCGAGACCACTGACAACGGGGGCGACGGAGACACCGGTGGTGTCGAGACCCAGACCGGTTCCACCGAGCTCGGCGAGCGCCCGCAGACGGGCGGCACGCAGGGAGGCAGCGACAACGGTCTGGCCAGTCATTTTGGTGATCATGATGTTTCCCACTGTCTTCGCCTCCTCTCGGCGTCTCGCGGAGCCAGGTTCCCCCGGCTCCGAATGTTCGGATGTCTGTCTCGGTACAGCTCTGGGTGCAAGGGAATCGGCACAGGTGTGACCCCGTGCGATCGCGTCCCCTTGACCGCCCCGGCAGGCTATTGCGCTCCCGGTACACCGCGCAAACTATTTTTCGCGGCGAGTTCCACGGCGCGCTCCGCAGCCGGATTCGAAGTCCCCGAGCAGTCCCCTGGACCGCGCCCGTGCCGGCTCACGCCGGATCGACCGAACCGTCGTCCTCGACGCCGTCCGGATCCTCCTCGGGCTCCTCCCCCGCACACAACGAGAGCACGGCAGCCCCGTACTTGTCCAGCTTCATGGCACCGACCCCGGAGATCGAGGCCAGTTCGCCGCGGCCGGCGGGCACGTCCTCGGCGATCGCCATCAGCGTCGCGTCGGTGAACACGACGTACGCCGGGGCGCCCTGCTTCCTGGCCTGCCCCGCACGCCACTCGCGCAGCCGCTCGTAGAGCCCCTCGTCCATCGTGGACGGGCAGCTCTCGCAGCGGCGCAGCTTGCGCTCGACGGCCTCGGTGAGCACCTTGTCGCAGACCCGGCACTTGACCGGGCCGCGGACCCGCCGGGCGGCGGAGCGCTCGCCGGGCTCGACGCCCCCGCGACCGCCGCGCGCGCCGGTCCGCGCGCCGGGTGCGGAGGAGCCGGGGCGCAGCCCGTCGAGGAAGCGGCTCGGCTTGCGGCTCGCGCGCCCGCCCGGGGAGCGGGAGAGGGCCCAGGAGAGGGTGAGGTGCTTGCGGGCGCGGGTGACGCCGACGTAGAGCAGGCGGCGCTCCTCCTCGACCTGCTCGTCGGTCTTGGCGTAGATGATCGGCAGCGTGCCCTCGGTGAGGCCGACGAGGAAGACGGCGTCCCACTCCAGGCCCTTGGCGGCGTGCAGGGAGGCGAGGGTGACGCCCTCGACGGCGGGCGCGTGCTGGGCGGCGGCGCGGGCGTCGAGCTCGGCGACGTAGGCGGCGAGGTCGGTGCCCTGGCCCGCGGCGGTACGGGTGCGCTCGAACTCCTCGGCGAGCCGGACGAGGGCGGCGAGCGACTCCCAGCGGTCGCGGACGGCCCCGGAGCCGGCCGGAGGCTCGGGGGTGAAGCCGCGGGTGGCGAGGACGGCGCGGACCTGGCCGGCGAGGTCGGGGGCGCCGTCGGTGAGCGGGTCGGAGGCGGCCCGGGCGGCGCCGCGCAGCAGGACGCCGGCGTCGCGGACCTCGGGGCGCTCGAAGAACCGTTCGGCGCCCTTGAGCTGGTAGGGGACGCCGAGGTCGGCGAGGGCCTGCTCGTAGACCTCGGACTGGCCGTTGGTGCGGAAGAGGACGGCGATCTCGCTGGCGCGCACGCCGGCCGCGAGGAGGTCCTTGATCCGGCGCGCGGTGGTCTCGGCCTCGGTGGGTTCGTCCTCGTACTCGGTGTAGACGGGTTCGGGGCCGGCCTCGCGCTGGGAGACGAGTTCGAGGCGGTGCCGGGCGGCCTCGCCGCGGGCCTGGGCGAGCAGTCCGTTGGCGAGGTGGACCACCTGGGGGGTGGAGCGGTAGTCCCGGACGAGCTTGACGACGGTGGCCTCGGGGTGGCGGCCGCGGAAGTTCAGCAGGTAGTCGGGGGTGGCGCCGGTGAAGGAGTAGATGGTCTGGCTGGCGTCGCCGACGACGCAGAGGCTGGCGCCGCCGCCGGGGCCGGTCCACTGGTCGAGCAGGCGCTGCTGGAGCGGGGAGACGTCCTGGTACTCGTCGACGGTGAAGTGCCGGTACTGGGAGCGGACCTGGTCGGCGATGTCCGGGCGGTCCTCCAGGATGGCGGCGGTGAGCAGCAGGACGTCCTCGAAGTCGATGTTGCCGCGGCGGCTCTTGGTCTCCTCGTAGACGCGGTAGACCTGGGCGGTCTCGGCCGGGTCGCGGGGGGCCTCGCGGCCGGACTTGGCGACGGCGGCGGGGTAGTCGTCGGGGCCGGTCTGGGTGACCTTGGCCCACTCGATCTCGGCGGTGAGGTCGCGCAGTTCGGTGCGCTGGACGCGCAGGCCGCAGCGGCCGGCGGCCTCGGCGACGAGCTGCACCTTGCGCTCCAGCAGCTGGGGCACGGGGCCGCCGACGGCGCGCGGCCAGAAGTACTGGAGCTGGCGCAGGGCGGCGGCGTGGAAGGTGCGGGCCTGGACGCCGTCGGCCCCGAGCTGGCGCAGCCGCCCGCGCATCTCCCCGGCCGCGCGGGCGGTGAAGGTGACGGCGAGGACCTGCTGCGGGTGGTAGACGCCGCTGCGCACGCCGTAGGCGATGCGGTGGGTGATGGCGCGGGTCTTGCCCGTGCCGGCGCCGGCGAGGACGCAGACGGGACCGTGCAGGGCGGTGGCGACGGCGCGCTGCTCCGGGTCGAGCCCGGCGAGCACCGCGTCGGGGCCCGTGGCGGCGCCGGGGTCGGCCCAGGGGGAGCCGTGGGAGGCGTCGTACGGGCTGCCGCTCAAGAGGTCTTCCTGCATGCGTTCCATCTTCTCAGCCCGGTGGGACAACGGGGGCGGGGTTGTCCACAGGCCGGGTGTGATCGCAGGATGATCGCTCCGCAGTGCGGTCGATGGCGGGCCGGAATGCCCGCCGCCCGGCGGACGTTCCCTCCGGAGACCGTACGCACCTCTCTTTCGAAGGAGCCCCCTCGATGTCCGGCACCGTGACGATGTACAGCACGACCTGGTGTGGTTACTGCAACCGACTCAAGAGCCAGCTGGACCGTGAAGGCATCGGCTACACCGAGATCAACATCGAGGAGGACCCGGCGTCGGCGTCCTTCGTCGAGTCCGTGAACAACGGCAACCAGACGGTGCCGACGGTGCTGGTGAAGCCGGTGGGCGGCGGCGAGCAGGTCGTCATGACCAACCCGAGCCTGCTGCAGGTCAAGAAGGCCCTGGCGGCCTGATCCGGCCCGGTCGCCCGGTCGGCGCGCGTCACGTCGCGTCGGCCCGGGCGGGGTCGACGGGCGCGGCGGGCGCGGGCAGGGTGGTGCGCGCGCCGAGGTCGCCGATGCCGTAGACGAGCCGGCTGCGGTCGGCGGAGTAGCGGGTCTCGATGACCCGCACCGGCCCGCGCCGGTCGTAGGTGACGCGGGTCTGCACCATGAGCGGCACGCCCGGGCCGCCCTGGAACCACTGGGCCTCCTCGGGGCCGGGCATCCGGGCGACGAGGTGGTCGACGGCGCCGATCTCGGTGCGCCCGAGGGCGGCGAGCACGGCCTCGTCCCCGCCCTCGACCGGGTCGGGTTCCATCAGCGGGGTACCGGCGGCGAGGCCGGCCCGGTAGTGGCTCTCCTCGATGGAGTACGGCTCGCGGTCGAGCAGCCGCAGCTGGCGGCGGACCACGATGGCCTCGCCGGGGCGCAGCCCCAGCCGTTCGGCGATGTCGACCCGGGCCCGGACGATCATCATCTCGAAGTCGGTGCCGAGTTCGCGTCCGGCCTCGGCGGCCTCGCCGAGGTAGACGGCGGAGGGCGCGGCCAGGCAGTCGCGCGGCGCGGGGGCCAGCGTCGGTCCGTAGGCGCGGTGGTCCAGGACCGGGTGTTCGCGCAGGTAGGTGCCCTTGCCCTGGAGCCGGACCAGACGGCCCTCGTTGACCAGGACGTCGACGGCGAGGCGGACGGTGTTGCGGGCGACGCCGTACTGGCGCTCCAGTTCGCTCTCGACCGGCAGGGCGGCGTCGGCGGTGAACTCGCCCTCGGCGATCCGACGGCGGAGGTCGGCGGCGAGGCGCTGGTATTTGGGCGATTGGGCGGTGCCCCGGGGGATTGTCACCCGAGTGAATGTAGCGAGCGCGGTGACACGGTTTCAGCCGTTTCCGGCAATGTCGTCCGTGCGGGTCGGCGTCGGGGCCGTCGAGCCGCGTTCCGGTAGCAGAACTGGCCCGTCCGGATACGAACAGCAGGTGGTGAGGAATTCGAGAAGGGATTGGAAAGGAAAAAGGGGGCGCATGGCAATGGCCGCACGCCCCCTTTCTGCGGGGGCCTCCGCCCGGCGGAAGCCCCCGTTGCGGAATTACCAGCGCGCCGCCGAGGGCAGCGGCTCGCCGTACCAGAGCTCCACCAGGTGCCGCGCGATCGAGATGCCGGACGGCGGCAGGATCTCGCCCGCCTCCATCCCGGCCCGCAGCTCCTCGCGGGAGAACCAGCGCGCCTCGGCCAGCTCCTCGCCGTCCACGGTGATCTCGGTGCCGCCCGGCAGCGCCTTGCCCGCGAAGCCGAGCATCAGGCTGGACGGGAACGGCCAGGGCTGGCTGGCGACGTAGCGCACCTCGCCGACCCGTACGCCCGCCTCCTCGTGCACCTCGCGGGCCACCGCCTGCTCGATGGACTCGCCCGGCTCGACGAAACCGGCCAGCGTCGACCACCGGCCCTCCGGCCACAGCGCCTGCCGGCCGAGCAGGCAGCGGTCCTGCTCGTCGGTGATCACCATGATCACCGCCGGGTCGGTGCGCGGGTAGTGCTCGGCCGCGCAGGAGGTGCAGCGCCGCACGTGCCCGGCGCCGGCCTTCTCGGTCGGGTGGCCGCAGCGCGAGCAGAAGCTGTGCAGCCGGTGCCAGTGCTCCAGCGCGACGGCGTGCACCAGCAGCCCGGCGTCGCGGTCGGACAACATCGCGCCGACCTCGCGCAGCCCGGCCGGGCGGGCGTCGCCGTCCAGGCGCCCGGGCAGGCTCTCACCGGCCAGCGCGAAGTACGACACGCCGTCCTGGTCGGTCCCGAGGAAGTACCGGTCACC
This sequence comes from Kitasatospora sp. NPDC085464, assembly GCF_044541955.1. NCBI lineage: Bacteria > Bacillati > Actinomycetota > Actinomycetes > Kitasatosporales > Streptomycetaceae > Kitasatospora > Kitasatospora sp. NPDC085464. The sequence goes on from NZ_JBITTM010000001.1 coordinate 197,854, forward strand.
GGTCTGCGGCGCCTCGAAGGAGGGCAGCAGGACCAGTTCGGTCCCCTTCGCGGTGTCGACCACGAACGCCTCGCCGCCGGCGATCGGCAGCACCCGGGTGTTCGGGTGGCTCCAGGCCGCGGCCAGCCAGGGCTCGTCGAACCGGTGCTCGGCCGCCCGGTCCACCCCGGCCCGGGCCAGTGCCAGGTGCATCGGGCGCTCGGTCTCAGGCACGGTGCTCACGTCGTTCCATCCCCACGTGGTGAATCATCCGGATGAGTGATCTGACTGCCTCGGTGTGCGGCCGCCCGGTCACGAGCCGGGCCGGAAGTTCTCGGCCAGGTCGCCCCACAGGTACGCGGCGGTCTCCACGCCCTTGGCCAGCAGGTCGAGCTCGACCTTCTCGTTGACGGAGTGCCAGCCGTCCGAGGGCACCGAGATGCCGAGGAACAGCACCGGGGCGCCGAGCACGTCCTGCAGGTCCGCGGCCGGGCCGGAGCCGCCCTCGCGGGTGAAGAGGATCTTCTGCCCGAACGCCCGCCCCATCGCCCGGACGGTGGACTGCAGCGCCGGGTGGTCCAGCGGGGTCAGGCAGGGCCGCGTCGCGCCCGGGAAGACCAGCTCGTACCGCACGCCCGCGGGCACCTGCTCGGCCACCCACGCCCGCACCGCCTCGCGGACCTTCTCCACCTCCTGCCCGGCGACCAGCCGGAAGGACAGCTTGAGGTGCGCCGACGCCGGGACGATGGTCTTGCCGCCGGGGCCGGTGTAGCCGCCCCAGATGCCGTTGACCTCGGCGGTCGGGCGGGCCCAGATCCGCTCCAGGGTGGAGTAGCCGGCCTCGCCGCGGGTGCCGTGCGACTTGGCGACCTCCAGCCACCCCTCCTCGTCGAAGGGCAGCTCGGCGAACAGCTCGCGCTCGCGCTCCGTCAGCTCGATCACGCCGTCGTAGAAGCCCGGGACCGCCACCCGGCGGTCGGCGTCGTGCAGGGCGGCGGCCAGCTCGGCCGCGACCTGGGCCGGGTTGGGGACGGCGCCGCCGAAGGAACCGGAGTGGATGTCGGTGTCCGGCCCGTACAGGTCGATCTGGGCGTCGGCGAGGCCGCGCATGCCGGTGCAGACGGTCGGCGTGGACGCGGACCACATGCCGGTGTCGGAGATGACGACCACGTCGGCGGCCAGCCGGTCGGCCTCGCGGCGGACCAGGTCGGCGAAGTTCGGCGAGCCGGACTCCTCCTCGCCCTCGATCAGCAGCTTGAGGTTGACGGCCGGCGCCGAGCGGCCGGTCGCGTCCAGGTGGGCGCGCACGCCCAGGGTGTGGAAGAACACCTGGCCCTTGTCGTCGGCGGCGCCGCGCGCGTACAGCCGGCCGCCGACCACGGTCGGGGTGAACGGCTCGGTGTCCCAGCCGTCCTCCTTGGCCGCGGGCTGCACGTCGTGGTGCCCGTAGACCAGGACGGTCGGCGCGGACGGGTCCCCGGAGGGCCACTCGGCGAACACCGCCGGCAGGCCGTCGGTCTCCCACACCTCGGCGACCGGGAAGCCGGTGTCACGCAGCTTGGCGGCCAGCCACTCGGCCGAGCGCCGCACGTCCTCGGCGCGGTCCGGCTCGGCGGAGACCGACGGGATGGCCAGCCACTCGGAGAGGTCGGCGAGGAAGGAGGCCTGGTGCCGGTCGATGTAGGAGCGGACGGCGCTGTCCGGGGTTCTCGTCATACCGACGACTGTAGTTCGCCCGTGCGGGTGTCCGCCCCGGCCGTCCGGGTGCCGGCCGCTCCCGGGGCTGTAACCTCCGTCACCCCCGAACGTCCGTCACCCCCGCCGCGGCACGGGCGCGCGACGGAGGTGGCGGTGGCGGGGCCGCGGGGTCTCAGCCCGAGCGGCGCAGCATCGTGATCCGCGAGCGGGTGAGCACCGCCGCGAGGGCGGCCGCGAGCAGCGGCAGGACCACGACGGTGGCGGCGATGGTGGGCCACGGGAAGACCACGATCGCCTTGTTGGCGATCTCCTCGGGGCTCATGCCGGGGTAGGTGCTCGCCGCGCCCTCGACCTTGCGCAGTGCCACGCCGGGCACGATGCCGCAGACCACGCCGAGCAGGGCGCCCATCGCCGCGATCACGCCGCACTGGAAGCCGGACAGCGAGCGCCGGATCCGGGGCTCGGCGCCGACCGCCGCGAGGGTGGTCAGGTCGCGCTGGGAGTCGGCGGCGGCCAGCCCGGTGGCGATCCCGGCCGCACCGAGGGCGACCAGCGCGGCGAAGGCGGTCAGACCGAGGCTGACCAGGCCGGCCTCGGACTGGTAGCCGCGCTCGATGCTCAGGACGTCGTGGTCGCTGATCTTGGCGAGCGCGCCGTCGGCCCGCTGCTGGGAGCCGTCGGAGGGCATCGCGTCGGGCAGCCAGACCGAGCCGGCCGGCGAGGTGACGAAGCCGAGCCTGGCGGCGGTGGCCGGGCTGACCACCGCCTGCCCGGGGGCGGACACCGCGGAGTTCGCGAGGACGGCGTCGACGGCGATCTCGGTGTACGCGGGCTTGTGGTCGGCATTGCCGCTCGCCGTGTAGTCGACCGGCTCGCTGTACTGCACGGCGACCTTGCCGTCCTTGATGTAGCGGGGGTCGAAGACCACGGCCTTGCCCGCGGCGAGGGCCTGGCCGGCGGCCTCGTCGGTGACGCCGTAGAGGTTGCGCAGCAGGGTCGCGTCACCCGCGTTCAACGCGCCGAACGGGTTGCCGCGGCGGGTGTTGACCTGGCAGCGCTTGTCGCCCGCCAGGATCCGGTCGAGCTCGCCGGCGCTCAGCTCCGTTTCCGGCGCGAAGGCGGGGCAGCGGTCCTCCTTGGGCATCTCCACGCTGATGTAGCCGCACGGGCCGCTGTCGGTGCAGGCGGTCTTGTAGCTGACGCGCTGGACGTCGGCGCGCTGGCCGAGGCCGGGGATGCTGCGCTCGACGGCCTCGCGCATCTGCGGCAGCAGCTTGCCGTCCGCACCGGCCAGCCAGCCGTTGCCGAGCAGGACGGACCCGGCGGGGCCGTGGGCGACGTACTCGCGCCGGTACTGCTCGTCGGAGCTCGTGGTGTAGACGCCGACCGCGACGGAGCCGGCCACCGCGGCCATGACGGCGGCGACGGCGGGTGCGGTGCGGCCGCGGTGGCGCACCGAGTCGCGCAGGGCGAGCCGGGGGCCGAGCGAGAGCCAGCGGCCGAGCCGCCCGAACAGGCTGACCAGGGCGGGCGTGAGGGCGACCATGCCGAGTTCGGCGACGGCCGAACCGCCGAGGACGGCGAGGCTCCGGCTGCCGACGCCGCTGGTGGCCCCGAGCAGGGCGAGGGCGGCGCCGCCGGCGAGCATCAGCAGGCCGAGCGCGGCGAGCTTGCGGTTCGGCGGCTTGAGCGAGTCGCGGCCGGTCAACGCGGACACGACGTCCTGGCGGGAGGCCTGGACGGCGGGGACGATGGCGGCGAGCAGCCCGGTGACCAGGCCGACCAGGAGGACGCCGAGCAGGTCGACCGGCTGGATCGCGAAGTGGCCGAAGCGCTGGCCGGCGTACTCCTCGGCCTGGGTGCGCAGCAGGGCGACCAGGCCGACGCCGAGGACGAGGCCGACCGCGGCGCCGGTGACGCCGAGGACGATGCCGCCGCCGAGGACGACGGCGCGGACGTTGGCACGGTCACCGCCGGCGGCGGCGAGCAGGCCGAGCTGCCGCCGGGAGCGACGGGCCCCGACGGCGAAGGCGGGGCCCGCGAGGAGGACGATCTCCAGCAGGGCCATGCCGACGACGGTGGCGAGGATGACGACGGAGGTCCGGTCGAAGTACCGGGTGCCGTCGCCGCCCTTCGCGTCCTGCTCGACGTAGTACGGGACGTCGGCGCGGGCCGGCGGGTCGAGCAGGACGGCGCGGGAGATCACGCTGAAGCCGTACTGGTTGAGTTCGGTGACCTTGGGCCAGTCGAGGACGGTGCCGGCCGGGAGCTTGACCAGCCAGCGGGTCGGCTCGTCGGTGCCGTCGGTCTTGCCGCGACCGGTGCCGGCGTCCTTGGCCAGCCGGTCGATCAGGGCTCCGGGGCGGGCGAAGAGCTCGGTGGCGCTCAGTTCGCCGGGGTACTCGTAGACCCCGGTGATGGTGAAGGGGCTCGACTCCAGTCCGCGGACGGCGGTGCGGTCGCCGAGCTTGAGGCCGGCGCGCTTGAGGAACTCCGGGGTGACGGCGGCCTCGTGCTCGTCCGCGGGGGCGCGGCCCTTGACCAGGTTCATCCGGCCCTGCCAGACCGGGTCGCTCAGGTCGGCCTCGTTGACGCGGGTGCTGAGCAGCCCCTCGGCGCTGCTCGCCGCGGTGTACGGGCCCTGGCGCTCCGGCACGAGGGTGGCGCCGGCCGGGAGCAACTGTGCTGCCAGTGCGGCCGGTTCGGTGTCCAGGGCGCGCTGCTGGGCGGGGGTGTAGGTGAGCGCGGCACCGTTCTTCACGGTGTCCTTGGGGTTCTGGACGCTGAACCCCTGCTCCGGGTCGGGCGCCTGCTTCACGGAGGAGCCGCGCTCGACCATCTCCAGCTCGCCGCCGGCCTGGCCCATGACCCGTACGGCGTGTTCGGCGGGCGTGAGTTCGGCGCTGCGGTAGAACACGTCGGCGCCGCTGACGCCGAGGACGGGCAGCGCCACCATCGCGATGACGAGGGCGCTGCGTCCCCTGGCGCGCAGGGCGTCGCGGCGGGCGATGCGCAGGGCGACCCGCCAGGCGCTGAGCTTCACTCGTCCACCTTCAGGCTGTTGGTGGCGGCGCTGACGAGCAGGCTGGCGGCGTCCTGGCTGGCGGACTCGTCGACCATGCGGCCGTCGCGCAGGAAGACCACGCGGTCGGCCCAGGCGGCGTGCCGGGCCTCGTGGGTGACCATCATGGCGGCGGCGCCGGCGTCGCAGCGGGCGCGCAGCACGGCGAGGACGGCCTCACCGGTGGTGGAGTCGAGGGCGCCGGTGGGTTCGTCGGCGAGGACCAGGCGGCGGTCGCCGATCAGGGCACGGGCGATGGCGACGCGCTGCTGCTGGCCGCCGGACATGTCGTCGGGGAAGCGGTCGGCGAGCTCGGGGATGCCCAGCTCCTCCAGGGCGACCAGGGCCTCGCGGCGGGCGGCGCGAGCGGACAGGCCGTCGAGCTCGCGCGGCAGCGAGATGTTCTCGGCGGCGGTGAGCGCCGGGATCAGGTTGTAGTCCTGGAAGACGTAGCCGACGGAGCGGCGGCGGACCTGGGCGAGCTTCTTGCGGTTGAGGTCGCCGAGGACGACGCCCTCGACCAGGACCCGGCCGGTGCTCGGGGTGTCGAGGCCGCCGGCCAGGGTGAGCAGGGTCGACTTGCCGGAGCCGGAGGGGCCCATGACGGCGACGAACTCGCCGGGGTGGACCTTGAGGTCGACGCCGCGCAGGGCCTGGACCTCGGCCGCGCCGTGGCCGTGGACGCGGGTGACGTTCTCCAGGTGCAACACCGGCGTCTGCCGGGACTCTTGGGTGTGGGACACGATTCCCCCCTTGTGCTGGGTGTGGGCCCGGGGCCGGGGCCCGGGCCGGTGGTTCGGGTGCCGGAGGCCTCAGGTGCGCAGGCGGCGGCCGCGTTTGGCGGGTGCGGCGCCGCCGTCGCGGGCGGCCTCGGCGTTGCGGGTCTGCAGGAGTTCGGCCTGCTGGGCGAGGCGGGTCTCGCAGTGGTCGAGCCAGCGGATCTCGGCCTCGGTCTGGAAGATCAGCTGGTCGAGGACGAGCAGCCAGGCGAGGTCGTTGCTCGCGGAGGGCACCACGCCGGGGCGCGACTCGCCGGCCAGGGCACGGCCCTTGAGCCGGGTGTAGTCCTGGAGCGCCTTGATGCTGTGCCGGCGCTGGCCCTGGACGACGGAGGAGACGTCCACCCCCGGGACGGTGACGGCCATGGCGAGCTTGATCGCCAGCTCGTCGCGCGGCGGATTGGTCCGGGGCACCGGGGTGTCGAACCAGGCCCGCAGCTCGACGCGGCCGGCGTCGGTGGCGGCGTAGAACTGGTGGCCCTCGTCGTCCTCCCCCGCGGCCTCGACCAGGCCGTCGCGTTCCAGCCGGGACAGCGTGGTGTAGACCTGCCCGACGTTGAGCGGCCAGGTGGCGCCGGTGCGCGCCTCGAACTCGGTGCGCAGCTGGTAGCCGTAGCGCGGGCCCTGGTCGAGCAGGGCGAGCAGACCGTGACGGATGGACATACCGAGTATGTATACCCGGTATGCCCCACCGCCTCAAGCGGCACCCCCCTCCCCCGGCGAGCGGGTACCGTCGTGCGGTGTGAGCCAGTTGCGCATCGCCACCTTCAACCTGTTGCACGGTCAGCCGCTCGCCCGGGACGGCGCGCCGCAGCCCTACCCGGCCGACGCCGGGCAGCCCTTGGCCGAGGCGGTGGCCGCGCTGGACGCCGACGTGCTGGCGCTGCAGGAGGTGGACCGGCACCAGGCGCGCTCCGGCGGCACCGACCAGGCGGCGGTCGCGGCCGCGGCCATGGGCGCGAAGGACTGGCGCTTCGCCGCCGCGCTGCACGGCCGGCCGGCGCCGGTGGCCGGCTGGGTGCCCGACCCGTCCTCGCCGAACGGCCTGCGCGTGTACGGGCCGGCCGAGGTGGACGAGGCCGCCCCGCCCTCCTACGGGACGGCGCTGCTGACCCGGCTGCCGGTGCGGCACTGGCGGGCCAGGCGCTTCGCCCCGGCGCCGTTCGGACTGCCGCTGCGGGTGGCCGGGCGGCGCGGGCTGACCCCCGTACCGGACGAGCCCCGGGCCGCGCTGGCGGCGGTGCTGGAGGGCGAACGCGGGCCGTTCACCGTGGTGGCGGCGCACCTGTCCTTCGTGCCGGGCTGGAACATGGCGCAGCTGGCGGGCATCCGGCGGTGGATCGCCGACCTGCCGCAGCCGTACCTGGTGCTGGGCGACTTCAACCTGGTGGGCGCGGTGCCGCGCACGGTGCTCGGCGGGGCGGCGGCGCTGGACCGCACCGCTCCGAGGGCCCGGGTCCGGGAACTGCGGGCGGCCCGGCGCACCCGGCCGCTGCTGACCGAGCCGCGCCGGCGGCGGGTGCGCGAGCCGCGGGCCCGGCTGCAGGGCTGGTACGACCTGGCGCGCACGCCGACGTACCCCTCGCACCGGCCGGCGGTGCAGTTCGACCACGTGCTGGCGATCGGCGTGCCGCGCACGGCGGTGGGCCCGGCCGCGGCCCCGCGGGCCGCGGTGTCGGACCACCGGCCGCTGCTGGTCGAGGTGTCGCTCTAGGTTCCGGCCCTCACGCCGGGGCCTGGCCTCCGACGGCCGGCTGGTGGCGCGCCAGGACCCCGGCCTGCTGCGGCACGTGGACGCCCGCCGTCGGCGACGGGTCGTACTGCAGGAGCAGCATGGCCGCGTCGTCGCCGAGCTGGCGTCCGACGTGCCGCACCACGTCCTCGTGCAGGCGCTGCAGGACGTCGGCGGGGCGGCCGTCGGCGCAGCGCGGGAACCGCTCGGCGAGCGGGTAGAAGGCGCCCGCGCGGTCGCGGGCCTCGATCACCCCGTCGGTGAACAGCAGTACCCGGTCCTCGCCCAGCAACGGCACCCGGTGGACCGGCGGGCGCACGTCGGCCGGGTCCAGGACACCCAGCGGCGGTACGGTCTCGGCGAGTTCGAGCGGGCGCACCTCCCCCGCGCGCAGCAGCAGCGGCGCGGGGTGGCCGCAGTTGACGATCTCCGCCGCGCCGTCCGGGCCGACGCCGATCAGCACCAGGGTGACGAACTCCTCCTCCACGCCCGGGTGGTCGTTCTCGTGCAGGGCGCGGTCGAGGCTGACGGCCAGCCAGCCGGCCACCCGGTCCAGCGCGGGCTCCTGGTGGGCGGCCTCGCGGAAGGCGCCGAGCACGGCGGCGGCCGTCTCGACCGCGCCGAGGCCCTTGCCCCGGACGTCGCCCACCACGGCCCGGACCCCGTGCCGGGTGTTGACCACCTCGTAGAGGTCGCCCCCGATGCGGGCGTGCGCGGCGGCGGCCTCGTAGTGGACGGCGGCCCGGACGGTGCCGACCCGCTCGGGGACGGGCCGCAGCAGGACCCGGCGGGCGATCGAGGCGACCAGCTGGGCGTCGGCCAGCGCCCTTTCCTGGCGCAGCCGCAGGGTCGCGCTGACCCAGCCGATGGTCGCGACGAGCAGGACGGCGATCACGCTGGCGGCGTGCACGGACGAGCCGAGCGTGTCGCTGCGGAAGGCCATCAGGAAGGCCGCCGCCTCGGTGCACAGCCCGATGACGAGCGGGTACCAGGTGCGCCGGCTGACCACGGCGGCCAGCGCGGGCACGGCGGTGAGGGCCGGTTCGACCGTCACCCCGGTGCCACTGAGGTAGTCGAGGACGACGATCAGCCCCATCCCGATGAACGGCAGCGCCAGCGCCGTCCTCGGCCAGGTGCCGGTCGCGCCCGGGGCGGGTGCCGGGGTCGGCCCGGTGAACCGCTCTCTGATCCATCCGGTCGCGCTCAACGTCGGTTTCTCCAGCAGAAGGCGCCGATGCCCAAGGGCACCTGCGGTGATGACTGAGGGTTAGGGAAAACGGGCCTCGCTGGCGGCCGGAGCACGGGGGTTGACCGGTTACCGACCCCACAATAGGCGCGAAACGTGCACGACGCACAGGTTTCGGGCACTGGCGTGATGACTTGGATGCTCTGCGTGACTCATTATTCACTGTTCCCGATCAGGAGCCGTTCCAACTCTTTTCGGTCGGGAAGTCCTGTCGGACGGACGATCCGCCCGCTGCGGACGTACAGGAACGAAGCCGTGACCAGCTCGGGATCGACGCCCGCCTGCTCGGCCCAGGCCAGTCGGTAGACCGCGAGCTGCAGCGGGTCCGCGGTCTCCTCGCGGTGGGTCTTCCAGTCCACCACTTCGTAGCGTGACGCACCACCGGATCCTGACAACACGTCACCGTCCCGGTAGACCGCGTCGATCCGGCCGCGCACCACCCGCCCCGCCAGCACCAGTTGGAACGGCGCCTCGACCCGGTGGGGCTTGCGCTGCGCGTACGGGGTGCGCAGGAACGCCTCCTTGAGCCGCTCCAGGTCCTGCTCGTCCTCGATGCCGTCGTCGTCGGCGCCGGGCAGCGCGCCCGGCTCGACCAGCAGCAGCGGCTCGATCCGGGACTGCACCCAGGCGTGGAAGCGGGTGCCGCGCCGGGCGGCGGGCTGCGGGGGGCGCGGCATCGGGCGGGCCAGGTCGCGCGCGAAACCGTCCGGATCCGCGGCCAGGCGCAGCAGCTGGGTGGCGGACAGCGCGGCGGGCAGCGGCACCTCGCGCGCGGTCCGCCGGGAGCGCTCCAACTCGCCCAGCAGCGCGGTCAGATCGCGGTCCCAGGAGGCCACCTGGCGCTGGTCCTCGGGGGCCATCGGCTCGGGCTCGGGAGCCGGGGCGCCGGCCAGGCGGGCGTGCACCACCTCGGCGACCCGGCGCCGGGCGTGCTGCGCCGCCGGATCCAGCGGCAGCGGCCAGGGGCGCTGGACGGGAGCGGCCAGCGCCGGGTTCTCGGCGCCCTTCTCCGGCTGCTCGGCCCAGTGCTCGACCTCGCCCGCACCGGGCTGCTCGCAGTGCTCGCGCAGCCCCTCCAGGAAGGCGGACGGGCCCCGGACGGTCTTCTGGCTCGGCCCCCACCAGTGCCCGGAGGCCAGCAGCAGCGAGCGCGGCCGGGTGAAGGCGACGTACCCCAGGCGCAGTTCCTCGGTGGCGGTGTGCTCGGCCAGCTCCTTCTTGAAGGCGGTCATCGCCTTGCCGGTCCACCCGCCGCGCACGTCGGGCAGGGTGGCCGCGTCGCCGCGCAGGGCGTGCGGGAGCACGCGCTTGGCGCTGGTCCAGCGCTCGCGCGGGGTCGAGGAGGGGAACGCGCCCCGCACCAGGCCGGGGACGGCGACCACGTCCCACTCCAGGCCCTTGGACTTGTGCGCGGTGAGCACCTTCACGGTGTCCTCGCCGCCGGGCAGGCTGCTGTCCAGGCCGCGCTCGTACTCCTGGGCGGCCCGCAGGAAACCGAGGAAGGCGGCGAGGCCCGGATCCCCGTCGAGGTCGGCGAAGGAGGCGGCGACGTCCAGGAAGGCGTGCAGGGTCTCCCGCCGGCGGGCGGCCAGGGCCTGCGGGGAGGCGGCGAGCTCGACCTCCAGGCCGGTGACCGCCAGCACCCGGTGCAGCACGTCCATCAGCGGGTCGGCGAGCGAGCGGCGCAGCTCGCGCAGCTCCTGGGCGAGGCGGGCGAAGCGCACCCGCGCCTCGGCGGAGAACGGCAGCTCGTCCGGCTGGGAGCCCTCCTCGCCAGTCGAGGCAGTCAGGAAGCTCTCGACCGCGTCGGCCAGCGACACCACCTCGGTCGGGTCGGCCTCGGCGACGGCGGCGGCCAGCGCCTCGACGCCCTCGGGCCGGTCGGTGCGGACCAGCTCGGCGGCCCGCCGGCCGAGCAGCGCGAGGTCGCGCGGGCCGATCCGCCAGCGCGGGCCGACCAGCAGCCGCACCAGCGCGGCGTTCGCGGTCGGGTCCTGCAGCACCTCGCAGACCGCCACCAGGTCGGCCACCTCGGGCAGTTGCAGCAGCCCGCCGAGGCCGACCACCTCGACCGGCACCTCGCGGGCGACCAGCGCCGCGTGGATGTCCGGGAAGGCGGCGCCGCCGCGGCACAGCACGGCGATCCGGCCGGGCGCGGTGCCGGTGCGCACCAGGTGGGAGATCGAGTCGGCGAGCCAGTCGACCTCCTCGGCGTGGGTGGGCAGCAGTGCCGTCCGCACGAAGCCGTCCAGCTCGGCGCCGGGGGCCGGGCGCAGCGCCTCGACGCCCTCGTGCATCTCTCGCAGCGGCGCGGCGAGCGCGTTGGCGAAGGCGAGCAGGCGTCCGCCGCTGCGCCGGTTCTCACTGAGCGCGTAGCGGTCGGCGGGGCGGCCGTCGGCCTTGGGGAAGTGCCGCGGGAACTCGTCGAGGTTGCCGACGGAGGCGCCGCGCCAGCCGTAGATCGCCTGGCAGGGGTCGCCGACGGCGGTCACCGGGTGGCCGCTGCCCGCGCCGTCCGGGCCGGCGCCGAAGAGCCCGGCGAGCATCAGGCGCTGGGCGACCGAGGTGTCCTGGTACTCGTCCAGCAGCACGACCCGGAACTGGCCGCGCAGCAGCTCGCCCACCTCGGGGCGCTGCTGGGCGAGGCGGGCGGCGGCCGCTATCTGGTCGCCGAAGTCCATGAGCCCGGCGGAGCGCTTGCGGCGCCGGTACTCCTCGACCAGGCGCAGCAGCTCCAGGCGGGCCCGGGCGGTGGCCGGCACCGCCCGCAGGTCGTCGTTGGTGAGCTTGACGGTGGCGAGGGTGTCCAGCAGCCCCTCGTCGAAGTCGCGCAGGGCCTGCGGCTCGACCAGGTGCTCGGCGAGTTCGCCGTCCAGCGCGGTGAGGTCGGCGACCAGGTTGGCGAAGGTGCCGGTGAGCGCGGGGAACGGGCCGCGGGCGGTGCGCAGCACCTTGGCGGCGAGCTGGAAGCGGGTGGCGTCGGCGAGCAGCCGCACGTCCGGCTCGATGCCGATCCGCAGGCCGTGCTCCTTGAGCAGGCGGCCGGCGAAGGCGTGGTAGGTGGAGATCTCCGGGTCGCCGAGCGGGTCTGCGGCGTCCCGGTCGGCCACCCCGGCGCGGAGCAGGGCGGCGCGGACGCGTTCGGAGAGCTCGCCGGCGGCCTTGTTGGTGAAGGTGAGGCCGAGCACCTCCTCGGGCCGTACGGCGCCGGAGCCGACCAGCCAGACGACCCGGGCGGCCATCACGGTGGTCTTGCCGGAGCCGGCGCCGGCCACGATCACGGCCGGAGCCAGGGGGGCGCCGATGGCCGCCATCTGCTCCCGGTTGAAGGGGATCCCCAGCAGCTCCTTGAGCTGGTCGGGATGGCTGAGCACGGCGGTCACCCGGCAACGTTAACGGGCCGGACCGACACTGCGGACCTCCGGCCGCAGTGACCCCGACTACTCGACGGCCACCCGACGGCCACTCGTCGGCTACTCGACCAGCTGCGCGCCGTCCCGCTGGGCCGAGCAGCTGCGGCGGAACGTGCACCGGTCGCAGCCGCCACCGGTCTGCGGGACGAAGCGCTCGGCCAGGACCTTCCCGGCGGCCTCGGCGAGCAGGCCCTCGATCCACGGCTCGCCCTCCGGCGGGTCCTGCCGCTGCACCTTGGGGGCGTCCTGGGAGGCCTTGCCGGCGGGCTCGCGCAGGTGGACCAGTTCGGCGCCGCCGGCGGCCGGGGCGTGCTCGGCGAAGCCGGGCAGCTCGTTGAGGGCGCCGGCCCGGACGGCGAGCTGGTAGACGGCCAGCTGCTTGTGCTCGGGCAGGGACTTGTCGGTGGGCAGCTGCTTTCCGGTCTTGAAGTCGACGACGTAGGCGCGCCCGGCCGTGTCCTTCTCGACCCGGTCCATCGAGCCCCGGATGCGCACCGAGACGCCACCGACGTCGAGGGTGACGTCGAAGCCGTGCTCGGTGGCGACCACGTCCCGGCCGCGTTCCAGGACGTGCCAGTTGAGGAAGCGCTCCAGGGCCGCGCGGGCCTCGGTCTTCTCCTGCTGGGACTTCCAGGGCGCGTCGAAGGCCAGCGCGTCCCAGACGGTGTCCAGGCGCTCCATCAGGACGGCGAGGTCGGCGGGGGTGCGGCCGGAGCCGACCTCGTCGGCGAGCGCGTGCACCACGTTGCCGAAGCCCTGGGCCGCCGAGCCGACGCCGCGCGCCTTGACCTCCTTGTCCAGGAACCACTGCAGCGAGCAGCTCTCCAACTGCTCCAGACCGCTGCCGGACAGCCGCACCGGCAGGTCGGCGCTGCGCAGCGGCTCGGGGGCGGCGGTCGGGTCGTCCAGTCCCCACCAGCGTTCGGGGTGGGCGGCGGGCACCAGCGGCAGCCCGTCCTCGTCGGCGGCGGCGGCCAGGGTGGCGAGCCGTTCGGCGGCGGCGCGGCGCAGCTCGGGCGAGCGGGCCGGGTCGACGGTGACCGCCCGCAGCTCGGCGACCAGCGCGGCGACGGACAGCGGGCGGCGCGGGCGGTGGGTGACGTCCTCGACGGTGACCGGCGGGGTGCGGCGCACCACCTTTCCGGTACGGGGGTCGACGTCCTCGCGGTAGAGCTCGCGCAGGAAGCGGGAGGGCTCGTCGCCGTCGTCGGCCGGGGCCTTGACGGCGGTGACGATCAGCCGCTCCTTGGCGCGGGTCGCGGCGACGTAGAAGAGGCGGCGCTCCTCGCCGAGCAGCGCGGCCGGGGAGAGCGGCTCGGCCAGTCCGTCGCGGCCGATCCGGTCGGCCTCCAGCAGGGAGCCGCGGCGGCGCAGGTCGGGCCAGAGGCCGTCCTGGACTCCGGCGACGACGACCAGGCGCCACTCCAGGCCCTTGGACCGGTGGGCGGTCATCAGCCGGACGGCTTCGGGGCGGACGGCGCGGACGGTGAGGGTGTCCGCGGCGATGTCCTGGGCTTCGAGTTCGGCGAGCAGGTCGAGGGCGCTGCGGTGGCCGGTGACCTGCTCCTCGGCACGGGCCGCGGTCTCGAACAGGGCACACAGCGCGTCCAGGTCCCGGTCGGCGTTGCGGCCGGCGGCGCCGCCGCGCAGGGCGGCCCGCTCCAGCCGCTCGCGCCAGCGGCGGCTGCCGTCCCACAGCTCCCAGAGCGCCTCCTCGGCGGTGCAGCCGCCGGCCAGCAGCTCGCGGACCTTGCGCAGCAGGGTGCCGAGGTCGCGGGCGCGGCGGGCCTGCGCGGGGTCGAGGGCGACCAGCCGCTCCGGCTCGGCGAGGGCCTCGCGGATCAGCTCGCCGGCCGGGCGCGGGGCGGTGGCGGGGCGGCCTTCGGCGCGCAGGGCGGCGCGTTCCTCCTCACGCAGGGCGCGGCCCAGGCGTCGCAGGTCGGAGCCGTCGAGGCCGCCGAGCGGGCCGGTGAGCAGGGCGTGCGCCAGTTCGGTGGTGAGCGGGTCGGGGCCGGCGGCGGCGCCGTCCCCGGTGTCGGGGTCCGGCTCGCCGTGCCGGTCGCGGGCGGCCTGCCGGGCCGCCTGCTGGGCGCAGACCCGCAGGGCGAGCAGCAGCTGGGCGACGGCGGGCTCCTCGCGCAGCGGCAGGTCGTCGCCGTCGATCTCCAGCGGGACGCCGGCCGCGCCGAGCGCGCGCCGCACGCCCGGTATCGAGCGGGCACCGGCCCGGACGAGCACGGCCATCTCGCCCCAGGGCACGCCGTCCTCCAGGTGGGCGCGGCGCAGCAGGTCGGCGATCGAGTCGAGTTCGGCCCCAGGGGTCGGGTAGGTGTAGACCTCGACCCGGCCGCCCTCGCGGGAGGGCAGCAGGGCGCGGTGCTGGGCGAGCTTGTCGGCGGGCAGCCGCCCCATCGGCATCCGCCGGGCGACCTCCCGGGAGGCGGCGAGCAGGAGGGCTCCGGAGCGGCGGGAGACCCGCAGCACCTTGACCTCGGCGGGCTCGCCGTCGGCGCGGCGGAAGGTCTGCGGGAAGTCGAGGATGCCGTTGATGTCGGCGCCGCGGAAGGCGTAGATCGACTGGTCGGGGTCGCCGACGGCGACCAGGTCGCGCCCGCCGCCGGCGAGCCGGCGCAGCAGCCGGACCTGGGAGGGGTCGGTGTCCTGGTACTCGTCGACGAACACGACGTCGTAGCGCCGGCGCAGGTCCTCCTCGACCTCGGGGCGCTCGGCGAGCAGGACGGCGCGGTGGACGAGTTCGGCGTAGTCCAGGACGCCGCGCAGGTCGAGCACGTCGAGGTAGTCGGCCAGGAAGTGCGCGGCGGCGGCCCAGTCGGGGCGCTGGACGCCCTGGGCGAAGCGCTCCAGCTCGGCCTCGCCGAGGCCGAGCTCGCGGCTGCGGGCGAGGACGGCGCGGACCTCGTCGGCGAAGCCGCGGGTGGTCAGGCAGGCCCGCAGGTCCAGCGGCCAGGCGATCCGGGAGCTGCCGAGGCGGGCGTCCTCGGCGCCGCCGGCCAGCAGTTCGCGGACCATGACGTCCTGCTCGGGGCCGGAGAGCAGCCGCAGCGGCTCGGCGTAGTCCTGCGGGTCCTGGTGGGAGCGCAGCAGGGCGTAGCAGAAGGAGTGGAAGGTGGTGGCCTGCGGGGCGGCGGCGGAGCTGCCGAGCCGGCCGGACATCCGGTCGCGCAGCTCCATCGCGGCCTTGCGGCTGAAGGTGAGGACGAGGATCCGCTCGGGGGCGGTGCCGTCCGCGATCCGCCGGGCGACCGCCTCGACCAGGGTGGTGGTCTTGCCCGTGCCGGGCCCGGCCAGGACCAGCAGCGGCCCGTCGGCGTGCTCGACCACGGCACGCTGGTAGGCGTCCAGCACCGGCGGGTCGGGCTGGACGAGCGGGCTGCGCACGAGCCGGTAGGGGGAAGTCAACGAACGGATCCTGGGGTCGAGCAGGGCGGGGCGGGCACGGCAGGGCCGGCCCGCTCGGGCCCGCCCGCATCGAGCCTACGATCCTCCCCCGTCAATCCCGTCCGTGCGGGGAGTTCGGGGAAATCTCCCGGCCGTCCCAGCGGGCCCGCCGGAGGTCGACCCGGGGCGGGTCGGCGAGCTCGCGCAGCGGGGTGCCCTCCTCGCCGTAGTGGGCGAGGGCGCGCTGCTCGTGCCCGGGCAGGAAGCGGCCGTCCGCGCGGATCACCCGCCACCAGGGCACCGAGCCGCCGTACAGGGCCATCACCCGGCCGACCTGCCGGGGCCCGCCCTGGCCGAGGTACTCGGCGACGTCGCCGTAGGTCATCACCCTGCCGGGTGGAATCCGCTCGGTCAGGTCGAGCACCAGTTCGGCGAAGGGCGGCAGGGCGTCCGGGAGGCCGTCGTCTGTTACGTCCGTCACCTGCGGCATTCTTCCTCACGGGGGCGCACCCTTGGTCCCGTACGAACGGGACGCCGCGCCCGATCCGCCCCCTGTCCAGCACGGGGGGCCGGGGCATGCCACCATCTTCGGGGCGGTGAGTGGTGATACGAGGACAAGACCAGATGACCGGGACGGCTGACGTGGGCGTGGACAAGGACTCCGACGAGTCCTCTGCCGCCGTGCCCCCGGCGCCCGGCGGCGGGACCGAAGGCCGACCCGAACCCGGGCCGACGCCGGAAGTCTCCCTGATCAAGGACCGGACGATCAAGACCCCCGCGCCCGCCCGGGCCCCGGAACAGCCCGAACGGACCGCACCACCGGAGGCCGCGGCCCCGAAGGCGGTCGTCCCGGCGCCGACGGCCCCGGAGCCCTCCACCCCCGAGCCCTCGACCCCCGAACCGGCGGCCCCCGAACCGCTGCCGGACCACCAGGACCCGCTGGACGACGCCCCGCACCTGGACGTCGACGAGCCGCTGCTCGCCGCCCGCGCGCACCGCCCGTCCGACCTGATCCGCTTCCTGGCCGGCGTCTTCGGGATAGTCGCCGTCTTCGTGCTGGCCGGCATCGCCACCTCGACCACCACCGGCATCGAGCAGGACATCGCGACCAACGCGCCGCACTTCTCCGCGGTGCTCTCCACCATCACCGGCCTGGTCTCCAGCGTCGCGGTGCTCGCCGTGCCGCTGGCCTTCGCCGTCGAACGGCTGATCAAACGCGACGGCCTGCGGGTCGCCGACGGCGTGCTCGCCTCGGTGCTCGCGTACGGCGTCTCGCTGGGCATCGACTGGTGGGTGGCCGAGGGCGCCTCCGAACACATCCGCGACGCGCTGACCAGGCTGCCGCTGGACAGCAACGGCACCCTCACCGACCCGGTGCACGGCTACCTCGCCCCGGTGATCGCCTACATGACCGCCGTCGGCATGTCGAGCAGACCGCGCTGGCGGGTCGCCCTGTGGGTGGTGGTGGTCTTCAGCGGCGTCACCGAGCTCCTCGGCGGCTACACCACCCCGCTGTCGCTGATGCTCACGGTGCTGATCGGCTGGTCCGTCGCCTACGGCACGCTGTACGCGATCGGCTCCCCCAACATCCGGCCCACCGGCCAGCACCTGATGATCGGCCTGCGCAAGGTCGGCTTCACCCCGGACGGCGCCCACCGCGCCCCCGACGCCCCCGGCGGCACCCGCCGCTACTACGTCACCCAGCAGGGCGGCCGGCCCCTGGACGTCCACATCATCGACCGCGAGCAGCAGGCCTCCGGCTTCTTCTACCGGGCCTGGCGGCGGCTGCGGCTGCGCTCGGTCGCGGTGCGCCGCAGCCCGCAGTCGCTGCGCCAGGCGCTGGAGCAGGAGGCCCTGATCGCGTACGCGGCGGCCGCCTCCGGCGCCCACGCCCCGCAGCTGGTCGCCACCTCCGAGCTCGGCCCGGACGCGGCGATCCTGGTGTACGAGAACGTCGAGGGCCGCACCCTCGACGAGCTGGCCGACGACGAGGTCACCGACGAGGTGATGGCCTCGATCTGGCGGTCGGTGGCCGCGCTGCACGAGCGCCGGATCGCCCACCGCCGGCTGACCGGCGAGTCCCTGCTGGTGGTGGACGAGCGGAGCGCCTGCCTGGTCAACCTCTCCGGCGGCGACATCGCCGCCACCGACCTCACCCTGCGCATCGACGTCGCCCAGCTGCTCACCACCTTCGCGCTGCGGATCGGCCCGGAGCGGGCCGTCGCCACCGCCAACGCGGTGCTCGGCGCCGAGCGGGTCGCCCAGGCGCTGCCGCTGCTCCAGCCGGTCGGGATGAGCCGGTCCACCAGGGTGGACCTGTCGAAGCTCAGCAAGGAGCGCAAGGCCACCGCCCGGGCCAAGGCGCTGGAGCAGGTCGCGGCCGGCGAGCGCACCCAGCAGCAGGCCGAGGAGGACATCGCGGTGGCCGGCGAGGACCTGCTGAGCCGCATCCGCGGGCAGATCCTGCAGATCGCCCCCGAGGCGCCGATGGAGCCGGCCAAGCTGGAACGGCTGAAGCCGAAGACCCTGATCATGGTCATCGCGCTCACCTTCGCCGCGTACCTGGCCCTGACCACCATCAAGCCGGCCCAGCTCAAGCTCTCCCAGATGAACTGGGCCTGGGCCGCGGCCGCCCTGCTCGCGGCCGCCTTCAGCTACGTCGCCGCCGCGATGAGCCTGACCGGCTTCGTCCCCGAGAAGCTGCCGTTCCGGCGCACCGTCGCCGCCCAGCTGGCCGGCTCGTTCGTCAAACTGGTCGCCCCCGCCGCGATCGGCGGCATCGCGCTCAACACCCGCTACCTGCAGAAGGCCGGCATCCGCTCCGGCCAGGCGGTCGCCTCGGTCGGCGCCTCCCAGCTGGCGGGCCTGGCCGGGCACCTGCTGCTGCTGTTCAGCTTCGGTCTGATCACCGGCAGCCAGACCAACGGCGACCTCTCCGCCTCCCGCGCGGTGATCATCGGCGTGCTGACCGCCGCCGTGCTCGCCCTGGTGGTGGCCGCCGTCGCACCGCTGCGCCGGTTCGTGCTGGGCCGGCTGCGCTCGCTGTTCTTCGGCGTGGTGCCGCGGATGCTCGACCTGATGCAGACGCCCAGCAAGCTGGTCACCGGCTTCGGCGGCATCCTGCTGCTGACCCTCTCCTTCACCGCCTGCCTGGACTTCTCGGTGCAGGCCTTCGGCGGCGACGTCAGCTTCTCGGCGGTCGCGGTGGTCTTCCTGACCGCCAACGCGGCCGGCTCGGCGATCCCCACCCCAGGCGGCATCGGCCCGGTCGAGGTCGCCCTGATCGGCGCCCTGACCGTCGCGGACGTGTCCCCCGCGGTCGCCACCCCGGCGGTCTTCCTCTACCGGGCGCTCACCTTCTGGCTGCCGGTCCTGCCGGGCTGGATCGCCTACAACGTGCTGCAGCGCCGGCACGCGCTCTGACCCGCCGCCGGGGTGCCCGGCGCACGACTGAGGGCCCCGCCGTGCGGCGGGGCCCTCAGTCGTGCGACACCTGCTAGTAGACCGGCTTGTGCGGCTCGATCTGGTTCACCCAGCCGAGCACGCCGCCGCCCAGGTGGACGGCGTTGGCGAAGCCCGCGGCCTTCACCACGGCCAGCACCTCGGCCGAGCGCACGCCCGACTTGCAGTGCAGCACGATCTTCCGGTCCTGCGGCAGCTTCTCCAGCGCGTCGCCCATCAGGAACTCGTTCTTCGGGATCAGCACCGCGCCGGGGATGTTGACGATCTCGAACTCGCCGGGCTCGCGGACGTCGATGAGGTAGATGTCCTCCGCGTCGTCCTGCCACTGCTTCAGCTGCTGCGAGGTGACGGTCGAACCGGCGGCGGCGGCCTGCGCCTCCTCCGACACGACGCCGCAGAAGGCCTCGTAGTCGATCAGCTCGGTGACCGTCGGGTTCTCGCCGCAGACCGCGCAGTTCGGGTCCTTGCGGATCTTCACCTGGCGGTAGTTCATCTCCAGGGCGTCGTAGATCATCAGTCGGCCGACCAGCGGGTCGCCGATGCCGGCCAGCAGCTTGATCGCCTCGTTGACCTGGATCGAGCCGATGGACGCGCACAGCACGCCCAGCACGCCGCCCTCGGCGCAGGAGGGGACCATGCCCGGCGGCGGGGCCTCCGGGTACAGGCAGCGGTAGCAGGGGCCGTGCTCGGCCCAGAACACGCTGGCCTGGCCGTCGAAGCGGTAGATCGAGCCCCACACGTACGGCTTGCCGAGCAGCACCGCGGCGTCGTTCACCAGGTAGCGGGTGGCGAAGTTGTCGGTGCCGTCCACGATCAGGTCGTAGCCGGAGAAGATCTCCATGACGTTGGAGTTGTCGAGGCGCTCCTCGTGCAGCACCACGTCCACGTACGGGTTGATCTCCTTGACCGAGTCGCGCGCCGACTCCGCCTTGGAGCGGCCGACGTCCGACTGGCCGTGGATGATCTGCCGCTGCAGGTTCGACTCGTCCACCACGTCGAACTCGACGATGCCCAGCGTGCCGACACCGGCGGCGGCCAGGTACAGCAGCGCGGGCGAGCCCAGACCGCCGGCGCCGACGCACAGCACCTTGGCGTTCTTCAGCCGCTTCTGCCCGGCCATGCCCACGTCGGGGATGATCAGGTGGCGGGAGTACCGGCGGACCTCATCGACGGTGAGCTCGTCGGCCGGCTCGACCAGGGGTGGCAACGACACGGGGACTCCGATGGGTGTCTTGTTCGGGGTGGCCAGGGCCAGCCTCGGTGCGGGGTTGTTGCTCCGCCACTCGGGTGGCTGTCCAGACCAACAGTGTCACGTCCCCCCGGTATTCCGAGACAGCTCGTCCGAGGGGCGAGACGGGCGGCGCCGGATCGTGGAATCGGCCGCGAGGCCCCGACAGCCGCCCCGGGCCTGGGTTTCCCGGGCCCGGGGAAGCCTGCGGAACACCCTCAGACCCGGCAGGCCGTCTCCAGCCAGACGTCCCCCAGGGACTCCTCCAACGGCACCTGTGTCCGCCATCCGAGACGGTCCCTGGCGGTGCGGACGTCCGCCTGCCGCCACGGCACCGGCTCGCCGGGCACCGCCCGGCCGTCCGGCCGCTGCCCCTCCAGCCGGTGCCCCGGCAGGTACGGGCCGGGCTGGTGGTGGCCGGGAAGGTGGCCGGGCAGGTGGTCGCCGCCCGCCCCGACGGCCTGCGCCGGCAGCAGGACCTGCCGGTTCTCCTCGACGATCGACCCCTCGAAGCCCGAGGCCCGCACCAGCAGCTGGGCCGCGTCCCGGGCCCGGACGGCGTGCCCGCTGCCGATGTTGATCACCCCGGTGGCGGCCGACACCGCGGCCGCCTGGATGGCCCGCGCGACGTCCCGCACGTCGACGAAATCCCGGTATCCGGACAGGTCCGGCATCCGCACCTGGTTCTCGTCCCGCTCCAGCGCCCGCCGCAGGCCCTCGGCCAGCCGCCCGAACAGCGAGGCGGTCGGCGCGCCCGGTCCCACCACGTCGAACACCCGCAGCACCGCCGCGTCCAGCCCGGAGGCCAGCACCAGCTCCGTCCCGGCCAGCTTGGACACCCCGTACGGGCCCACCGGCCGCGGCTCGGCCGCCTCGGACACCGGCACGCCGCCGGGCACCGGCCCGTACTCGGCGGCCGAGCCGACGTGCACCAGCCGGGCCGGCTCCCGGCTGCGCCGGATCGCCTCGCAGACCGTCGCGACGGCCAGCGTGTTCGACCGGATCAGGGTGCGCGAGCTGCCGTAGGTGGCACCCGCGCAGTTGATCACCACCTGCGGCGCGACCGCGTCCAGGAAGCGGGCCAGCGCGCCCGGGCTCCCGGTGGTCAGGTCGAAGCGGATGTCGGCCGAGTCGCGCCGGCCGAGCACCGTCACCTGCAACTCCTGGTCCATCAGCAGACGGTCGGTGACCCGGCGGCCGATGAAGCCGTCGGCGCCCAGCAGCAGCACCCTCATCGGGGGTGTCCTTCCACGAAGCGAGGTCGGGGACGACCTGGCGGACTGAAATCAACGAAGGGACGAAACACGGATCGGGGAGCAGGCAGGGGGCGGGGACACGGGCCGGATCAGCGGTAGGAGCCCGCCCGGCCCAGCACCGCCCAGGCGTACGCCAGCAGCACCGCCGCGACGGCGCCGCCGCCGAGCAGGAGGGCCGAGGGCAGGGTGCGGCCCGCGGCGAGCAGGCCCAGCGTCGAGGCGGGCCCGGCCAGCGCCCCCACCGCCGCCGCGGTCGGTCGGCCGCAGTGCGCCAGCAGCGCGGGCAGCACCAGCAGCAGGCCCAGCACGCCCTGCGCCGCCCACGGCCCCGGGCCGGCCCGCTCGGCCGCCAGGTGCAGCAGCCCTCCGCCGTGGCCCGGTGCCGGGCCCGGCGCGACGACGGTCCGCACGGCCAGTGCGGCGACGGTCAGCGCGGCGAGCGCCGCCAGGTGCAGGGCGACCGCGACCGGCAGCACCGGCCGCATCCGGGACCGGAACTCGGCCAGGGTGCCCGCCGCACCGAGGTGGCCCCGGCCGACCTGCCGGTACCAGCGGGCCGCCCGTTCGGCGGACCCTGCCGACACCGCCGCCGCCAGCGCCGGCGCGACGGCCGACGGGCCGTCCCCGGCCGGTACGGCCAGCGGGAGCAGCAGCAGCGCGGCCAGCCCCAGCCCGTACCCGAACGCGGCCGGGTGACGACGGGACCGCGCGGGCCACCGCGGCACCGGCGCCGGCCCGAGGGCGTCCGACGGGCGTCCCGGCGGGGCGGCCGAGGGGCCGGGCCCGCCCTCCGGCGGCGCGGTCAGCACGGGCAGCAGCACCAGCGGGACGGCGGCGGTCAGCAGCACCGGCCAGCGGGCACCGAGCGCGGCCACCCCCGCGCAGGGCAGCGCGGCCAGCGCGGCGGCGGTCAGCGCCGCCCGGGCCGCGGCCCCGCGCCGAGGCGGCCGGACCGGCCCGGGCTCCGCCGGGCGCCGGGGCACCCGGGCGTACAGCTCCTCGGCGAGCGAGAACAGGTCGGCGTGCCGGCAGCGGGCGGCGGCGTCCGGGCCGAACCCGGCCTCCTCCAGCCCGGCGGCGATCTCCAGCGGGTCGACGGCGCGCTCGCACAGCTCCCGGTGCTCCGCCATCACCTCGCGCACCGGGTCCGCGCTGCTGCCGAGCGCCGCGCGGCCGGACATCAGACGGCCTCCGCGAACGCGGCGGGCTCCGGCGCGGACGACGTCCGGGTGTCGGCACCCACGCCGTCCCCGCCGCCACCGTCCCCGCCGTCCCCACCGTCCCCGGCCGGGACTCCCCGGCCGTCCGCCAGCCAGTACTCGGCGGGCCGGGCGAACGGACGCGGCGCCGGGCCGCCCTCGCCGCCGCCCCCGCCGCCGGGGAAGGCCGGGTACTGCGAGACCAGCTCCAGGTATATCTCCCGGAAGGCGCCGATCACCGGCTCGACGGCGAAGCGTTCCTGCGCCCGCAGCCGCCCGGCCAGCCCGAGCCGGGCCCGCCGCTCCTCGTCGCGCAGCAGCGCCAGGCAGGCGCCGGCCAGGGCGCGCGGGTCGCGGGCGGGCACCAGCAGCCCGGCGGGCCCGACCACCTCGCGGGCCACCCCGACGTCGGTGGACACCACCGCCCGGCCACTGAGCATCGCGTCCGCGAGCAGCCGGGGCGCGCGCTGGGACAGCGCCGAGAAGACCACCGCCGTACCGGCCTCCCAGACCTCGGCGAGCGTCCCCGGCCGTCCGGCGAAGTCCACCGCGGCGGCCACCCCCAGCCGCTCGGCCACCGCCGCGCAGTGCGCCCGGTAGCCGGGCGCCGCCTCCTCGCCGTACAGCACCAGCCGGGCGCCGGGCAGCTCGTCGCGGACCCGGGCGAAGGCGTGCAGCGCCAGCTCCGGGTCCCGGCCGGGCTCCAGCGCGCCCGCCCACACCAGGGTCGGCGCGGCCGGTTCCGGCCCGGCGGCCGGGCGGTCCACGGCCGGCGTCCCCTCGTACACCACCCGGGTGCGGGCCGGGTCGGCCCCGCAGCGGCGCTGCCACTGCCGGTCGTGGGCGCTGCCCGGGGTCAGCACGGCCGCCTGCCGGTAGGTCTCGCCAGTGAGCGCCCGGAAGAAGGACAGCAGCAGCACCCGCACCGGCCACCGGTACGGCGCCTCGCGGTAGCCGAGGTACTGCTCGCGCAGGTGCAGGCCGTGCTCGGTGACGACGAACGGCACCCCGTGCAGGTGCCGGGCCACCAGGGCGGGCAGCGCGGCGAGCCCGCCGCCGACCACGTGGCACAGGTCGGCCGCGCCGAGGCCGCCGGGGCCGGTGCCGTACCAGGGCGCGGACAGCGGCCGCAGGCACTGCTCCAGGAGGTCGGCCGCGACCAGCACGTCGCACACCAGCGGCTGCCCGGCCGAGGTGTCCGCGCCGGGCAGCCGCCAGGTCCGCTCCAGGATCCGCCGGGCGTGCGCGGAGACCAGGAAGGCGGGCAGCCCGCCGTCCTCGCCCGCGAGCGCCGCCAGCCGGTACAGCCCGGGGCCGAAGCCGGCCCGCTCCCCCGGCAGCACCAGCGCCCGCACCAGCTGCTCGTACGCCCCGGCGTACCTGCGTCTGCGCACCGCGCCGGGTGCCCGCCCGGCCGGCCGGCGCCCCCACAGGGCCAGGTCGCGGACGTCGCGCCAGGCGGGCGACAGCCGCTCGACGGCACCCGGGGCGTCCGGGCCGGTCAGCAGGTACAGCTCGAACTCGTGCTCCGGCAGGCCCTCGGCCAGTCGGTCGCACCAGCCTCCGGCGCCACGCTGGGGATGCGGACGGGCACCCTCGGTGAGCAGGGCAATGCGCACGGGAGACCTCCAGGGCAGAGCGGATTCGCGGACGGATCACGGACGGATCGACGGACGGATCGACGGACGGATCGACGGACGGCCGAGCGGCCCGAGCGGTGGCCGGGGGCGCCCCCGTGCGCGGCGGGGACGGCCGGGGCCGGGGAGTCGGTCGGCCGGGCCGGCGCCGCGGCGCCCCGTGCGGCGGCCCGGCGGCACGGCCGCGGCCGTGCCGCGTTCCGTTCCCCCGGGCGCCCGCCCGCTCCGGCGGCCGGACCCGACCGCCGGGACCCCTGGCCGCGGCCGCCCTCCGGTTTCTCCGGCGGCCGCGACTCCCCCACACCTGTTCGGTCCGACAGCAGAAAGGTAGGACCGGCCCCGGGCAATCCATCGGTCACATGCCTGGCTGCCACCTGAACGAGTGAAAGGCCGTGACCTCGACCCGAACCGGGCCGTTACCGGGCGGTACGCGCGCCCGCCCGCGACGCCCGCGTCCGGCGGGCCCGCGACGCCCGCCCGCTGCGGGCCCGCCCGCTCAGCGCGCGGTCTGCGCGATCAGCTCCCGCACCGCGCGGGCGACCTCGTCCGGGTGCTCCATCATCGCCACGTGCCCCGACTCCGGCAGCACCAGCAGCCGGGCGTCCGCGAAGGCGCCGCAGGCGCGCCGGGCCGAGCGGTAGGAGACCAGCTTGTCGCGCAGCCCGTACACCAGCAGCACCGGTGCCGCGACCTGTTCGGCCTGCCGCCACAGCGCCTGGTCGCCGCGCTCGGTGTACGCCGAGACGATGCCGCGGGCCGAGCCGATCAGCGCCTGCATCGCGTGCGGCACCTCCAGCCGGCGCCGGTACTCGGCGACCGCCTCGGCCCGGGCGGCCGGGCTCAGGCTGCCCGGGTCGCCGTAGACCAGCCGCAGCAGGTCCTCGGTGGCCGCCTCGACGTCGCGCCCGTTCGCGGCCAGCCGGCGCAGCACCGCGGGCACCCCGGGGACGGCGAGCAGGCCGGTCGGCCAGGCGGAGCGCTGCGGGGGCAGCTCGGGCAGCGCGGGCGAGACCAGGGTGAGGCTGCGCACCAGGTCCGGGCGGAGGGCGGCGAGGCGGACGGCGACCGCACCACCGAGGGAGTTGCCGAACAGGTGGACGGGGCCGCGGTCGGCGGCCTCCAGGTAGCCGATCACCGCGCGGACGTGGCCGGAGACGGTGAGGTTGCCGTCGGTGGGCGGGTGGGAGCGGCCGAAGCCGGGCAGGTCCACGGCCTCGCCGTCGACCAGTCCGGAGAGCCGGTCCATCAGGGCCGTCCAGTTGGCGGCCGAGCCGCCGAGCCCGTGCACGAAGAGGCCCGGCTCGCGGGCGTCGGCGGCGCCGTCGGCGGCGGCCCGGTGCACCGCGAGCACCGCGCCGGGGACCTCGACCGTACGTACCTGCTGCTCAGCGCTGCTCATGGTGGACGATGGTAGTGAGCCCGGGCCCGGAGCACCCGGGGTGGTCCGGCCGTCCCTTCCCTTCGTCACACCACTGCCGAGGCCGAGGTCAGCGCCGTATTGTGGGCTCCTGACAACCAGCCGACCGTCTTTTCTCGCCTTCGCCGAACGCGGGCGCGGTTACCGAAAAGTAGAATCGGCCATCTTGCCAGCCCCGAACAGACCCGAAGTGAGGAGCGCCGTGACGGCCATCCAGGAGGCGCAGGAGCGCCCGCGCGGTGCCCGCCTGCCGCGAAGCGCCCGCCGTGAACAACTGCTCGGTGCCGCCCAGGAGGTGTTCGTCGCGCAGGGCTACCACGCGGCCGCCATGGACGACATCGCCGACCGCGCCGGGGTCAGCAAGCCGGTGCTGTACCAGCACTTCCCCGGGAAGCTGGAGCTCTACCTGGCGCTGCTCGACAAGCACTGCGACGCCCTGGTCGAGTCGACCCGCGAGGCGCTGTCGACGACCAACGACAACAAGCAGCGCGTGGCCAACACCATGGAGGCGTACTTCAACTACGTCTCCAGCGAGTCGGGCGCCTTCCGCCTGGTCTTCGAGTCGGACCTGACCAACGAGCCGGCCGTGCGCGAGCGGGTCGAGCGGGCCTCCGAGGCGAGCGCGACGCTGGTCAGCAAGGTGATCCAGGAGGACACCGACCTGCCCGAGGCGGAGTCCAAGCTGCTCGCCGCCGGCGTCTGCGGCCTGGCCCAGATCACCGCCCGGTACTGGCTCTCGCAGGGTCTGGAGATCCCGCGCGACGAGGCGGTGCGGCTGGTCGCCAGCCTGTCCTGGCGCGGTCTGAAGGGCTTCCCGATGCACCCGGGCGACCAGCCCGGCGAGGGTGCCCACCAGGGGTGATCCGCCGACCTTCGCCTGGGTGCTGATCCGGTGCTCTATGGTGAAGCCGTACGGCGCGGTCGCCGCGAACGCCTGTTCCAGGCGGTCCGGTGCCCGTGCGTGGAGGCTGCAACCCCGGAGGGACGGAAGCCGTGGAGGTCAAGATCGGCGTGCAGAACGCGCCGCGCGAGATCGTGATCGAGAGCTCGCAGACTGCCGATGAGGTCCAGAGCGCGGTCGCGAAGGCGCTGGAGGGCTCGGAGAAGCTCCTCACGCTGACCGACGAGCACGGCCGCCGCGTCATCGTCCCGGCCGAGCGCCTGGCGTACGTGGAGATCGGTGAGCAGGCCGTCCGCAAGGTCGGCTTCGGCACCCTCTGAGGCGCCGCCCGAGCAGTCGTTACCGGTGCCCCGTTCCCGCGAGGGAGCGGGGCACCGCTGCGTGTACGGCCGGGTGGGGCGGGGTACGGCGACAGGTGCGGCAACGGTGCCGCACGCCCGTCCCCGGGAGGCAGCCTTGCTGGTGGAGTCGCTCGCGTTCGCCCTCGTCGGCCTGGTCACGGGCGGCGCCGCACTGCTGGCCCTGCCCGCGTACTTCCGGGCTCCGCGCGCCCTGACGCTCGGCACCGCACTGGCGGCGGCACTGGTCGGCGGGGTGGTGGCGCATTTCTGCCTGGACGGGCACTACCCGGCGGTGTCGGTGGCGGCGGCCGCACTGGCCTCGGCCGTGCTCACCTCGATGCTGGCCCGGCCGGACCTCGCCGCCGGGCGGGCCCCGGCGCACCGCCACCACCCGCACCGGACCGGCGCCCACCGCGCGCCGCGGCGGCACCGGCCCGCGTAGCCGGTCGGTCAGCTGGCCAGGCCCAGGGCGGCCATCCGCTTGGTGTGCGCCTCGGTGATCCGGTTGAACATCTTGCCGACCTCGACGAGGTCGAAACCCTGCACCCGGACGCCGCCGACCAGCAGGTTTGACAGCGCGTCACGCTCGGCGACCACCCGCTGGGCCTGGCTGAGCGCCTCGCCCATCAGCCGTCGGCCCCACAGCGCGAGCCGGCCGCCGGCCCGCGGGTCGGCCTGGATCGCCTCGCGCACCTTGTCGACGGCGAACTGGGCGTGGCCGGTGTCGGACATGACGCCGAGCACCAGGTCGCGGGTGTCGTCGTCCAGCCGGACGGCCACCTCGCGGTAGAAGTCGGTCGCGATGGCGTCGCCGACGTAGGCCTTGACCAGGCCCTCCAGCCAGTCCGAGGGCGCCGTCATCCGGTGGAACAGCTCCAGCGGCTCGACGAACGGGCGCATCGCCTCCTGCGGGTCGGCGCCGATCTCGGCGAGCCGGTCGTGCAGGCGCTGGTAGTGCTGGAACTCGGCGGAGGCCATCCGGGCCAGGGCCGCCTTGTCGGCGAGGTCCGGCGCCAGCTTGGCGTCCTCGGCGAGCCGCTCGAAGGCGCTCAGCTCGCCGTACGCGAGCGCGCCGAGCAGATCCAGCACCGCCGCCCGGTAGCCGGGGTCGGCCGAGCACGCGGCCCAGTCGCCGATCGAGCCGGCCGCGGCGTCCTGCGTCTCACCATGGGTCTCCATGACCTGTCACCTTAAGGCCTGTCCCCGGGCTCCCGCCCGTGTCGCGACGCCGGGTGACCGGCCCGATCGTGTGATCGTGCGGCGGTCGCCGGGGGCAATGTCAGACGCGTCACGTGTTCGAGTCGTCGCCTGACTGTATGGTGGTACGGAGCCCCGTCGTGCTTGCACGGTGTCACCGCCGTCTCGGTAACCCGCGCAAGCCCGCTCCGAAGCGGCACCGTCCAGCCGGACGTGTCCGCACCGGAGGCACGGGTACTCACGTACGCGGATGCCCGGTCGGAGAGCCGATCGGCTCCGACCATGGCTTGGACTTCAAGCCTTGGCACCGCATCAGTGGCCGAGCGAGGGCCGCCGAGACCACGCCCCCTGGCGGAGGTCCCGCGCAGGTCCCTCACGGGAACCCTCCCCGACGCCGCCGGCGACGCGCCCCGCACCAGGGCAGCGCGCACCGGCCGGCCGCAGGGACCGGCGCGGTTGTGCGTCCGCGCAGCTGTAATCGGGGCCGCACAGGCCCGTACGCAGCCGCGCGGCTGCCCGCCCGCCGCTCGCTCTCGGCCCCTCCACACGGAAGAGGCAGCACCCTGTCCACCACCGCTGAACCCATCAAGACGACGTTCCGGGACCTGGGGATCCTCCCGGAGACCGCCGAGGCGCTCGAAGCCGTCGGCATCGTCCACCCCTTCCCCATCCAGGAGATGACCCTCCCGGTCGCGCTGACCGGCCACGACGTCATCGGCCAGGCCAAGACCGGCACCGGCAAGACCCTCGGCTTCGGCCTCCCGCTGATCGAGCGGGTCGTCGTGCGCGCCGACGTGGACGCCGGCCGGTGCACCGAGGAGCAGCTCTCGGACTTCCCGCAGGCGCTGATCGTCGTCCCGACCCGTGAGCTCTGCACCCAGGTCACCAACGACCTGCAGACCGCCGGCAAGGTCCGCGACGTGCGCGTCCTCGCCGTCTACGGCGGCCGGGCGTACGAGCCGCAGGTCGAGGCGCTCACCAAGGGCGTCGACATCGTGGTCGGCACCCCGGGCCGACTGCTCGATTTGGCCGGCCAGAAGAAGCTGAACCTGTCCAAGGTCCGCGCGCTGGTCCTGGACGAGGCCGACGAGATGCTCGACCTCGGCTTCCTGCCGGACGTCGAGAAGATCATCACCATGCTGCCGGCCAAGCGGCAGACCCTGCTGTTCTCGGCCACCATGCCGGGCCAGGTCATCAGCCTCGCCCGCCGGTACATGAGCCAGCCGACCCACATCCGGGCCACCGCCCCGGACGACACCGGCACCACCGTCGCCAACATCGAGCAGCACATCTTCCGTGCGCACTCGCTCGACAAGGTCGAGATGGTCTCGCGCATCCTGCAGGCCGACGGCCGCGGGCTGGCGATGATCTTCTGCCGCACCAAGCGCACCGCCGCCGACGTCTCCGACCAGCTGACCCAGCGCGGCTTCGCGGCCGGCGCGGTCCACGGCGACCTCGGCCAGGGCGCCCGCGAGCAGGCGCTGCGGGCCTTCCGCAACGGCAAGGTGGACGTCCTGGTCTGCACCGACGTCGCCGCCCGCGGCATCGACGTCGAGGGCGTCACGCACGTCATCAACTACCAGTGCCCCGAGGACGAGAAGACCTACCTGCACCGGATCGGCCGCACCGGCCGGGCCGGCGCCTCCGGCACCGCCGTCACCCTGGTCGACTGGGACGACATCCCGCGCTGGCAGCTGATCAACAAGGCGCTGGACCTGCCGTTCAACGACCCGGAGGAGACCTACTCCACCTCGCCGCACCTGTACGAGCTGCTGAAGATCGCGCCGGGCACCAAGGGTGTCCTGCCGCGCTCGGAGCGGACCCGGGCGGGGCTCAACGCGGAGGAGGTCGAGGACCTCGGCGAGACCGGCGGACGCGGCAGCCGTTCCGCCCGTTCCGGCCGCGGTCGCGCCGGACAGGGCGGCCCCGGCCGTCCGGCCGCCGCCCCGGCCGAGACCGAGGAGCAGAAGCCGCGCCGCACCCGTGAGCGCCGCCGCACCCGTCGGGGTTCGGCGCTCGGCGCCGAGGGCGAGGCCGTCGCCGGCGTGACCGAGGCCGCCGTGGCGGCCCCGGCCGTCGAGGGCGCCGAGGGCGAGGCCGCACCGCGCCGTCGCCGTCGCCGCTCACGCGGCGGTGCCGCCGGTGAGGCCGTGGCCGCTGCCGCGGTCGAGGCGACCGTGGTGGAGGCGGCTCCGGTCGTCGAGGCCGCTCCCGCCGTCGAGGCTCCGGTGGCGGAGAAGCCGGCCGCCCGCACCCGGACCCGGACGCGCAAGCCGAAGGCGGAGGCGGAGGCGGTCGAGGCCGTCGAGGCCGTCGCCACCGAGGTCGTCGTCGCCGAGGCGGTCGTCGCCGAGGCTCCGGCCGAGGAGAAGAAGCCGGCCACCCGGACCCGGACCCGCAAGCCGAAGGCGGAGGCCGTCGAGGCCGTCGCCACCGAGGTCGTCGTCGCCGAGGCCGTCGTCACCGAGGCCCCGGCCGAGGAGAAGAAGCCCGCCACCCGGACCCGCACGCGCAAGCCGAAGGCGGAGGCCGTCGAGGCCGCCACCGAGGCTGCCGTCGCCGAGGCCGTCGTCACCGAGGCCCCGGCCGAGGAGAAGAAGCCCGCCACCCGGCCCCGGACCCGCAAGCCGAAGGCCGCGGCCACCGCCGAGACCGCCCCGGCGGCCCAGGCCGAGGTGGCCGAGGTCCCGGCCCCGCGCAAGCGCACCCGCGCCCGCAAGGCCGCCGCGACCGTCGAGGCGACCCCGGAGAGCTGATCCCGGTGCATCCCCCGAGGGGGCGAGCCAGGCCGACAGGCCCGGCCCGCCCCCTCTGGCGTTCCCGGGCCCCGGCCGCACCGGCGACGAGGGGCCTGCCGCCGTCCGGGCCCGCCGGCGCCGGGCGGGGCACGACACGTCGCCGACGGCACGGGCGCCGGACGGCGGCGGGCACGCCCTAAGCTCGGGGACGTCGGGAAGTCGCAGGCAGGAGAGCAGGGAGACCACGCCATGAGCACGCCGCCGTTCCTGAGGTTGCCCCGGTGCGCGCGGGCCGAGTGGGTGGTGACCGGGCGCGGCGGGTTCGCGGCGCTGCGGGCGGAGCCCGACGGGGCGGTGCTGGGTTCGGCGCTGCTGGTCCCGGGGTTCACCGGCAGCAAGGAGGACTTCATCGGGCTGCTCGAACCACTCGCGGCGGCCGGGTACCGGGTGACGGCCGTGGACCAGCGCGGGCAGCACGAGACCGGTGGGCCGGACGACCCGGCGGCGTACGCCGTCGGCGAGCTGGGCGCGGACGTGCTGGCGCTCACCGAGGCGCTGGCGGCGGACGGCGAGCCGCTGCACCTGCTGGGGCACTCCTTCGGCGGCCAGGTGGTGCGGGAGGCGGTGCTCTCCGCCGCCGCGCACGGCCCGCTGCCGTGGCGGTCGCTGACCCTGATGTCCACCGGGCCGGGCGCGATCGACCCGGCCGAGGCGGCCCGCACCAAGCTGCTGCTGGACGCGCTGCAGGTGATGGGCCTGGAGGAGATCTGGCAGGTCATGCGGCAGATGGAGGCCGACAGCGGGCAGCCGCTGCCGGCCCTCGACCCCGCCGTCGCGGAGTTCCTGCACCGCCGCTGGCTGGCCAACGTGCCGCGGGCGCTGTCCGTCACCGGCGGCCACCTGGTCGGCGCGCCGGACCGGGTGGACGAGCTGGCCGCCGCCACCGCCGGGCTGCCGGTGCTGGTGCTGTCCGGCGTGCGGGACTACGCCTGGCCGGTCCCGGAGCAGACCGGGATGGCCGAGCGCCTGGGCGCCCGACGGGTGGTGGTCGCGGACGCGGGCCACTCCCCCAACGCCGAGCAGCCGGCCGCGACCGCCGAGGCGCTGGCCGCGTTCTGGGCCTGACCGCCCTCCGGTCCCGACCGCCCTCCGTCACCTCACCGCCTTCCGGAAGTGGTCTGTACCACTTTCGGAAGTTCGACGGGCTTCATCGCAGGACAAAATTCATTAGTTACGGTAATCTTTGATTCTGTCCGGGAATCATCGTCGGCCTCGACGCCGACGCGTACCGCTCGAAACCTGGACTTCACGGACGGGCAACGGCCCGGTAGCACCGCCACGACACCGTGGTTACGAGGCACTGGACGCACCAGGCAAGCAGGGGGAGCCCTTGCCGCAGCAGACCGCCGCACGCACGACCCGCCCGGTCCGGCCCCTTCGCCGGACCCGCAAGACCCCGAAAGGGCTGATACCGACTCAGCCGCAATCGCCCCGCCCGACGGGGCAAGGAAGGGAGACGCCCATGACGAAGACCATGCGCTTCGAGATCGTCCGACTGGACGACACCAACGGCTCCGCCACCGACCGCCTGATCGCCGACGCCGCGACCGTCCGCGAGCACGTCCAGGCCGCCGCCCGCACCGGCGAACGCCTGCTCATCCGGCCGTGCCCGACCGTCTGACCCCGCGCGGCGCCTCCGACCGGGAGGCCTCACCCGCCGCAGACGAGCCGGGGGCGTCCGATCCGGACGTCCCGATACCGGACTGACGCCCCGTCATCGCGACCGCCGATGACGGGGCGTCAGTGTGTCCGGGGTCGCGCCCCGGACGTTTGCCGCCGCCCGTCACGGGACATCCCCCAACGGGAACCACCCCGCGCCGCGCCCACCCCGCGCCGGCCGGGCGTCCACCACCGACAGGTGCCGCCGAGCCCTCCGTACGGGTGATCGTCCTTGACGCGGCGGTCCGGAGGGAGGAGCGTTGTCGGCTATGAGGGGCGAGCCAAGCTGCCCGAGGTGCGCCGGTCGGGTCCGCGCCCCCGGTCTGTTCTCAGACACCTGGCAGTGCGACCGGCACGGAGCCGTGCACCCGATGCAGCCCGTGCTGCCCCCGAGCGTCGAGGCCCTGGGCGTCGCCGTCGCCCGCTCGCAGGTCCCCGTCTGGATGCCCTGGCCGCTCCCGGTCGGCTGGCTCTACACCGGCATCGCCCACGCCGGCGACGACGTCTCGGGCGCCCGCGCCACCGCCGTCGCCTGCTCCGGCCCGGCGCCGCTCGGCGGCTTCGGTGAACTGGTGCTGGTCGCCGAGGAACTGGGCGTCGGGCTCGGCGCCCGCTACGCCGGACTCCCGGGGCCCGACCCGGGCGACTCCGTCGGCCTCTACAAGCCCGCCGACGCCAAGCTGATGGCCGCCGGCAGGCCCACCCCGATGTTCCATGTCCCGGACGCCCCGGCCGACCGCGCGGTCTTCGTCGGCGAGGCGCGCGGGCTGTGGCTCTGGGCGATCGCCTGGCCCGAGCAGTCCGCGCTGGTGATGTACGACGAGCTGGTGCTCACCGACCTGCGCGACGCCGGTGCCGAGCTGGACCTGCTGCCCTGCGGGGCGCTCTCACCCCGACTGCTCGGCTGACCCGCCTGGGCCGCCCGCTCCCCGCCGCACCGCCCGCCCCTCGCCCGGACGGCCTATCCTGGTCGGCACCCACGAGCCCCCAGGAGCCCGCCCCGTGCGCATCGACCTGCACGCCCACAGCAACGCCTCCGACGGCACCGACAGCCCGGCCGAGCTGGTCGCGGCGGCCGTCGCCGCGGGCCTCGACGTCGTGGCGCTCACCGACCACGACACCGTGGCCGGCCACGCCGAGGCGGCCGCGGCGGTGCACGCGCTGCCCGACGGCACCCGACTGACCGTCGTGCCCGGCGCGGAGCTGTCCTGCGTCGTGGACGGCGTCAGCATGCACCTGCTGGCGTACCTGTTCGACCCGGAGGAGCCCGAGTTCGCGCGGGAGCGGGAGCTGGTGCGCACCGACCGGTTCCGGCGCGGCCGGGCGATCGTCGAGCGCTGCCGGGAGCTCGGCGCGGACATCACCTGGGAGCAGGTGCAGCGGATCGCGGGCGCCGGCTCGGTCGGGCGGCCGCACATCGCCAGCGCGCTGGTCGAGGCGGGCGTGGTGGCCACCGTCTCGGACGCCTTCACCCCCGAGTGGCTGGCCAACGGCGGGCGGGCGGACGTCCGCAAGCACGAGACCGACCCGCTGGAGGCGGTCCGGCTGGTCCGGGCGGCCGGCGGGGTGCCGGTCTTCGCCCACCCCGGCGCGGTCAAGCGCGGCCGGGTGGTCCCGGACGCGGTGATCGCCGACCTCGCGGCGGCCGGGCTGGGCGCGCTGGAGGTCGACCACACCGACCACGACGAGGAGACCAGGGCCCGGCTGCGCGGTCTGGCCGGCGAGCTCGGCCTGCTGGTCACCGGCTCCAGCGACTACCACGGCACCCGCAAGACCGTCCGGCTCGGCGAGCACACCACCGACCCCGCCGTCTACGAGGCACTGCTGGCGCAGGCCACCGGCGCGAAGCCGATCGAGCGCTGAGGGTACGGGCCGCCGCGTTCCGGCGTGCGGGGCGCGGCAGGGGCCTGCGGGCGCGTCCCGCACGCCCTGCCCGGGTCCCGCCCGGCCCCCGCCCGAGCGGCACCTGAACAGCCGTCAGCGGCCGCCGGGGGCCCGCCGAGGAGCGTCGGGGAACGCCGACCGGGCCGCGGACCGGGCCGTCAGTCCAGCCGGACGCCGCGGCGCTCCGGGTCGCGCAGGTCGGTGCCCTGGTTCAGCCAGCGCTCCTGGAGCGCGGCCGCGCCGTGCACCCGCTTCCAGCCCGCCTCGTTGGGCGTCATCGGCAGCAGCGGCAGGAAGCGGACCGGCTCGGCCGGCTCGGCCAGCTCCAGGTCCTCGACCAGACCGCCCGGCTCGGCGGCCAGCACCGAGGTGAAGGGCGCGCCCTCCCACAGCGGGGCGCCGAGGTCCAGCGAGCCGCCCGGGGCCACCACCAGGCCCTCGACCTGCGGCGTGGCGGCGAAGGTGGCCAGGCTGCGCAGCACGCCGTCACGCCCGCCGCGGACGGTCAACACCAGTTCGGCGCGCGGGCCGCGCACCTGGTCGGCGACCATCGCGGTCGGGTCGGCCATCGGCGCGGCGGACATCCCGAGCGTCGCGTACCGCACCAGGCCCTCGGCGTCGGGGCCGAAGCGCAGCACCTCGATCCGGTCGGTGCCGAGGAAGGTGACCGCGGCCCGGCCGCTCGGCTCGCCGAACGTGGAGATCAGCCGGGCCTCGACGGCGGCGAGCACCGCCTCCCGGGAGAGCTCCGGGGAGCTGCCGCCGTGGGGATCGCCGAAGAGCGGGAAGTCGTGGGCCATGCCGGTGAGCGTAACCCGGTGGGGCGCGCGGGCCGCGTGCGGGCGGCCCGGTGGAGCGACCCGTCAAGGACCCGTAAAGCCTCGGGGAACCCCCGGGCGCCGATGGCCGGTCAGATGTTAGGGTGAGCGACTGGCCACCGGGATGCTTCCGTCCCGGGGCGGCGGCGCGAAGGAGGTGGTTGCGGTGGATACCGGCCGACCATGCAGTACCGGCAGCTCTGCCCGGCCCCGACTTCCCCGTACCCCTCGCCCCGCAGGCCCAATCGGCTGAATCAGCCGCAGTAGCCCAGGGCGCAGGACCACGGCGGACGGACCGGCCGGGAGAGCACCTTCATCCCCCCTTTCACCGGTGTTCTTCGCCGTCGTACCGCGGCCGAACGTTTCTTCTTCCGCGCCGCCTTGCGACGGCTCCCTGCCCCTGGGAGCCTGCCATGTCGATGATCAACAGCCTGCGTGCCGCCGTCCGCACCAACCGCCGCCGGGTCGCGGCCGGGGTGTACGACGTCCTGCCCGAGGACGCCGCTTCGGCGGTCGTGGACTGCGCGGTCTACCAGCACGGCAAGCGCAAGGGCGAGTCCTGCAGCCCGCGCGAGGCCGCCCGCCGGGTCAAGGCCGAGCAGCAACTCCAGGACGGCGCGGGCTCGTTCAGCTGGATCGGACTGCACGAGCCGACCGAGGCGGAGTTCGAGGGGATCGCCCAGCGCTTCGGCCTGCACCCGCTCGCGGTCGAGGACGCGGTGCACGCGCACCAGCGGCCCAAGGTCGAGCGCTACGACGACGTCCTGTTCGCCGTCTTCAAGACCATCCGCTACGTCGAGCACGACCAGCTCACGCCGACCAGCGAGGTGGTGGACACCGGTGAGCTGATGGTGTTCGCCGGGCGGGACTTCGTGATCACCGTCCGGCACGGCGGCCACGGCTCGCTGCAGGAGCTGCGCCACCGCCTGGAGGCCGACGCGGACGAGGCCGGACTGCTCGCCAAGGGCCCCGCGGCGGTGCTGCACGCGATCGCCGACCACGTCGTGGACAACTACCTGCTGGTCGCCGAGCGGCTGCAGAACGACGTGGACGAGATCGAGTACGGCGTCTTCTCGGCCAAGGGCGGCCGCAGCTCCGACGTCGGCCGGGTCTACCAACTCAAGCGCGAGGTCCTGGAGTTCAAGCGCGCCGTGGTGCCGCTGCTGCGCCCGATGCAGCAGCTGTCCGAGCCGCTGCAGCGCCTGGTGGACCCGGACATCCAGAAGTACTTCCGGGACGTCGCCGACCACCTGGCCCGGGTCGCCGAGCAGGTGCACGGCTTCGACGAGCTGCTGAACTCGCTGCTGCAGGCCAACCTGGCGCAGGTCTCGGTCGCGCAGAACGAGGACATGCGCAAGATCACCGCCTGGGCGGCGATCTTCGCCGTGCCCACCATGATCACCGGCGTGTACGGCATGAACTTCGACTACATGCCCGAGCTGCACCACGAGTACGGCTACCCGATGGTGCTCGGCGCGATCGCGCTGATCTGCGTCGGGATGTACCGGGGCTTCCGCCGCAACGGCTGGCTTTAGGGCCCTGGACCGCGGCCGGTCAGCGCCGGCCGCCGCGGGCGACCAGGACGAGGCCGAGCAGGATCAGCACCACCGCCGGGTAGGCGGCCGCCGGGGGCCACTGGCCCAGCCAGAGCGCGGCGATCAGGGCCGCGCCCGGGGTCTCCAGCAGGATCGCGGTGGAGGTGATCGACGGCCCGAGGTTGCGCACCACGCGGTTGCTCAGCGAGTGGCCGAGCAGCTGGGCGGCGACCATCAGCAGCACGATCTGCCACCACACCCCGGCCGGCCAGCCGGACAGCGGGGTCCCGGCGACCAGGCAGATGCCGAGCAGGACGACCGCCGTGGTGGCGTAGCAGACCAGTGTGTACGCGGTGGTGCTGACGGTCCTGCGGACCTCGGCGCCCAGCAGCATGTACCCGGCCGCGGCCAGGCCGGCGGCGAGGGCGAGCCCGTCGCCGAGCAGCGCGCGCGGGGAGAGCGAGAGGTCGACCCCGGTGAGCACCAGCACGCCGGCGAAGGCCACGACCGTGCCGAGCCAGACCGTCCGGGGCGCCCGGACGCCCATCAGCCGCATCAGCAGGATGGTCCACAGCGGGGTGGTGGTGACCAGGGCGGTGGCGGAGGCCACCGAGGTCATCCGCAGACTGGGCATCCACAGCGCGAAGTGGACGGCGAGCAGCGCCCCGGCCGCGACCGCGAGCAGCAGCGCCCGTCGGCCGATCCCGCGCAGCTCGGCGCGGTGGCGCAGCAGCGCGTACGGGCCCAGGACCCCGACCGACATGACGTTGCGCCAGAAGGCGATCGCCAGCGCGGGCGCGGCGGTGGCGCTGATCAGCGGACCGGACAGCGAGATGCCGCCGATCGAGACGGCGAGCAGCAGCAGGTCGAGGGTGGGGAGCGGATGCGTCGGCC
Source organism: Kitasatospora sp. NPDC085464 (assembly GCF_044541955.1). NCBI lineage: Bacteria > Bacillati > Actinomycetota > Actinomycetes > Kitasatosporales > Streptomycetaceae > Kitasatospora > Kitasatospora sp. NPDC085464. The sequence goes on from NZ_JBITTM010000001.1 coordinate 235,387, forward strand.
GCGGGTCGGCGGTGGGCGTGGCGGCGGGGGCGGTCGCGGGCCGGGCGGCGGGCACGGCGCTCCTCTGCTGGTCGTGGTGGGCGGGGGCGCTCATACGGTAAGGCCCGTGGCGCAGTAATGGAACTGTCGCCCGGGGGCTGAGACGTCCCGGCGTCCCGTGGACGGGAACGGACCGGAAACCCGTACGCTGTCGGCCATGGACCGTACGCCCGCTGCCGCGACCGCCGACGCCTTCCTCGACCAGGCACTGCTGGAGGAGGCCGCGAAGAAGTCCGGCCTGCTCTGGGTGCGCGCGGACGGCCAGGAGCAGGCCCGGCCGCTGTGGCACGCCTGGCACGACGGCGCGGTCGTGGTGGTCGGCGAGGGCGGCGAGCAGCCGCTGCACGGCCTGGCCCCCGGCGCCGGGGCCGTGGTCACCGTCCGCAGCAAGGACAAGGGCGGCCGGCTGACCGGCTGGCACGCCCGGGTGGTCAACCTCGCGCCGGGCAGCCCGCAGTGGCTGGGCGCGGTCGAGGAACTCAAGGGCAAGCGGCTGAACGCGCCCGACACCGACGCCATCACCGAGCGCTGGGCCCGCGAGTGCCGGGTGCTGCGGCTGGAGCCCTCCGGCCCGCTCGCCGAGGGTCCGGGCGCGATGCCGGACGGCTCGCACGCCGCACAGCCGATGCCCACCCCGGCCACCACCCGCCGCCCGATCCCGGCCGGCCTGCCCAAGCTGCTGTTCAAGCGCCGCTGAGGGTTCACACCGAGGACTCCTCGCCCGGCTACCGTGCCCTCGTCGGGCCGGGCCCCGCACTCGCGGGTAGATTTGGCGGCGAGTGCGCCCTGGCGCACCACGCACGGCGTCGAGCGAGTCGAGGGAGTCCATGGCAGGGCCAGGCACGCGGGTCTTCATCTCCCACCTGTCGGCCATCGCGGTCTTCGACCCCAACGGCGACCAGGTCGGCCGCGTCCGCGACGTCGTCGTCTCGCTGCGGCTCGGCGGGCGTCCGCCGCGCGTGCTCGGCCTGGTGGTCGAGGTGGTCGGCCGACGCCGGATCTTCCTGCCGATGACCCGGGTGACCAGTCTGGAGTCCGGCCAGGTGCTCACCACCGGCGTGATCAACCTCCGCCGCTTCGAGCAGCGCCCGTCCGAGACCCTGGTGCTCGCCGAGCTGCTGGACCGCACCGTCACCTGGTCCAAGACCGGTGAGGAGGTCACCGTGCTGGACGTCGGCATGGTGCAGTCCCGGGTGCGCGAGTGGGAGGTCAGCAAGGTCTTCGTCCAGGTCGGCCGGGCCGGCCGGCTGCGCAAGGGCAAGGGCGAGCGGCTCACCCTGGACTGGCAGGACGTCACCGGCTTCTCCCTGCCCGAACAGGACCAGGGCGCCGCCAACCTGCTCGCCACCTTCGAGCAGCTGCGCCCCGCCGACCTCGCCAGCGTGATGCACCACCTGTCCGCCAAGCGCCGGGCCGAGGTCGCCGCCGCCCTGGACGACGAGCGGCTGGCCGACGTCCTGGAGGAGCTGCCCGAGGACGACCAGGTCGAGATCATCGGCAAGCTCCAGGAGGAGCGCGCCGCCGACATCCTGGAGGCGATGGACCCGGACGACGCCGCCGACCTGCTCTCCGAGCTGCCCGGCGAGGAGGCCGAACGGCTGCTCCAGCTGATGGAGCCGGACGAGGCCGCGCCCGTGCGCCGCCTGCTCACCTACGAGGAGGACACCGCCGGCGGTCTGATGACCACCGAGCCGATCGTCCTGGAGCCGGACGCGACGGTCGCCGAGGCGCTGGCCCGGGTCCGGATCAGCGACCACAAGCCCGCCCTCGCCGCGCAGGTCTTCGTCTGCCGCCCGCCGAACGAGACCCCGACCGGCCGCTACCTCGGCACCGTGCACTTCCAGCGGCTGCTGCGCGAGCCCCCGTACGTCCTGGTCGGCTCGCTGGTCGACGACGACCTGGACCCGCTGCCGCCGGACACCCCGCTGTCGCTGATCACCAGCTACCTGGCGACGTACAACCTGGTCGCCGCGCCGGTCGTCGACGAGGCGGACCACCTGCTCGGCGCGGTGACCGTCGACGACGTGCTCGACCACCTGCTGCCGGACGACTGGCGCGACGCCGCACTGCACTCCGGGGACGCCTGGCAGCACGAGACGGAAGGGGTGACCGGTGGACGGTGACCGCAACGGCCGGCCGGACGACTCCGCACGCCGACGCCTGCAGGGCGAACTGCGGCAGCTGCGGCAACTGCGCGAACTGCGCACCCGCGAGGGCAGCCGCGAACGCCGGCCGGAGACCGCCACGATCACCGGCACCGGCCGCACCCGGCTCGACCAGCCCCGCACCGCCCGCCCCGGCCTGCTCTCGCTGCCCTCCTACGACCCGGAGGCCTTCGGCGTCCTGTCCGAGCGGATCGCCCGCTTCCTCGGCACCGGGCGGTTCATCGTCTGGATGACGGTGGTGGTGGTCGTCTGGATAGCGTGGAACACCCTGCTGCCGGCGACGGTGCGCTTCGACGAGTACCCGTTCATCTTCCTGACCCTGGCGCTGTCGCTCCAGGCCTCCTACGCGGCGCCGCTGATCCTGCTGGCGCAGAACCGGCAGGACAACCGGGACCGGGTCAACATGGAGCAGGACCGGGCCCGCAGCGACCGCAACATCGCGGACACCGAGTACCTGACCCGCGAGGTCGCGGCCCTGCGGCACGGACTCGGCGAGGTCGCCACCCGGGACTTCATCCGCTCCGAACTGCAGTCCCTGCTCAGGGAGATCGAGGAGCGCCGGGAGACCTCCGAGCAGCTGTGACCGGCGGCACGCTACCGGCGAGTCAAGGGGATCCGTCGGCGCCGTACCATCAAGGCATGGCCAACGAGACAGAGGTCGCGGCCGGCGTCACGGAGGAGTCCGTACGCCAGGCGCTGGCGACCGTCAACGACCCGGAGATCAACCGCCCGATCACCGAGATCGGCATGGTGAAATCGGTCGAGATCGCCGAGGGCGGCGCGGTGCGCGTCGCGGTCTACCTGACGGTCTCCGGCTGCCCGATGCGCGACACCATCGTCACCCGGGTCCGCGAGGCGGTCGGGAAGGTCTCCGGCGTGACCGGCGTCGAGGTCGAGCTCGACGTGATGAGCGACGAGCAGCGCAAGGAGCTCTCCCAGCTGCTGCGCGGCGGCGCCCCGGAGCGGGAGATCCCGTTCGCCAAGCCGGGCACGCTGACCCGCGTCTACGCCGTCGCCTCCGGCAAGGGCGGCGTCGGCAAGTCCTCGGTGACGGTCAACCTGGCGGCGGCGATGGCCGCGGACGGCCTGAAGGTCGCCGTCGTGGACGCCGACATCTACGGCCACAGCGTGCCGCGCATGCTGGGCGTCGAGGGCCGGCCGACCCAGGTCCAGGACATGATCATGCCGCCGCAGGCGAACGGCGTGAAGGTCATCTCGATCGGCATGTTCACCCCGGGCAACGCCCCGGTGGTCTGGCGCGGCCCGATGCTGCACCGCGCGCTCCAGCAGTTCCTCGCCGACGTCTGGTGGGGCGACCTGGACGTGCTGCTGCTGGACCTGCCGCCCGGCACCGGCGACATCGCGATCTCGGTGGCCCAGCTGGTCCCCAACGCGGAGATCCTGATCGTCACCACCCCGCAGATGGCCGCCGCCGAGGTGGCCGAGCGGGCCGGCACCATCGCGGTGCAGACCCACCAGAAGATCGTCGGCGTGATCGAGAACATGTCCGGCATGCCGTGCCCGCACTGCGACGAGATGATCGACGTCTTCGGCACCGGCGGCGGCCAGACCGTCGCGGACGCGCTCACCCGCACGGTCGGCGCGACCGTTCCGGTGCTCGGCTCGATCCCGATCGACGTGCGCCTGCGCGAGGGCGGCGACGACGGCCGCCCGGTCGTGCTCGCCGCGCCAGACTCCCCGGCCGGCGCCGCCCTGCGCGCGGTGGCCGGCAAGCTCGGCGGCCGCCAGCGCGGCCTGTCCGGGATGTCGCTCGGGCTGACGCCCAAGAACAAGTTCTGAGCCGACCGCCACGGAGGGGCCCGGTGACGCACGCGTCACCGGGCCCCTCCGTCGTCACGGGCGGGTCCTACGGGCTGCTGTACGGGGCCTACGGGCGGGTGTAGGCGGCCAGGTCCGGGACGGTCGAGAAGCCGACGCCGTAGGCGCTGACACCGCGGCCGTACGCGCCGAGCAGGACGCCGGGGGCCTCCCCGGCCAGCACCCAGCCGTACTCGGACTCGCGGTAGCGGAAGGGCTGCGGCAGGCCGTTGACCGGCAGGCTGAGGGTGGACCAGCCGGGGCCGGCCAGGTCGTCCGCGAGGTCCCAGGCGAGGCTGCTCTGCTGGTCCAGCCAGTCCTGGCGCAGCGCGCGGTCCAGCTGGCCGGGCCAGGTCGCGGCGAGCAGGCCGGAGCCGGCCAGCCAGGCGGCCGAGGAGGCGGAGGTCGCCTCCAGGGTGCCGGTGTTGTCGGCGCTGCGCCGGCTGTCGCGGCGGGCGACGGTGACCACGGCCGCGAACTTCCGCATGTCGCGCGGCTCGTACTGCTTGGCCGGCTCGTCGCCGTGGCCGAGCGCGCCGTAGTCGACGCTGCCCGCGGCGCGGGTGCCGGCGCCGGCCTGCATCAGGTAGCGGCGGCCGGTCCAGCCCTCGTCCAGCCCGTACCAGGGGAAATCGGCGGACAGGTAGGGCACCAGCGGGTCCGCCGGGCCGGCCTGTCCGCCGACCACCGGGCCGCCGGCCGTGGCCGTCGCCCCTCCCGCCTGACTCGTCGCGTCCATCCCCGGGCCTCCTCAAACGCACGTGTGCCTGCCGTGGCGCGCTCCCATGGTGGCGTACCGCGGCGTTCCCGGGGGCCGTTCCTGCTCCGCGACCACGCGGAATGTGACGGACGGCTCATCGGGAACAATCAGCACAATAGCGGCGCACACACCGCCGCCCCGCTCAGCCGGGCGGCCGGGCGGGGCGGTGGCGTGCTGCCGGAGCCTCGTGGCGGAGCGTGCGTCAGGTGGCGTCGGGGTCGAACGGGGGCCGCTCGCCGGGCGCCAGCGGAGCGCCGGCGGAGGCGGTCGCCGGGGCGGACTTGTCGAAGCTGACGCCGCCGCTGCGGCCGTTCACCGGCGCCGCGGGCTTGTCGTCCAGGACGGAGCGGATGTCCAGCGAGTCCTTCATGTCCTTGAGGCCCAGCGGGTCCGCCTGGTCGCCCATGAGCTGCTTGCGGACGAAGGTCTTGGGGTTGAGGTCCTCGAACTCGAAGTCCTTGAACTCGGGGCCGAGCTCGCTGCGGATGTCCTCCTTCGCGTTGTCGGCGAAGGAACGGATCTTCCGGACGAAGCCCATGGTGTCCTGGATCAGCTTCGGCAGCTTGTCCGGGCCGAAGATGATGATCGCCATCACGATGAGGGTCAGGATCTCCAGCCCGCCTACGTCGCTGAACACCTTTGCTCCCTAGCTCGTCGGACGACGGTTCCTACAGGGTAATGGCCACCGGCGAGTCTCCGACCCACGCTGCGATGAAGCCGTGGTAAAGACCTGCCGGTGGCCGAGCACGTCGGGAGCCGGGCGCCAGGGCCCCTCCGGGGACGCTCTAGCGGGTCTGCTGACGCAGCGCGGCGACGCCGCCGGGGTAACGCTCCGGGGAGGACGGCGGGGACGCCTCACGGGTCGCGGCGACCGGTCGGCCCGGGAAGTCCACCGGGACCTGCGCGGTCATCGGGACGAGGCCGCCGCGGCCGGTACCGGCGTTGCCGCCGGCCGGACTGACGGTCGTGCCGTGGCGTTCCTCGCCCTGCGGGGTGAGGCCGCCGACGCCGCCGAGCGTGACCGCGGCGACGGAGAAGGCTCCGGCGGCGGCGAAGACCAGTCGGCGGCCGCGCGCGGCGGGGCGGACGGCTGCCGCGGACGGCTGCGGCCGGGCCCCGTGGTCCGGTCCGACGGCGGGCTCGGGGCGGGCGGCGCGCCGGCCCATCAGCGGCCGCAGGACCGCGCCGCGGCCGAAGGCCCGCGGGTCGACCCCGGGCACCGGCGTGTCGGCGCCGAGCGCACCCGCGCCGAAGGAGGCCCCGGCGCCGCGGCCGAAGGAGCCGCCGTCGAGCCGGCTGCCGCCGAGCGTGCCGGTGGCGGCGACGCCGCCGCCCGGCAGGTCGTCGTCGTCATCGTGGTGGGCCCGCCCGGGCCGCCAGTCGCCGTCCGCCGGGCCGTCCTCGGGGAGGTTGCCGACGGCCATCAGCCGGGCCATCAGCGCGGAGGACGGGCCGGGCGTCCCGGTGCGGGTCAGCAGGTGCTTCACGGAGCGGCCCTCGTCGACCTCGGCGAGGCACTGCGGGCAGGTCGCCAGGTGCGCCTGGACGCGGTCGCGCGAGTCGTGGCCGAGTTCGCCGTCCAGGAAGGCTGAGAGGCGCTCGCCGAGGTGGTGCTCCTCGGCGGCGGGTTCGGCGGGCCGTACGGGCAGCGCGTGCAGCGCCGTGTCGGCGGGCAGCGCCAGCGCGGGCAGCACGGGCTCACCGGGTTCGTCGGTACCGCGACGACCCGGCAGGGCCCAGCTCCGCCGGGTCGAGGACCGGCCGGACGTGTCCGAACGGTCCGAGCCGGACCGGCTGGTTCCGCTCACGATCGCCTCCGTCCGCGCCCACCGGGCGCGACGGCGGCCTCGACCGCGCCGACACCGACCGGCACCGGCTCCTCCGAGCCGCCGCGGCGCTCACGGCCGGGGGCCGAGCCGGGGGCACGGTGCTTGAGCGCGGCGCGCAGGTGCGAGCGGCCGCGGTGGATGCGGCTGCGGACGGTACCGAGCTTGACGCCCAGCGTGGCGGCGATCTCCTCGTACGACAGGCCCTCGATGTCGCAGAGCACCACGGCCGCGCGGAACTCCGGGGCGAGGGTGTCCAGGGCCTGCTGCACGTCGGCGTCGAAGTGGGTGTCGCTGAAGTGCTGGGCCGGGCTGGGCTCGCGGGAGGCGAGCCGCTCGGCCGCGTCCTCGCCGAGCGCGTCGAAGCGGATGCGCTGGCGCCGGCGGACCATGTCCAGGAAGAGGTTGGTGGTGATCCGGTGCAGCCAGCCCTCGAACGTGCCGGGGGTGTAGGTGGACAGCGAACGGAACACCCGGACGAAGACCTCCTGGGTGAGGTCCTCGGCGTCGTGCTGGTTGCCCGTCAGACGGTAGGCGAGCCGGTAGACGCGGGCGCTGTGCGCCTCGACGATCTCCTCCCAGGAGGGCGGAGTCCAGGTCTGCGCGTCGGGGCCCTCGGCGAACGTCGCGAGGGCGGGGGCCTCGGTGGTACCGGCGGCCGGCGTCGCGGCGGCGGGCTGGTCCAGGTCGGAGTGCGCAGGCTGGTTCATCACGGGCTTCGGCGTACGGGCCGACGCGGTGCCGCGGGAGTGCCGCCGCACGGGCACGTCTCCCTCGGCCACACCTCCTCGGTCGGCTCTTCTGCCCAGCAGGGCCACCACCATATCCACCTCACCCGTCAAGCCCGGATAAAAGTGCCCGGGAGGTCTCCCGCACCCGGTCCGACATGACAACGGCCCGCCCCCGTACGCGGTTCCCGGTCGGCCAGTAATCTGTGGCAGGAAATATCGACATCCCCCGGCACCGGGCCGCCACCCGGGGCTCCGAAAGAGGCAGCCATCAGCGAGTTCGGGCCCGCGCGCGCGGCCCTCGCCGACACCTACGTGGGCGAGGACGCGGTGCTGACCTACGCCCGGGCGCAGTCCGCGCGGACCGGCATACGCGCGATCGGGCCGAGCGGCGGGGCGTGCCTGCGGCTGCTGGCCGCCGCGCTGGACGCCAAGGCGGTCGCCGAGATCGGCACCGGCACCGGGGTGTCCGGGGTCTATCTGCTGCGCGGCATGCGGCCGGACGGCGTGCTCACCACCGTGGACTCGGAGCCGGTGCGCCAGCAGCTGGCCCGCGAGGCGTACCAGGCGGCCGGGTTCGCGGCCAACCGCTCGCGGTTCATACCGGGCCGGGCGCTGGATGTGCTGCCCAGGCTCGCCGACGGCCAGTACGACCTGGTGTTCTGCGACGGCGACCCGGCCGAGTCCCGCGAGTACCTGCTGGAGTCGCTGCGGCTGCTGCGGCCGGGCGGCATGGTCTGCTTCGAGGGGGTCTTCCAGGAGGGCCGACTGGCCGAGCCGGAGCTGCAGGACCCGCAGACCGGCGCGGTCCGGGACCTGGTCCGGGACGTCCGGGAGAGCGAGGCCCTGCTGCCGGCGCTGCTGCCGGTCTCGGACGGGCTGCTCTGCGCCGTCAAGCGCTAGGGGCCGCCCCGGGGGCCCTGCCGGGGCCGCCGGGAAACGCACGGGCCCGGGCCGACATGACGTCGTGCCCGGGCCCGGCAGCGCATCTCCAGGAGATGGCGAGCACCTGCTGCGGTCAGCCGCAGGCCTTCTTCAGGGCCTCGCCGAGGGCGTCGGCCTCGTCAGGCGTGAGCTCCACCACGAGGCGTCCGCCGCCTTCGAGCGGAACGCGCATGATGATGCCCCGCCCCTCTTTGGTGACTTCGAGCGGGCCGTCACCCGTCCGCGGCTTCATGGCCGCCATGCTCGTTCCCCTTCCTGCAACCGCTCAGCTACGCACCGGCAGTCCGTCCACCGCCGGTATCGAACGCATTGATCGGAAGCCATTATCCCGCATGCCACGGGCTGATGACCAACATCACTCTCGGTGCAACCTCGGCCGGACCGCCCCCAACCGCCGCAATTCACGTCATAAGCCCCGGCGTGGCGGCAGTGCGGACGCCACCGGAAGGTGCGATACCTCACACTCCCCAGGCCACCGCGTGCTCCGGCATCCTGGCACACGACACCGACACCACGACGATCACCCAGGGAGCCCTCGCCCATGTCCGATTCCGTGCTGTACGAGCTGGACGGCGGCCTGGCCGTCATCACCATCAACCGCCCGGAGGCGATGAACGCCCTCGACGTGGCCACCAAGGTGGCGCTGCGCGACACCGTGACCGCCGCCGCCGAGGACCCGGCGGTGCGGGCCGTCCTGCTGACCGGGGCGGGCGAGCGCGCGTTCTGCGTCGGACAGGACCTGAACGAGCACCTGACGATGCTGAAGCGGGCCGACGAGACCGGCGAGGGCGCGCTGCGGACCGTCGCCGAGCACTACAACCCGCTGACCCGGGCCCTGGCTGGGATGCGCAAGCCGACCGTCGCCGCGGTCGGCGGGGTGGCGGCCGGCGCGGGCGCCTCGCTCGCCTTCGCCTGCGACTTCCGGATCCTGTCCGACCGGGCCGGCTTCAACACCGCCTTCGCCGGGATCGGCCTGACCGCCGACTCGGGCGCGTCCTGGACGCTGCCCCGCCTGGTCGGGCACGCCAAGGCCACCGAGTTGCTGATGCTGCCCCGGACGGTGAAGGCCACCGAGGCGATGGAGCTGGGCCTGGCCACCAAGGTGGTGCTGGCCGACGAACTCGCCGCCACCGCCCGGGTCTTCGCCCGCGAGCTGGCCGAGGGCCCGACGGTCGCGTACGGCGCCATCAAGGAGTCGCTGGCGTACGGCGCTTCGCACTCGCTGTCCGAACTCCTCGACAAGGAGGACGAGCTGCAGACCCTGGCCGGCGAGAGCGAGGACCACCGGATCGCGGTGCGCGCCTTCATCGCCAAGGAGAAGCCGAGGTACGTGGGCCGCTAGCGAACGGCCACCGGGGAACGGCCGCCGGGAACGGGGCCGCCGGGGCCGGGCCGCCGGGCGGGCGGCCGGCTCAGCCCTTCGCCCCGGTGCGGACGTGGCAGTCCGCCAGGTGGTCGTCCACCAGGCCGCAGGCCTGCATCAGGGCGTAGGCGGTGGTCGGGCCGACGAAGCGGAAGCCCGCCTTCTTCAGCGCCTTCGCCAGCGCCGTCGACTCGGGCGTGACGGCCGGCACCTCGCTCATCCGGCGGGGGGCCGGCCGGCCCGGCTCCGGGGCGAAACCCCAGATCAGCGCGTCCAGCCCGCCCTCCAGGTCGCGGGCGACCCGCGCGTTGGCGATCGCCGCCGCGATCTTGGCCCGGTTGCGGATGATGCCCGCGTCGGCGAGCAGCCGCTCCTCGTCGGCCTCGCCGAACTCGGCGACCTTGCCGATCTCGAACCCGGCGAACGCGGCCCGGAAACCCTCGCGGCGGCGCAGGATGGTCAGCCAGGACAGGCCGGACTGGAAGGCCTCCAGGCAGACCCGCTCGAACAGGGCGTCGTCGCCGTGCACCGGCCGGCCCCACTCGGTGTCGTGGTAGACCCGGTAGTCGTCGGTGGAGTCACCCCAGGCGCAGCGGAGCAGCCCGTCCGCGCCGAGCACCGAACCGTCGACCGGTCCGGTCACTGGTCGTTCACCGGCTTCGCGTCCTCGGGGGCCCGGGCCGGCTCCCCGGACGACGGCTTGGTGAGGGCGACGACCGGCTCGACGACCTTGGCGAACTGCTCCAGGCCGGGCAGCGGTTCGGCCGCCGGGTCGGGGCCGGTGGTCGCCTCGACCGCGCCGCGCAGGTGGGCCGCGGCCTCCAGCTCCGCGATCCGCGCGTCGCGGTAGGCCAGTTCGGCGCCCAGACGGTCCAGGACGTCGTCCACCTCGTCCATCCGGTAGCCGCGCAGCGCCATCGGCAGGCGCAGTTCGTCCACGTCCGCCTTGCCCAGCGGGCGGTCCTGCGGGAGCCGTGCGGAGATGCGGTCCGGTACCGCCTCCGGCATCGAGCCGCCCCCGCCGAGCGCCACCAGGGCGGCGCCGCCGACCACCACGGCCATGGCGACCACGATCACCCAGAACACGAGCTGTCCTCCCGAACTCCCGGTCGGCCTTCGTCGAGGTGCCAGGGAACCAGACTGATCATGACAGCATGGTCCCTTAGTGAGGCCGGGGGCCATCATCGCACCCGCAGGAGCTCTGGAGGAGACATCGGTGGCACTGCGCCTGGGACCGCGGGAATTCGGTGACGACGAACTGGTGATCATGGCGATCGTCAACCGGACGCCGGACTCGTTCTTCGACAAGGGCGCGACCTTCGCCGACGAGGCCGCGTTCGCGGCCGCCGACCGGGCGATGGCCGAGGGTGCGGCGATCCTGGACATCGGCGGGGTCAAGGCCGGGCCGGGCGACGAGGTCACGGTCGAGGAGGAGCTGCGGCGCACCGTGCCCTTCGTGGCCGAGCTGCGCAAGCGCCACCCCGACGCGGTGATCAGCGTGGACACCTGGCGGCACGAGGTCGGCGAGGCGGTCTGCGAGGTGGGCGCCGACCTGCTGAACGACGCCTGGGGCGGGGTCGACCCGAAGCTCGCCGAGGTGGCCGCGCGCCACGACGTCGGGCTGGTCTGCACCCACGCGGGCGGCGCCGAGCCGCGCACCCGTCCGCACCGGGCCGGGTACGAGGACGTGATGGCGGACATCCTGCGGGTGACCGTGGGGCTGGCCGAGCGCGCCGTGGAGCTGGGCGTGCGGCGCGACGCGGTGATCATCGACCCGGGGCACGACTTCGGCAAGAACACCCGGCACTCGCTGGAGGCCACCCGGCGGCTGCCGGAGATGACCGCTACCGGCTTCCCGGTGCTGGTCTCGCTGTCCAACAAGGACTTCGTCGGCGAGACCCTGGACAAACCGGTGGACGAGCGGCTGCTCGGCACGCTCGCGACGACGGCGGTCTCGGCCTGGCTGGGTGCGCAGGTCTACCGGGTGCACCAGGTCGCGGAGACCCGCCAGGTACTGGACATGGTCGCCTCGATCCGGGGCACCCGCCCCCCGGCGGTCGCCCGCCGGGGGCTGGCGTAGGGCCCCAGGGGACTCGGCGGCGCCCCTTCGGCTCGCTCGCGGGCCCGCTCGCGCCGGATCCCGTCAGATCTCGTTCACGGGCCGGCGGGCGTCGGCGAGGATCTTCATGACCTCGTCGACCTCGTCGGTGATGTGGAACAGCTCCAGGTCGTGCGGGGCCGCCTTGCCCTGCGCGACCAGGGTGTTCTTCAGCCACTCGAAGAGGCCGCCCCAGTACGCGGTGCCGTAGAGGATCACCGGGAAGCGGGTGACCTTCTTCGTCTGCACCAGGGTGAGCGCCTCGAACAGCTCGTCCAGGGTGCCGAGGCCGCCGGGCAGGACCACGAAGCCCTGCGCGTACTTCACGAACATCGTCTTGCGGACGAAGAAGTAACGGAAGTTCAGCCCGAGGTCGACGAACTCGTTGAGGCCCTGCTCGAAGGGCAGCTCGATGCCGAGCCCGACGCTGAGGCCGCCGGCCTCGGAGGCGCCGCGGTTGGCGGCCTCCATCGCGCCCGGGCCGCCACCGGTGATCACCGCGTAGCCGGCCTCGGCGAGGGCCCGGCCGATGGCCATGCCGGCCTCGTACTCGGGCGAGTCCGCCGGGGTCCGGGCGGAGCCGAAGACGCTGATCGCGGGCGGGAGTTCGGCGAGGGCGCCGAAGCCCTCGACGAACTCGGAGGTGATCCGCAGCACCCGCCACGGGTCGGTGTGCAGCCAGTCGGTCGGCCCGGTGGTGTCCAGCAGGCGCTGGTCCGTGGTGCTCGTGCCGACCTGGTCCCGGCGCACCAGCACCGGGCCCTTCTGCTTCTCGGGCCAGGCCTTCTTCTTCCGCGGCACGCCGACCTGCTCGGGGCCGTGTCCGTACTGCTTTTCGTCTCCTGTGCCTGTCATGACGAAACCCTACGCCCGCCTTCCCCCGTTTTCAGGCAACGGGGGAAGGTCGGTTGGGCAACCGGAAGATGGCGTTCGACCGTTGATCGGATCGGCTGCCCGGGAGCGGGGCTCAGTCGGTCAGCCAGGCCCGCAGGCACTCCTCGGTCTCCGCGATGGCGCTCAGCGAGCAGTGCTCCTCCCGCTTGTGCGCGAGGTTCGGGTCGCCGGGGCCGTAGTTGACCGCCGGGACGCCCAGCGCGCTGAACCGGGCGACGTCCGTCCAGCCGAACTTGGCCCGGGCCTGGCCGCCGGTGGCCGCCAGGAAGGCCTGCGCGGCCGGCTGGGAGAGGCCGGGCAGGGCGCCCGGGGCGAAGTCGGTGACGGTCAGCTCGAAGCCGTCGAAGACCTCGCGCACGTGCTTCTCCGCGTCCGCCTCGCTGCGGTCCGGCGCGTAGCGGAAGTTGACCGTGACGACGCACTCGTCCGGGATGACGTTGCCGGCCACGCCGCCGTCGATCCGGACCGCGTTCAGGCCCTCGCGGTACTCCAGGCCGTCGATCTCCACCCGGCGCGGCTGGTACTGCGCGAGCCGGGTGAGCACCTCGGCGGCGCGGTGGATGGCGTTGTCGCCGAGCCAGCTGCGGGCCGCGTGGGCGCGCACGCCGCTGAGCCGGATCTGCGCCCGCAGGGTGCCCTGGCAGCCGCCCTCGACCATGGCGCCGCTGGGCTCCATCAGCACCGCGAAGTCCGCGGCCAGCCACTCCGGACGGTCCTTGGCGAGGTGGCCGAGGCCGTTGCGGTGGGCCTCCACCTCCTCGCAGTCGTAGAACACGAAGGTGAGGTCGCGGTTGGGCTCGGGCAGGGTGGCGGCGAGCCGCAGCTGGACGGCCACGCCGGACTTCATGTCCGAGGTGCCGCAGCCGTAGAGCAGGTCGCCCTCGACGTACGAGGGCAGGTTGTCGGCGATCGGCACGGTGTCCAGGTGGCCGGCCAGGACGACGCGCTCGGCCCGGCCCAGGTTCGTCCGCGCGACCACGTTGTTGCCGTACCGGTCCACGGTGAGGTGCGGGTAGCCGCGCAGGGCGGCCTCCACGGCGTCGGCGAGCGCCTGCTCGTCGCCGCTCACCGACGGGAAGTCGACGAGCCGGGCGGTCAGCGTGCCGCCGTCGAGGGTGAGGTCCAGGGGCGTCGGGTTCGGGCTGCTCATGGCGCCAGCCTAGTCCGCGCCCCGTGCGCGCTGCGTGGTCGCCTCGTGACACCGGTGCGACACCTCCGCGACACCGGGGAGACACGTTCTGTGACACGGATGGGACTCGGTTCGGCAACCGGGGGGCGCCGCACATCCGTCCGAGTGGGTACGGTGTCGGATCAAGGAGCAGGCGCGAGAGGGGCGACGGTGGCCAGGAAGAGGAGCAGCGAGGAGCTGGGCGACGAGACGGCGCCCGCCCGCCGCCGCGGGCCGCTGCGCGCGCTGCTGTTGGTGATCGTCGGACTGCTGGGCCTCGCGCTGGTCGCGGGCCTGGCCGTGGTCGGCATCTGGTGGTTCGGCTTCAAGCCGGGCGAGTCCGAGGGCTGCACGGTGAAGACCGCGGCCGGCAACGGCACCCTGGAGCTGCCGCAGGCCGCCAACGCCGCGACGATCGCCGCGGTGGCGCGCTCGCGCGGGCTGCCGGACCGGGCGACCGCGATCTCGCTGGCGACCGCCATGCAGGAATCGAAGCTGCGCAACCTCGCGGGCGGCGACCGGGACTCGATCGGCCTCTTCCAGCAGCGGCCCTCGATGGGCTGGGGCACCCCGGAGCAGATCGCGGACCCGGTGTACGCGACGAACAAGTTCCTGGACGGCCTGGTCAAGGTCCCGGGCTACACCCGGCTGCCGCTGACCGACGCCGCGCAGGCGGTGCAGAAGAGCGGCTACCCGCAGGCCTACGCCAAGCACGAGACCAAGGCGACCCTGCTCACCTCGGCGCTGGCCGGCCGCGAGCCCGCCTCGTTCTCCTGCATCGTGCACGACTACGCCAAGCCGGACCCGGGTGACTCCTCCTCCCCGACCGCCACCGCCTCCGCCACCCCGGCCGCGGCGCCGGACCGGGCCCAGGTGCTGTCCGACCGGGTGCGCCGGGAGTTCGGCCGCACCGTCACCCCGGCCACCGGGTACGCCTCGACCATCAAGGGCGCCGAGAACGCGGTGGCGCTGACCCCGGACCCGGCCACCGCCGCGCTGACCTCCTCCGCGGACGCCGGCGCCGACGGCGGGGTGAGCGCCGAGCGGGCGAGCGGCTGGGAGGTGGCCCACTGGGCGGTCGCCCAGGCCCAGCAGCTGGGCATCGCGACGGTCGCCTACGACGGGAAGATCTGGCGCAAGAGCAAGTCGGAGGACGGCTGGCAGCCGCAGCCGTCGGGCACCTCGACCAAGCTCGTCCAGGTCACCGTGGCGGCACCCGACAAGGGCTGACGCACAGACGTACGGGTTGCCGCCGGACGGGTGATTCCGGTCAATCCCGGTGGACCGGCGGCGCGTTCCGCTCCCCCGGCCGGAGAACCGTCACTCCCCTTGGCCGGGCCGGTTCCACGGCCTCCGGCGGGACCCGGACGTCGTCTCCACTGCGGTCGTACGATCCGATGGTCGGTCAGGACCTTTCCTTGCAGCGACCGAAACCTTCTGGCTTCTCAAGCGGTAACAACCTCGTCCGCCCGGTCGTCCACGCCCGGTCCCAGGGGCGGACGGGACGGACCCAGACCCCTTCGAGGAGCCCCATGTCTCACCCCCTCACGCGCCGGATCGCCCAGGCCGCGCTCGTCGTGGCGGCCGGAGCGACCCCGCTGGTCGCGGCCGGCTCCGCGTCCGCCCTGGGCGGGGACGCCCTGCTGCCCAAGAGCGACCTCGCGGCACCGCTGGGCCAGCTGACCAACACCGACACCGGTTCCACCCTGCAGCACACCACCCACCAGCTGGGCCAGGCCGCCGGCACCACCGGCGCGGCCACCGTCGCCGCGGGCGTACCGGCCTCCGCCGACGCCGCCGGCAACATCGTCGCCCAGCAGCTCCCCGAGGCGAACGAGAAGGCCAGTTCGCTGACCGCGCCGGTCGACCAGACCGCCGCCACCACCGGCCAGCTCTCCGCCGTCACCCCGAAGGTCGCCTCGGCCCTGGCCGGCAAGCTCGGCGAGGCCGTCACGGGCAGGAGCGCGGCCACCCGCAGCGCCGACGCCGGCGCCGGCCCGGTCGGCGGGCTCTCCCAGGCGGGCTCCGTCGCGCAGGCCCTGCCGGGCGCCGGCAAGCTCTCCGGCGCCGTCCCCGGCACCAACGCCGTCACCGACGCGCTGCCGCTGGGCTCGGTGGAGCGCGCGCTGCCGCTCGGCTCGGTGCAGCACGCCCTGCCGGCCGACCTCCCGGGCGCCGACGTCCTGGGCCTGGCCGAGCACGGTTCGGCCAACCGCCTCGGCGGCGCCGACCTCGGCCCGAACAACCCGCTGTCCGGCCTCACCGGCGCGCTCGGCCCGCTGGGCGGGCTGCTGAACGGTGTGAACGGCGGCAGCATCAGCGGCCTGCCGTTGTAGTCCGGACGCGGTGGCCCGGACGCGGTAGCCCGCGTGCGGTGGTCCCGATGCCGAAGGGCCGGTGTTCCGAGGAGGAACACCGGCCCTTCGCGCGTGCGTGCTGCGTGCTGCGTGCTGCGTGCTGCGTGCGCTCAGCGCGCCGCGTTCAGCCGCTCCACGGCCGCGGCGACCCGCTCGTCGGTCGCGGTGAACGCGACCCGGACGAAGCGCTCGCCGGCCGGACCGTAGAAGTCGCCGGGCGCCACCAGGATGCCCAGCTGCGCCAGCTCGGCCACGGTCTCCCAGCACGGGCGGTCCTGGGTCGCCCACAGGTAGAGGCTCGCCTCGGAGTGCTCGATCCGGAAGCCGTAGGCCTCCAGCGCCGCCCGCAGCGCCGAGCGCCGCGCCGCGTACCGCTCGCGCTGCTCGGCCACGTGCGCGTCGTCCGCGAGCGCGGCGACCGTCGCGGCCTGGACCGGCGCGGGCACGATCATGCCGCCGTGCTTGCGCACCTCCAGCAGCTCCTTGACCACCACCGGGTCGCCCGCGACGAAGGAGGCGCGGTAACCGGCCAGGTTGGAGCGCTTGGAGAGGGAGTGGACGGCCAGCAGGCCCTCGTGGCCGCCGCCGCACACCTCCGGGTGCAGGACGGAGACCGGGTCGGCCTCCCAGCCCAGCTCCAGGTAGCACTCGTCGCTGACCAGCAGCGCCCGGTGCTCGCGGGCCCACTCGACGGCGCGGCGCAGCTCGTCCGCGCCCAGCACCCGGCCGGTCGGGTTGGACGGCGAGTTCACCCAGAGCAGACGCACCCGGGAGCCGTCCAGCTCGTCCACCGAGTCGTACTCGACGGGCTCGGCGCCGCACAGCCGCGCGCCCACCTCGTACGTGGGGTAGGCCAGGCGCGGGTAGGCGACCTGGTCGCCGGGGCCGAGGCCGAGCTGGGTCGGCAGCCAGGCCACCAGCTCCTTGGAGCCGACGGTCGGCAGGACGGCCTGCGGGCCGATCCCGGCGCCGAGGCGGCGGTGCAGCCAGCCGGCGATCGCCTCGCGCAGCTCCAGCGGCCCCCAGACGGTCGGGTAGCCGGGCGTGTCGGTGTGCGCGGCCAGCGCCTTCTGGATCAGCTCGGGGACCGGGTCCACCGGGGTGCCGACCGAGAAGTCGCAGAGGCCGCCCGGGTGCGCCAGGGCGGTGGTCTTGTACGGCTCCAGCTTGTCCCAGGGGAAGACCGGCAGGAGGTCGGAAACGCGGCGCGCCGCCCCCGGGTGGCCCGGGAACGGCGCGCGCGTGCTGTCGTTGCTCACAGCTTCGTTGCCACCGATCGTCAGTGGTCGGCGTTCTGCGGCGGCAGAGCGGCGATGAACGGGTGGTCACGCTCGATCAGGCCCAGCTTCGAGGCACCACCGGGCGAGCCCAGGTCGTCGAAGAACTCGACGTTCGCCTTGTAGTAGTCCTTCCACTCCTCCGGAGTGTCGTCCTCGTAGAAGATCGCCTCGACCGGGCAGACCGGCTCGCAAGCGCCACAGTCGACACACTCATCCGGGTGGATGTAGAGCGATCGCTCGCCCTCGTAGATGCAGTCAACCGGGCACTCTTCGATGCACGCCTTGTCCTTCACGTCGACACAAGGCTGCGCGATGACGTAGGTCACGCTGTCGTTCCTCCTCGGAAGGGCCTGGTGGCCCGTTCTGTTCTGCTCGCGTGCGCGGTGAGCGCGGCGTCGTCGATGCCCGCCCCTAGTATCGCGGGTCGGAGACCGCAAATGCACAGGAGGTGGCCACATGGCGACGGGCAACCCGGTCGACAGCCGTCCGGAGGTCCGGATAGATCGCTCTGACGTGGGACGACGCGTGTCCGTCCGACGCCTCGCCGAGTTCGTGGACGACCGTCCGGTGTTCCGGGATTCGATCGGCGTGCTCACATCGTGGGACGATCATGGGTTGACGGTCGTGCCGCGGTCGGGGGATCCGGTCTTCGTGCCGGAGAAGCTGCTGGTCGCGGGCAAGGTCGTGCCGCCGTTTCCCGTCCGGCGCGCCCCGCTGCCGGTCGCCGCGCCGGTCGAGCTGCAGCGGATCGCGGGGCGCGGCTGGCCGGCCGTCGAGCAGGAGCCGCTCGGCGAGTGGACGCTGCGCGCCTCGGCCGGGTTCACCCGGCGGGCCAACTCCGTCCAGGCTCTCGGGGACCCGGGGCTGCCGCTGCCGGAGGCCCTGGCCGCCGTCCGGGCCTGGTACGCCGAGCGCGGGCTTCCCTCCTACATCGAGGTGATCACCCCCGGGTCGCCGGAGGAGCTGCGCACGGAACTCGACCGGCTGGGCGCCGGGTACGCGCCGACCCTGGTCCGCACCAGCCCGCTGGCCGGGCTCGCGCGGGCCGGTGGCGGGCAGGACCGGGTGCGGCTGTCCCGGACGGCCGACGAGGCGTGGCTGTCGCTGTACCGGCGGGTCAGCGACGACCGGGAGGTCGAGGAGGCGGCCCGACGGGTGCTGCACGGCGGGCCGTCGGTCTGGTTCGCCACCGTGCCGGGAGCGCCCGGGCAGCCACCGCTGGCGATCGGACGCTGTGTCATCGAGGGGGCCTGGGCCTGCTTCGGCGCGATCGAGGTGCAGCCGTACGCGCGGCGGGCCGGGCTGGCGACGGCGGTCATGGCGGTGCTCGCCTCGCGGGCCGCCGAGGAGGGCGCGACCGGCGGGTACCTGCAGGTCGAGGCGGAGAACGCGGGGGCGATCGCGCTCTATGACGGACTCGGCTTCACGACCAGTCACACTTACCACTACGCCCTCCTTCCCCAGGGGTAGCGCTCGGGCCGATCCGTCGGCTTGTCTGTCCCCCGCCCCGTCCGCCGGTCGTCTTGTCCGTCCGTCGCCTTGCCCGTCCGTCGTCTTGTCCGCCCGTCGTCTTGTCCGCCCGTCGCCTTGCCCGTCCGCCGTCTTGTCCGTCCGCCGTACGAAAGCCGTCGCCGTCACCGTGACCGAGCAGAGCAGAGACCGCTTCCGGACCGCCGCCCGCTCCGAGCAGCCCGACCCGGTGCTGCTCTGCCTGCTCGCCGCCGCCGAGCACCGGCCGGCGCTCGACCCGGGCGATCCCGGCGAGCCGCCGGGCGTGGACGCCCTGCTCGCCGCCTGCGAGGCCGCGCTGGACCGGCACGCGGCCGCCGTCCGGCTGGCCGTCGCCGAGCGCGCGCCCGCCGGGCCCGAGGAGACCGCCGCCCTGCTCGCGGCCGTCCTCGGCGGGCGGGAGCGGTTCCACGGGCGGCAGGCGGACTACCGGCGGCTGGAGTCCTCCCTGCTGCCGGAGGTGCTGCGGCGGCGGCGCGGGCTGCCGATCATGCTCTCGCTGGTGTGGATGGCGGTCGGGCGGCGGGCCGGGCTCACCGTCCACGGCATCGCGCTGCCCGGCCACTTCGTGGTCGCCGTCGGCGGGCCGACCGGCGGCGACGACTACGTCCTGGCCGACCCGTTCCACGGCGGGCGGCTGCTCGACCCCGGGGACGTCGAGGACCTGGTCGCCGCCGCCGGGCACGAGTTCACTCCCGACCTGCTCACCCCGGCCCAGCCCCTGGACATCGTGCTGCGCGTGCTCGGCAACATCCGCGTCTGGGCCTCCGACCGCCCCGAGCAGGCCCGCACCCAGCTCTGGGCCACCGAACTCGCCCTGCTGCTGCCCCGCCACCCCGCCCAGCTCCGGCTGGAGCGGGCCGAACTCCTCGTCCGCACCGGGGACTTCCTCGGCGGCTCGGCGGAGATGGACGCGTACGCGCAGATCCTGGACGCCTTCGACCCGGACGGCGCCGCCAAGGTCCGGCAGGAGGCGCGGGCGGCCCGGCACCGGCTGAACTGAGCTCCGGCCGGAGCTACAGCCAGCCCTTCTCGCGGGCGATCCGGACCGCCTCGGTGCGGTTGCGGGCCTCGGTCTTCTGGATCGCCATCGACAGGTAGTTGCGCACCGTGCCCTCGGACAGGTGCAGCCGCCTGGCGATGTCCGCGTTCACCGCGCCGTCGGCGGCCGCGCCCAGGACGTCCCGCTCGCGCGGGGTCAGCGGGTTGGCGCCCTCCGCCAGCGCGGCCGCCGCCAGCGCCGGGTCGATCACCCGCTCGCCGCGCAGCACCCGGCGGATCGCCTCGGCCAGCTCGGCGGCCGGCGCGTCCTTCACCAGGAACGCGTCGGCGCCCGACTCCATCGCCCGGCGCAGGTAGCCGGGGCGGCCGAAGGTGGTCGCGATGACCACCTTGGTGTGCGGCGCCTGCCGGCGCAGCTCGGCGGCCGCCTCGATGCCCGTCATCCCCGGCATCTCGATGTCCAGCACGGCAACCCGCACGTCGTTCGCCAGCACCGCCGCCACCACCTCGTCACCGCGCCCGACCTGCGCGACGACGTCGATGTCCCCTTCGAGGCCCAGCAGCGCGGCCAGCGCCTCCCGGACCATCCCCTGGTCCTCGGCCAGCAGTACGCGGATCGAGGCCCCGTTCTCAGTGTCGTCCATGGCCATGACCTTAGGGGGCGGGCCGGAGCGCCGGGCGGGCAGGCGGCCGGGCGGGCAGGCGGCCCGAGCGGGGCAGACGGGCCGAGCGGGCAGACGGGCCGAGCGGGGCGGGCTGCCAACGGACTTGAGTCTCCGGTAGGGGGAGAGTCCACAGTGGTGCCCATGGACGGCAGCTCCCCGGACGACGGCATCCGGTACTCGATCGGCGACCTCGCCCGGCGCACCGGGCTCACGGTCAAGACCATCCGGTTCTACGCCGACACCGGCCTCGTGCCGCCCACCGACCGCACCTCCGCCGGCTACCGGCGCTACGACGTCCACGCGCTCGCCCGGCTGGACCTCGTCCGCACCCTGCGCGAGCTCGGCCTCGACCTGCCCGCGATCCGCCGGGTGCTGGAGCGGGAGACCCCGCTGCACGAGGTCGCCGCCGCGCACGCCGAGGCGCTCCAGGTGCAGATCCGCACCCTGCGGCTGCGCCGGGCGGTGCTGCTCGCGGTCGCCCAACGTGGCTCCACCCCAGAGGAGATGAAACTCATGCACAAGCTCGCCGCACTCTCCGACGCCGAACGCCGGCGCCTCGTCCACGACTTCATCGACGAGGCCTTCGGCGGCCTCGACGCCAACCCCGAGTTCGTCGCCATGATGCGCTCCGCCATGCCCGAACTGCCGGACGAACCGCAGCCGGAGCAGGTCGAGGCCTGGGTCGAGCTGGGCGAACTCGTCCAGGACCCGGACTTCCGCGCAGCGGTGCGCCGGATGGCCGAGCACCAGGCCGCGGAGCGGGCGGACGGGGACCGCGGCGGCCTGCACACCGAGCTCACCGCGACCGTACGGTCCTCGGTGGGCACGGCCCTGGCGGACGGCATCGCCCCCGCCTCCCCCGCCGCCGACCCCGTCGTCGACTCCCTCACCGCCGCCTACGCCGAGGCCTTCGGCCGCCCCGACGACGCCGACCTCCGGCGGTGGTTGCTCGACCGCCTCGGGATCGCCGACGACCCGCGCGCCGAGCGCTACTGGCACCTGCTGGCGACCGTCAACGGCCGGCCCGCCCCGGAGAGCCTGCGGGAGGTATTCGAGTGGTTCGGCGAGGCCCTGCGGGCCAGACTGTCGGGATGCTGAGCCTGGAACCCCTCCGCCCGGACCACGCCGAAGCCCTGCTGGCCTTCGAGCGCACCAACCGCGCGTACTTCGCCCGCAGCGTCCCCGACCGTGGGGACGACTACTTCGCCGACTTCCCGAGCCGGCACGCCGCGCTGCTCGCCGAACAGGGCGCGGGCACCTGCCGGTTCCACGTGATCCGGGACGCGGACGGCGCGCTCGTCGGCCGCGTCAACCTGGTCGACATCGCCGACGGCACCGCCGAACTCGGCTACCGGGTCGCCGAAGCCGCCGCCGGCCGGGGGATCGCCTCCGCCGCGGTCGCCGAGGTCTGCCGACTCGCGGCCGGCCCCTACGGCCTGCGCTCCCTGACGGCGGGCACCTCCGTCGACAACGCCGCCTCGCAGGCCGTGCTCGTCCGCAACGGCTTCCGGTTCGGACACCGGTACCTGCTCGGCGGCCTCCCGGCCCTCGCCTACCGCCGCGACCTGGACGACCTGCGCCCGGCGCACTGACCGGAGCGGCCGGGCTGCCCGGGAACGGGACCGGGGCCGGTCAGAGCCAGCGCAGGGCGGCCTCGACGCTGTCCGCGCCGCTGGTGTTGAAGGCGATGGCGGACCCGGGCGCGTGGCGGCGGACGAGGTTGACGACGAGTTCGAAGAACGGAAGGGCCGGCTCGGGCTTGCGGATGCCGCCGCCGATGACGACGACGTCCCACCCGTGCCCGTCGAGCGCCGCGACGATCGCGGGCTCGGCGGTCGCGTCGGGGGCGACCAGGGTCATCGCGGCATCGATGCCGTGATCGGCGAAGCGGGCGAGTTCGGCGTCGAGGACGGCCCGCACGGCGTCGCCGTCCATGCCGGGGACGCTGTGCGGGTCGAAACCGAGAACGAGGACGGTGGGCATGCCCGGTAGGACGATCAGGCCGCCTCGCCTGGTTCCCCGCGCAGGAAACGGGCGGCGTCGGCCAGGGTGAGCTTGGGGTCGGTCCAGGAGCAGACCTCCAGCCGGGAGAGCCGCCCGTCCTCGGCGAAGAGGAGGACCTCGCCGTCCTCGCCGAGGTCCGTCTCGGCCGCGATCTCCGGACGGGCGGCCGGGTCGGGGCCGGTGAAGTGGACGGTGCAACCGCAGGCGCAGCGGGCCCGGATGCGCAGGTGCGGGATCTGGGCGCGCAGCGGGTGGCCGTCGGGCAGGAGGACGTCGAGGGTGTGGCGGACGTCGGCGGAGAGCTGGTTCATCGGCGGCGCAATCGCGTGGTGAGGGCGGACAGTTCTTCGACGCGGAGGAGGTGGGCGAGGAGCAGGTAGACGACGGCGAGGGCGGCGCCGGCGGGCAGCAGGCCGTAGCGGGCGGTCCACCAGGCGGCGGCCGCGGCCGGGAGGGCGGCGGCGAGCAGCTTGAGGTGGGCGCCCAGCACGCGCAGCGGGCCGAGACGACGGCGCAGCAGCAGCTGGGCCGCCACGCAGGTGAGCAGGAAGGAACCGCCGTAGCAGCCGGCCATCCCGGTGACGACCCAGCGCAGCGGCAGCAGCCGGTGGCAGAGCAGGGCGCCGAGCACGGTGGCGGCGACGGGCAGGAGGTTGAGCAGGAAGGGCGTGCGGCTGTCGCCGAGCGCGTAGAAGGTGCGGGTGAGCGCGTACGCGGCCGAGTAGAGGACCAGGCCGGGGGCGAAGGCGGCCAGCATGCCCGCGATGGCCTGGACGTCGGCGGAGCCGGTCCGGCCGTGGCCGAAGGCGAGGGCGCACAGCTGCGGCGCGAGGACGACCAGCGCACAGGCTGCCGGGACGGTCACCACCCCGATCGTGCGGACGGTCCGGGAGAGGATCCCGCGGACGGCGCGCGGGGTGTCGGCGGCCGCGCTGAGCGCGGGGACGGCGGCGGTCACCACGGACACCGTGATCACGCCGTGCGGCACGATCCACAGCAGGTACGCGCTGCTGTAGGCCGTGTACCCGACGCCCGGGAGACCGGCGGCGGCGGCCTGCGAGCCGGCGAGCGTGGAGAGCCGGGTCACCACCCAGTAGCCCACCTGGTCGCTGAGCACCAGCAGCAGCGTCCACCCGGCGGCCCGCAGCGGCTCGCCGAGCCCGGCCTGCCGCCAGTCCCAGCGCGGCCGCAGCCGCACCCCGGCGGCCCGCAGGCAGGGCAGCAGCACCAGGCTCTGCACCACCACGCCCGCCGTCGTCCCGGCGCCCAGCACCGTCAGGTCGGCGACGGAGAAGGACCGCTGTCCGACGTACGCACCGAACACCCCGATCACGACCAGGTTGTTGAGCACGGGCGCCCACGCCATCGGCGCGAACCGCTGCCGGGCGTTGAGGAGTTGGCCCAGCACCGTGAACAGGCCGCAGAAGAACACCTGCGGCAGGCACAGGTACGCCAGCAGCACCGTGCGGTCCAACTGCGCGTCGCCGTAAGAGGTGTACGCCCGGACGACGAGCGGCGCGGCCGGCACCACCACGGCCGTCAGCACCAGCAGGGCGGCCACCAGCACCGTCACCAGCCGGTTGACGTGCGCCGCCCCGCCGTCCGCCGACTCCTTGGCGGCGCGCACCAGGTGGGGCACCAGCGCGGTGTTCAGCGCGCCGCCGATCAGCAGCACGAACAGGATGTTGGGCACCGTGTTCGCCACGTTGTAGCCGTCCGCGAGCACCCCCGAGCCCAGGACGGCCACCAGCACCGCCGAGCGGACGAAGCCGGTCGCCCGGGACACCACCGTCCCCACCGCCATCACCAGGCTCGGCGGCACGGTGCGCCGCGGCTTGCGGTGCCGGGCGGACGGGACGGGCCGGGCGGACGGGACGGGCCGGGCGGACGGGACGGGCCGGGCCGGCGGAACGGCCGGGGCCGACGAAACGGGCCGGGCCGACCCGCCCGGGGCCGGGTGCCCCCCGGCGGACCTCGGCTCCACCCCCTGCCCGGGCTCACGGGCGTGCCCGAGCCCACGGGCCCCGACGGCCTCCTGGAGAACGGTCATCCGCCAGCTCCTCTCGCTCCGGGCACCGGCCCGAACAGGCCGGCGAGAACGGCGAGAGCATGCGTCAAGTGCCCTGAAGCGAAGCTGAGAAAGCTGAAGACCGCTTAAGGAGCGGATCCGGCGCCGGTGGCATCCTGATCCGCATGGAAATTCTGATGGTGGAGGACGACCCCCAGGTCGCCGCGGCCGTCCGGCGCGGCCTGGAGGCCGAGGGCTACACCGTCGACCTCGCCCCGGACGGCCTCACCGGCCTGCGGCTGGCCCGGCGGCACGCCTACCGGGCGATCGTGCTCGACATCATGCTTCCCGGCCTGAACGGCTACAAGGTGTGCGAGGCCCTGCGCGCCGAGGGCGTGACCACCCCGATCCTGATGCTGACCGCCAAGGACGGCGAGTACGACGAGGCCGAGGGCCTGGACACCGGCGCCGACGACTACCTCACCAAGCCGTTCTCGTACATGGTCTTCCTGGCCCGCCTGCGCGCCCTGATCCGCCGCAGCCAGACCCCCGGCCCGCTGCTGCGGGTGGGCGACCTGTGGCTGGACCCGGCGGGCCGCCGCTGCGGCCGCGGCAGCGCCGAGATCACCCTCACCGAGCGCGAGTTCGCCGTGCTGCGCTGCCTGGCCGAGCACCCCGGCGAGGTGCTGTCCAAGCGCCGGATCGTCGACGAGGTGTGGGACATCGCCTTCGACGGCGAGGAGTCCATCGTCGAGGTGTACGTCAGCATGCTGCGCCGCAAGGTGGACTCCCCGTTCGGCGTCCGCTCGATCACCACCGTGCGCGGCGCCGGTTACCGACTGGAGGCCTGACCGTGCTCAGCCGCCTCTCCACCCGCCTGCGCACCTCGCTGGCGGCCGGTCTCGCGGCCCTGCTGCTGCTCGGCGGCGGCGCCTGGTGGTTGCGCGACCACATGTACGACGCCCAGCTTCAGGCCGCCGAGTCGGAGGCCAAGTCGCAGGCCCGGGAGATCAGCAACAACTTCAAGTACGGCCAGCAGCTGAAGGACAAGGCACAGCTGCCGTACCTGGTGCTGGGCAACGACGGCCAACTGGTCACCATGGGCGGACCGCTGACCACCCAGCACCTGGTCGGCCCGATGCCGACGCTGGTGCCGCACCTGGCGCCGGACGACTGGCAGACGGTCCAGCGGATCACCATCGGCCCCGTCGGCACGGCCGCCGCCAACCGCTACTCGGGACGCACCTTCGTCGCGATGGGCGCCTGGAGCCCGCTGCTGGAGAAGGACGGCTACCAGCCGCGGGCGGGGACCAACCCCTACACGGTCTACGTGCTGGCCACGCCGTTCGCCGCCGAGGCCTCGCTGCGCACCATCGACCCGGTGCTCCGGACCGGCGTGCCCGTCGCAGCGCTGCTGGTCGCCCTGACGGCCTGGGTGGCGACCCGCCGGGCGCTGCGCCCGGTGGACGCGATCCGCGCCGAGCTGGCCGAGATCGGCGAACACCGACTGGACCGCCGCGTCCCGGTGCCGCCCTCCGGCGACGAGATCACCAGGATGGCCCGGACCACCAACGCCACACTGGACCGGCTGGAACGCTCGGCCGCCCAGCAGCAGCGCTTCGTCGCGGACGCCTCGCACGAGCTGCGCAGCCCGATCGCGGCACTGCGCACCAACCTCGAAGTCTCGCTGGCCCACCCCGAGCGCACCGACTGGCCGGCCGCCACCCAGGAGGCGCTGACCTCGGTCGAGCGGCTCCAGCAGCTCACCGAGGACCTGCTGTTCCTGGCCCGGGGCACGCACCCGGCGGCGGCCGGCCAGCTCGCCACCGTCGACCTGTCCGCCGTGCTGCGCGAACTCGCCGACCAGTACCGCCCGGCCCTCCGCACCCGGCTCGTCCTGCGGGTGGACACGCCCGAGGCGGTCCTGGTGCGCGGCAGCCGGATCCGGCTGCACCGGCTGGTGCGCAACCTGCTGGACAACGCCAAGCGGCACGCGGCGACCGAGGTGGTGATGTCCGCGCGGCAGACCGCGTACGGCTGCGTCGTGGAGGTCCGGGACGACGGCCCGGGCGTGCCGCCGGAGGACCGCGAGCGGATCTTCGAACCGTTCACCCGGCTCGACGAGGCCCGCAGCCGGGACGCCGGCGGCAGCGGCCTGGGCCTGGCCATCGCGGCGGACGTCGCCACCCGGCACGGCGGCAGCCTGCGCGTCGCCCACGCGCCGCGCGGCGCCCGCTTCGTGCTGGAGCTGCCGTCCGCCTGACCGGCTCGGCCGGCCGGGCCGGCTACTCGGGCCTCGTGGCTCCGGGCGCGACGGACACCGTCCGCAGCGGCACCGAGGCCCGCAGCCGGAAGCCCCTGCCCCGCTCCGCCGGTCCGGTCTCCAGCCGCCCGCCGACCAGTGCCAGTCGCTCCTCCAGCCCGGACAGGCCGTTCCCGGGCTGGGACTTGCCCGGCCCGCGCCCGTCGTCGGCGATCTCCAGGACGGCGTAGCGCTCGCCGTCGCCCGCCCAGCTCTCGTCCGCCGTCACCGTGCAGACGGTGGCGTCCTCGCCGTGCCGGACGATGTTGGTGACG
The DNA here is from genome assembly GCF_044541955.1 of Kitasatospora sp. NPDC085464. NCBI lineage: Bacteria > Bacillati > Actinomycetota > Actinomycetes > Kitasatosporales > Streptomycetaceae > Kitasatospora > Kitasatospora sp. NPDC085464. The sequence continues at coordinate 262,593 of NZ_JBITTM010000001.1, forward strand.
GCCTCGCGCAGCGCCCAGGCCAGCGCGCCCGCCTCCTCGGTGGCCAGTCCCGGCCAGCTGTCCACCAGCTCCGGCGCGACCTCCAGCCGGACCTGGGCGGCGGCCAGCGCGGTACGGGCGGCGGCGAGTTCGACCGGCAGGGTCGGACGGCGGAAGCCGGTGACCGCCTCCCGGACGTCGATCAGCGACTGCCGGGCGACCTGCTCGATGTCGGCGACCTGCGCCCGCGCCGCCTCGTCCTTGCCGGCGTCCATGAACCGCCCGGCCAGCTCGCTCTTCAGGGTGATCAGCGAGAGCGAGTGCCCGAGCAGGTCGTGCAGGTCGCGGGCGAGCCGCAGCCGCTCCTCGGAGGCGGCCAGGTGCGCGACGGCGGCGCGGGCCTCGCGCAGTTCCTTCATGGTGGCGACGAGCCGCTGCAGGCCGGTCATCGCGGCGCCGGAGAGGAAGGCGCTGAGGGCGAAGGTCGCGATGCTGTCCATTCCGGCGTGGATCAGCAGGCCGACCGCGACGACGAGCCCGGACATGGCGGCCAGGGCGCGCAGCGCGTACTGCGCCGGCGCGATGATCGCGACGCACACCGAGGTGTAGATGAAGAGGGGCAGGAAGGTCTCGCCGAGCACGACGGAGGACGCGATCGCGAGCGCCACCATCAGTGCGACGATCACCCGGCAGGCCCGCGGCCACATCCCCGGGGTCGAGCGGAAGATCACCAGCAGGACGTAGCTGCCCACGAAGAACGCCAGGCTGATCCAGCCGAACACCTGGGCGCCCGTGCTGTGCTCGCCGTTCAGCAGGCGGCTCACCGGGTAGGCCAGGTACGTCAGCCACAGCAGCATCCAGGCGACCTTGACCAGCAGCTGCCGCCTGGTCTCCACCGGGGATCCGGGGACGTTCATGAACGACGCACGCGCCGGGCCCGCCCCCCGCTGCTCGTCGGAGTGGTCGGCCTGACGCGTGTCGCTCATGTGGATCATCATGCCTGGCGGGTGTCACGGCGGTACAGGGCCGTCGCGGCCACGACGAACACCACCAGGAAGCCGGCCAGCCCGACGGCCGCGACGGTGTCCAGGGAGTGCCCGGGCTGGGTGAAGGTGGCCAGCTTGTTGTACAGGAACACCGGATTGAAGCGGGCGAACTTCTCCAGCGAACCGCTCACCGGGAACCAGGTGCCGCCGAGCAGCGCCATCGCCATGTAGGTGATCATCACGATCGGCTGCACCGAGTCCGGCGCCGCCGCGTAGCCGAGCGCCACCCCGAGCGCCGCGAAGACGAAGCTGCCCAGCCACAGCGCGGCCGCCAGCCCGATCCACTGCGCCGCGCCCAGCGAGACGCCCTGGCCGGCGCCGACCGCGAAGACCACCAGGATCGCCGGCAGCGTGGTCACCGCGCTCGCCGCGATCTTGCCGAGGGTGTACGCCCGGCCCGGCAGCGCCGTCAGCCGCAGCTGGCACGTCCAGCCGGTCTTGCGCTCCAGCGAGATCCGCTGCGCGTTGCCGGTGAGCACCGCGCCGACCGCGCCGAAGGTGGCCATCGAGACCATGAAGTAGGTCTTCACCGGCAGTCCGCCGGCCTGGTTGGCGGCGCCGTACGCGTGGACGAAGAAGACGTACATCAGCGCCGGGTAGGCCACGGTGAAGAACAGGTAGCGCCGGTTGCGGAGGGTCCGCAGGATCTCCAGCCGGATCAGGGTGGTCATCGCGCACTCTCCAGGGCGGCGTCGTTCTGCGGGGCGGTGGCGTCCGACCGGGCGTCGTCCCGGTCCAGCTCTCCGGTGATGGTCAGGAAGGCCTGCTCCAGGCCCAGGCCGGTGACCTCCAGCCCGCGCGGGTACAGGCCCGCCCGGTAGAGCCCGGCGACGCTCGCGTCGGCGTCCGCGGTGCGGATCCGCACCGTCCGCACCCCCGGGACCCTCGCGGTGACGTCCAGCGACTGCACACCCGGCAGGGCGCGCAGCACGGCGTCCTCGAACCGGCCGTCCGCGTCGTGGAGTTCGAACGCGATCCGGCGGGCCCCGGCCCGCGCCTTGATCTCCGCGGAGCTGCCGTCGGCGATCAGCCGGCCCCGGTGCAGCACCAGGACGCGGTCGGCGATCGAGTCGGCCTCCTCCAGGTAGTGGGTGGCGAACAGCACCGTGCGCCCCGCGTCGGCCTGCGCCCGCATGCTCGCCCAGAACGACTGCCGGACGCTGACGTCCATGCCCGTGGTGGGCTCGTCCAGCACGATCAGGTCGTTGTCGCCGGCGATCGCCAGGGCGAAGCGGACCCGCTGCTCCTGGCCGCCGGACAGCTTGTCGACCCGGCGCTCCGCCAGCTCGGTGATCCCGGCGTCGGCCAGCACCTCCGGCACCGACCGGCCGCGCGGGTGCACGTCGCAGGCGAGCCGCACCAGCTCGCGCACCTTGACGTCGGACATCAGCCCGCCGCTCTGCAGCATCGCGCCGACCCGGCCGGCCTCGATCGCCGCCCGCGGGGTGCCGCCGAACAGCGTCACCCCGCCCTGGTCGGGCTCGCGCAGGCCGAGCAACAGGTCGAGGCTGGTGGACTTGCCGGCGCCGTTCGGGCCCAGCAGGGCGACGGTCTCCCCCGGCCGCAGCACGAGGTCCAGCCCGTCCACGGCGCGCACCCGCCCGTAGCTCTTGCCCACGCCGCGGAAGGCGGCCACCGCCTCGGTGTCCATCGCCCGGCTCCTCTTCCCTGGTGGTGTCGTGTCCGTTGCTGTTCGCACCACCTCAGAGTCCCGCGCGGGCGGGGGCCGGCGTCAGTGTCCGCCGTCGTGCCTTCGACATGACGGATGTCATGCCGACGGCCGGTACCCGTGTCAGCCCGGTGGGGCGGTGGGGGTACCGGCCGTCGGTCGCGCCGGTCAGGAGCCCTGCATCCCCAGCGAGCGCTTCACGAAGTCGACCTGGAGCAGCAGCAGGTTCTCCGCGACCTCCTCCTGCGGGGTCATGTGCGTGACGCCGGACAGCGGCAGGACGGTGTGCGGGCGGCCGGCGGCGAGCAGCGCCGAGGAGAGCCGCAGGGTGTGCGCGGCCACCACGTTGTCGTCCGCCAGCCCGTGGATGATCATCAGCGGGCGCTCCAGCCCGGCCGCGTACCCGCTCAGCGAGTTGGCGGCGTACACCTCGGGCCGCTCGGCCGGGTCGCCCAGGTAGCGCTCGGTGTAGTGGGTGTCGTACAGCGCCCAGTCGGTCACCGGCGCGCCGGACACCGCCGCGTGGAAGACGTCCGGGCGGCGCAGCACGGCGAGCGCGGCGAGGTAGCCGCCGTACGACCAGCCGCGGACGGCGACCCGGTCGAGGTCCAGCGGGAACTCCGCGGCGAGCGCCTGCAGCGCCTCCACCTGGTCGTCCAGGGTCGCCCCGGCGAAGTCGAAGGCGATCGACTTCTCCCAGGCCGGCCCGCGCCCGGGGGTGCCACGCCCGTCGGCGACGACCACCGCGAAGCCCTGGTCGGCGAACCACTGCGCGTTGAGGTGCGGGTTGTGCGCCTGGACGACACGCTGGCCGTGCGGGCCGCCGTACGGGTCCATCAGGACGGGCAGCAGGCCGTCGCGCTCGCGGTCGTAGCCGGTCGGCAGGAAGACGGCGGCCGGGATGCGGCGCTCGCCGGCGAAGCGGAACACCGGGCGGGCGGTGATGACCGGGGTCTCTGCGTACGAGGCGATGGTGGCGATGTCGTCGACCACCACGCCCTCGGGCAGGTCGCGGGCGACCTGCACCAGCGTGCCGGGCAGGTCGGGCTCGGCGGTGACCCGCACGGTGACCCCGCCGCCGTGCACGGCGTTGCCGACGGAGGTGAACGGCCGGCCGTTGGCCGACTCCCAGCCGAGCCGCGTGCCGTCGTGGCTGATCCGGCCGACGGCGATCCAGCCGGGCTCGGGGTCGGTCTCGGCGGCGCCGCCGGAGGCGCTGAAGAACACCTCGTCCTCGGTGACGGCGATGACGGACCTGACGTGCAGGTCGGCCCCGGTGACGGCCCGGTCGCCGACCACCAGCGTGCGGCTTCCCCCCTCGTCCGAGATCCGCACCAGCTTCCCGTCCGGGGTCCACGCCGGGACGCCCGGGAACAGCTCCAGCCAGGCCTCGTCCTTCTCCTCGTGCAGCACCTCGGTGGCGCCGGTGGCCACGTCCAGGCCGAGGATGCGCTGGCTGCGCTGGTCGCGGGACTGCACCTGCAGCAGCGGCACGCCGCCCTTCGACCAGTGCACCCGGCCGAGGTACGGGAAGGCGGCGCGGTCCCAGACCACCTCGGTGCGCCCGCCGTGCAGGTCGAGCACCCAGAGGCCGACCTCGGCGTTGGGGGTGCCGGCCGCCGGGTAGGCGACCTCGGCGGGCTCGCGGTCCGGGTTGGCCGGGTCGGCGATCCACCAGCGGCGCACCGGGCTGTCGTCGGCGCGTTCGACCAGCAGCCGGTCGCTCTCCGGGGACCACCAGAAGCCGCGGTCGCGGTCCATCTCCTCCTGGGCGATGAACTCGGCCTGGCCCCAGGTGACGTTCGGGCCGTCCGGCTCGGCGAGCACCCGGTCGCCGCTGCCGTCGGTCCGGGACAGCCGCAGCTCGCCGGCGGTGTTGGCGTACGCGACGTGGCTGCCGTCGGGCGACGGGCGCGGGTCCAGGAGCGGCCCCCGGGCGGGCAGTTCGGCGGTGGTGCCGGCCACCAGGTCGGCGGTGAACAGGCGCCCCGAGAGGGCGAAGGCGGCCAGCGAGCCGGCCGCGTCCAGGGCGTAGCCGACGATGCCGGCCGAGCCTTCGCGGCTGCGCTCGCGGCGGGCCTTCTCGGCCGGCGAGAGGTCCTCCTCGCCGCCGCCGAGCAGGACCGCCGGGTCCGCGGCGATCCGCTCCTCGCCGGTGGCGGTGTCGAGGGTCCAGAGCAGGTTGGCCCGGTCGCCGCCGGAGGGCGAGCGGAGGAAGAGGACCCGCGAGCCGTCCGGTGCGACGGAGAAGGAGCGGGGCGCGCCGACGGTGTAGCGCAGGGTCCGCGCGTACTGCCGGGGGAAGGTGTCCGCAGGGGTGTGGGAGGTCATGGCACCAGACCCTACGACGCCGAACTGCCGCTGTCGGGAGGCTGGTGATCACTCGTTCGGAGCATCGTCGCGAAGTACACCCCGAAGAGTGCCACACCCCCTCCGACCGGCCCGTGCGCCCCGTGAGTGCCGCAATGCCCCGGCGCGCGGGGACTCACTGAATGTAATGCTCCCCTTACCCATCGGGTATGACTGGTCAGGCGAGTGATCGTCGGCCCCGTCCCGGGCCCCGGTCGCCCGCAGCCCCAGTTACGCACCGTCCCACCGCCGCCCTCCCCCGGGGGTGGCGCGCCCGAGAAGGGGTTGTGAGCCGACATGGCCATGAACATCTCCGCAGCCGTGCTGATGCTGGTCATCGTGGTGGTGCTGATCCGCCGCTCCGGCCTGAAGCTGGCGCACGCCATCGTCTGCGCGCTGCTCGGCTTCTACCTGGCCTCCAGCTCGATCGCCCCGTCGATCAGCCAGGTCACCACCAACCTCGCCGGCATGATCAACGGCCTGAGGCTCTGACCCCACCCGGCCGGTGGTTAGGCTTCCTCCCATGACCGCGACTACCGGCCGCCGACTCCTCCTGGTGCACGCGCACCCCGACGACGAGTCGATCGGCAACGGCGCCACGATGGCCCGGTACGCCGCCGAGGGCGCCCGGGTCACGCTGGTGACCTGCACCCTCGGCGAGGGCGGCGAGGTGATCCCCCCGGAGCTCGCCCGTCTGACGGCCGATCGGGAGGACACTCTCGGCGCGTACCGGATCGGCGAGCTGACCGAGGCGATGCGCGCCCTGGGCGTCACCGACCACCGCTTCCTCGGCGGCCCGGGGCGCTACCGCGACTCCGGGATGATGGGCGTGGCCGACAACGACGTGCCCGGCTGCTTCTGGCGGGCGGACGTGGACGAGGCGGCCGGCCACCTGGTCGCGGTGATCCGCGAGGTGCGGCCGCAGGTGCTGGTCACGTACGACGAGAACGGCGGCTACGGCCACCCGGACCACATCCAGGCGCACCGGGTCGCGATGCGCGCGTACGAGCTGGCCGCCGACCCGGCCCACCGCCCCGAGCTGGGCCCGGCCTGGCGGATCGCCAAGGTGTACTGGAACCGGATGCCGCGCTCGGTGATCGAGGCCGGGCTCGCCGAGACCGCCGCCAAGGCGGCCTTCCCCGGCGTCGCCCGGCCGTCCGACGTCCCCGGCGTGGTCGCCGACGAGGCGGTCACCACGGCACTGGACGGCGCCGCGTACGCCGGCCGCAAGGCGACCGCGATGGCCGCGCACGCCACCCAGATCACCGTGGACGGCGCCTTCTTCGCGCTGTCCAACGGCCTCGGCCAGCCCCTGCTCGCCACCGAGTACTACCAGTTGGTGCGCGGCCAGGCCGGTCCGGGCGAGCCGGAGGACGACCTGTTCGCGGGCCTCGACGACGCGGCCGCGGGTGCCGGGGAGGACGCCCGATGAGCAAGCCCGCACCGCGGCCGCCGCGCCGCTCCATCCCGGCGGCGGTGCTCGGCACCCGCGAGGAGCGCCTGGCCGAGCCTCAACCCCCGCGCGCCGCCCGGATCGCGGCCTATGTCCTGTTCTTCCTGCTGGGCATCGCCGTGTCGGTCTGCGGATCCTTTGTGCAGGCCCTGTGGCCGCCCGTGGGGGTCCTGCTGGCCCTCGCCGCGACCGCCGCGACCTTCTACGGCGGCCTGCGGGTCACCGGCACCCGGCTCGGCGCGGCCGCGCCCGCGGCCGGCTGGTTCCTGGCCATGCTGCTGCTGATCGTGCCCCGGCCGGAGGGCGACAACGTGCTGTGGTCCAACGCCACCTCGCTGGCCTGGCTGTTCGCCGGCTCGGTGCTGGGCGTGATCTGCGCCACCCTGCCCACCCGCACCAGCTGGTTCCCCGGGGTGCCCGGCCCCCCGCGCTGACCACGGCCGAGCGCGGCGTACGGTACCGCGTACGACGCGCAGTCAGGAGCACGCGGCCTTACTCTCATACCGGAAGAACCGGACGTATCAGGATCTGTCCGAACCCGTTCACCGCTCAGTTCTTCCCAGTATGGTGGTCCCGCAGAACGCCGTACCCGACCGCCGCCCGCCCCAGCCGGGCCCGGCGACCACGAACCGCGGTCGCGCCGCACGGCCCGCCCGCGAACCCGGAGCAGAGCAGCATTGAGCAGCCGCGAATCTGACAACGCCCACCCGACGCCTCGGCGCACGGGTCCGGACGCCTACCCGTCGGGCACCCCGCCCTACGGCACGCCGGGGCCCTCCGGCGGCGACCGGGCCGCGGCCGGCACCGGCCAGGGCACCGCGGACGGCGGCGAGGACGACGGTCCGAAGACCGAGACCACCCTGACCACCCGGGTCCGGATCAACATCCCCGGCTCGCGTCCGATCCCGCCGGTCGTCGTCCGCAGCACCGTCAAGAACGAGGACGGCCCCGCCGAGGAGACCCCGGCCGCCGACCAGGGCGGCGCGCGCCACCGCTCCGCACCGGCCTCGCCCGTCCTCGGCGTGATGGACGGCGGCAGCGGCACGGCCACCCCGCCGAACCTGCCGCCGGAGTGGGAGATCCCGCCGATCCCGCCGGCGACCTCCGAGTCCGAGTCCACCGGCGCGTGGTTCCGGCCGCGCCAGAAGAAGGCGTCGGCCGCCGAGCCCGCCCCGGCCGCCGTGCCGGCCGGTGCCCCGAGCGCGCCGGAGGCCCCGTCCGGTGCCGCCGAGGCCCGACCGCAGGGTGCCCGCCCGGCGGGCGGCGCTGCCGCCCGTGCCAACGGCGCCCCGAAGGGCCGTCCGGTACCCGCCCAGGGCAAGGCGTCGAACCCGGGCGCCCCCGCCGCGCCGTTCCGCGCCGAGGCCCCGGCCGAGGAGCCCGGCGTCTACGAGGCCGCCGACCCCTTCGCGCCCGCGGTCGACCCGTTCGGCCCGACCCCCGGCCCCGACGCCGGCACCCGGGGGCCGCGCGGCGGCCGCCCCCAGCAGGACCGTCCCCAGCAGCAGAACGGGGCGCGCCAGAACGGCGCCCGGCAGAACGGCGCCCGGCAGAACGGCCCCCGCCAGGGCGGCCCGCAGCAGGGCCGCCCGCAGGACGCCTTCCGGCCGAACGGCCACCCGGCCGGCCCGCAGGGCGCGCCGGCCGCCGAGCCGAGCCCGGAGGACACCTCGGTCGACGGCTTCCGGCCTATCCGCGAGAACACCCCGCCGCCCGCCGGGATATCCGGCCCGCCCCGCAACGGCGCCCCGCACGGTGCCGACGGCCGTACCCAGCCGGGCCTGTTCGCCTCGGCGCCGACCGGCGCCGACCCGTTCGCCACCCAGCGCCCGGCCGCCCCCGGCCAGGACGGCCCCGCCGCCCCGGCGGCGCCCGGCGGGCTCTTCCCGGGCGCGCCCGGCGCGGGCCCGCAGCCCGGCCGACCCCGGCAGGCCGACCCCGAGGTCACCGAGGTCACCCCGCTGCCCACCCCGGGCGCCGGCGCCGGCCCCCGGCCCCCGGCCGCCCAGGGTGCGAAGGGTGCTCCCTCGCCCGCCCCGGCCCCGGCCCCCGCCAAGGCCCAGTCCGCGCCCGCCAAGACCAAGCGCGGCGGCGGCAAGAAGCTGGTCAAGCTGGGCGTCTACGGCATCGGCGGTGTGCTGTTCCTCGGCGCCGCCGCGTACGGCACCGGCCTGATGCTCAACCAGTCCGACGTCCCCAAGGGCACCGTGGTGCTCGGCACCGACATCGGCGGCAACAGCCGCGACCAGGCGATCCACTCGCTGGACGCCTCGGTCGGCAAGGCCGGTCAGCAGCCGCTCAAGCTGAAGATCGGTGACCAGACCCTCGACCTCGACCCGGCGGTCGCCGGCCTGAGCTTCGACACCACCGCCACGGTGGACGGCCTGGCCCAGCACAGCTACAACCCGGTCGACGTCATCAAGTCGATCCAGGGCGGCAGCAAGGCCGTCGCGCCGGACGTCAAGGTCGACCGGGCCAAGCTCAAGGCCGCCCTCGACTCGCTGACGGCCGGTTCGGGCCAGGGCCTGCAGGAGGGCTACGTCAAGTTCGGCGAGCCCAACGGCGAGCCGATCGTCGTCCCCGGCCGGGCCGGCCAGGCGGTGGACTCGGCGAGCGCCCTGGACGTGGTCGAGCAGGCCTACCGCGACCGCGCCGACGGGAAGCCCGACCAGCCGATCGCCCTGGCCGTCACCGCCGCCCAGCCCAAGGTCTCCGCCCAGGCCCTGCAGGCCGCCGCCGACGGCCTCGGCAAGCAGGTGGCCGCCGGCAAGGTGCACGTCGTGGCCGGTACCAAGACCTGGGACTTCGGTGGCAAGACCGCCGCCAAGGCGCTCACGCTCGTCCCGGACGCCTCCGGCAAGATCGTGCCCAAGTGGGACCTCGACGCGCTCTCCGCCCAACTGGGCAACGTGTTCGACAAGGTGAAGATCAAGAAGAACGGCCAGACCGTCGCGATCACCCCGCAGGACGTCGCGGACGGCATCGCCTCGGTCTTCGACAAGACCGGCGACAAGGACCGCACCTTCAAGTTCACCGTCTGACGTTTCGCCGTCCGACGTTCCGCCGTCCGTCAGGGGGGCGGGGCCCGCACCGGTCCCGCCCCTCGACAACCCCGCCTCCCGCTCAGCAAGATGTGACGCCACACCTTCCGTTTCCGTCACACGCACCCCGGGAGCACGCCGATGAGCCGCCGCCTCCAGCACCACGGGACGGCACTGCTCGCCGGCCTCACCGCACTCACCCTCTCGCTCGCACTCTGCTCCTGTGGCTCCGGCCAGGGCGGCGACGGGGGCGACGCCCTGCCGTCCTCCGCCGGCACGCCCAAGCTCACCTCGGTCGACATCAACCCCCACGAGCGCGGCCAACTGCGCCAGGGCGGCACGCTGAACCTGGCGATCACCCAGTTCTCCCGCCAGTGGTCGCCGATCCACGGCGACGGCAGCGAGTCCTCGACCATCGCCGTCACCAAGCCGCTGCTGCCGACCTTCTTCCGCTCGGACGCCGCCGGCGCCCAGACCGTCAACCCGGCCTACCTGCAGGAGGCCCACGCCGAGTTCAAGGACGGCCGGCAGGTGGTCACCTGGACGCTCAACCCGAAGGCCCACTGGTCCGACGGCACCCCGATCACCTGGCGTGACATCGAGGCCAACTGGCGCGCCCTGAACGGCAAGGACCCCGCCTACAAGCCGTCCAGCAGCACCGGGTTCGAGCTGGTCTCCTCGGTCGAGCGCGGCAAGGACGACTTCCAGGCCGTGATGACCTTCGACCGGCCGTTCTCGGAGTGGCAGTCGATGTTCAACGGCGCCGGCAACGCCCCGCTGCTGCCGGCCGGTCGGATCTCCACCCCGGACCTGTTCAACACCGCCTACCTGGACGCGATCCCGGTCACCGCGGGCCCGTTCAAGGTCGAGCAGCTCGACCGCACCGCGCAGACCGTCACCCTGGTCGCCGACCCCAACTGGTGGGGCGACAAGCCGATGCTGGACCGGATCGTCTTCCACGCGATGCTCCCCGACGCGATGGCCGACGCCTTCGCCAAGGGCCGGATCGACCTCCTCAACAACGGCCCGGACGTGGCCGGTTACCAGGCCATCCGGAACACCAAGGGCGCCGTCGTGCGCCGGGCCGGCGGCCCGGACTTCCGCCAGATCACCCTGAACGCCCGCACCCCCGCGCTGAGCGACGCGACCGTGCGCCAGGCCGTGTTCCAGGCGATCAACCGGGACGCCGTCATCCGCGGCGACCTCAACGGCCTGGACTGGCCCGCCGTCGCGCTCAACAACCACCTGCTGGTCGCCAACCAGAACGGCTACCGCGACAACTCGCTCGGCCTGGCCCGCTACGACCCCGTCGAGGCCGCCCGCAAGCTGGACGCGGCCGGCTGGAAGCTCGACGGCGACGTGCGCAAGAAGGACGGCCACGAGCTGAACCTGCGGATGGTCATCCCGGCCGGCGTCACCCAGGCCCAGAACGAGGCCGCGAACACCACCAAGATGCTCAAGGACGTCGGCATCAAGGTCAGCACGGTGACCGCCGCCGCCAACGAGTTCTTCGACAAGTACATCAACCGCAACGACTTCGACATCACCGCCTACTCGCTGCTCGGCACGCCCTTCCCGGCCAGCGGCAGCCGCGCCAACTTCGTCCAGAACGGCGGCACCAACCACGTCGGAGCGGGCAGCGCCGCCGTCGACTCCGCGCTCGACCGGGCCGCCGCGGCGACCGACGCGGCCACCACCTCCGAGGCCATCAACCAGGCCGACGGCGAGCTCTGGAAGGTGGCAGGCGTCCTGCCGCTCTACCAGCGCCCGCAGCTGTACGGCGCCCGCGCCGACCTCGCCAACATCGGTGCGCAGGGCCTGTCCGACATCGTCTGGGAGAACGTCGGCTTCCTGAAGTAGCCCGGAGCGGCCCGGCGGCGGGCTCAGCCGTGCAGCGTCTCGCGCCAGTAGTGGCAGGCGCTGTGGCGGCCCGCCAGCTCCTCCCCGTGCTCGCCCACCACCGGGTGCAGCGGCGGGAGTTCGCTCCGGCAGCGGTCCTGCGCGCGGTCGCAGCGGGGGTTGAAGGCGCAACCCTCGGGGATCCGCAGTAGGTTGGGCGGCAGGCCCTTGATCGCGTGCAGGTCCTGGCCCTTCTGGTCCAGCCGCGGGATGGAGTCCAGCAGGCCCCGGGTGTACGGGTGGGCCGGGCGCGCGTACAGCTCGTGCACCGGGGCGGTCTCGACGATCCGGCCCGCGTACATCACCGCGATCTTGTCCGCGACGTCGGCGACCACGCCCAGGTCGTGGGTGATCAGGATCAAGCCCATGTTGAACTCGGCCTGCAGCTCGGCCAGCAGGTCCATCACCTGGGCCTGGACGGTCACGTCCAGCGCCGTGGTGGGCTCGTCCGCGATGATCAGGTCCGGCTCCAGGGCCAGCGCCATCGCGATCATGATCCGCTGGCGCATGCCGCCCGAGAACTGGTGCGGGAAGTCGCCGACGCGCTGCCGGGCGGCCGGGATGCGCACCCGCTCCATCAGCTCGACGGCCTTCTCCCGGGCCTCCTTGCGGGTGACGCCGTGGTGCACCCGGAACATCTCGCCCAGCTGGTAGCCCACGCTGAGCACCGGATTGAGGGCGGACAGCGCGTCCTGGAAGATCATCGCGATCCGCCGGCCCCGGACGGCCCGCCGGGCGTTGGCGCTCATGGTCAGCAGGTCCTCGCCCCGGAACAGCACCCGCCCCGCGGTGATCCGCCCCGGCGGCATGTCCAGGATGCCCATGACCGCCTGCGCCGTCACCGACTTGCCCGAACCGGACTCCCCCAGCACCGCCAGCGTCTCGCCGGCCGACACCGCGTAGCTCACCCCGTTGACGGCCTTGGCGACGCCGTCCCGGGTGTGGAACTCCACGTGCAGATCCTCGACCTCCAGCAACGGGGTCCCGGGTGCCAGACCCTCCCGACCGCCGCCGATCACCTCCACCGCGTCCATCTGGGCAGCCCTCCTCAGCGCAGCAGCGACCATCGACAGGTGCAGAGCAACTATCAAGGAACGGCACACACTTGGCGAGTCTGCGGCAGATCTCTTTTCCATCACGGGGCGGACGGCGAAGGGCGCGCCCCCGAGCCGAGGACGCGCCCTTGGAGGAGGATTCTCAGTCGGTCCCCCGCCCGTTCCCGGGCTCCGCGCCACCCTGCCCGGCCGCGCCCTGGTCGCCCTCGGGCTCAGTCGGGCCCTGCCCGGCCGCACCCTCCGCCGGGCCCCGCCCGGCCGCACCCTCCGCCGGGCCCCGCCCGGCCGCACCCTCCGCCGCACTCTGCTCGATCTCGCGCTCCGCCGCACTCTGCTCGATCTCGCGCTCCGCCGCACTCTGCTCGATCTCGCGCTCCGCCGCGAAGTGACAAGCCGAGTCGTGGAACGCCGCCCCGTCCAGCCAGGACGGCGAGGCGAGCAGCGGCACCTCGACCTCGCACCGCTGCTGGGCCTTCCAGCAGCGGGTGCGGAAGCGGCAGCCGGAGGGCGGGTTGGCCGGGGAGGGAACGTCCCCGGTGAGCACGATCCGGTCCCGGGACTCGCGCGCCGTCGGGTCCGGCACCGGCACCGCGGAGAGCAGCGCCTGGGTGTACGGGTGGGTCGCGTGGTCGTAGATCTCCGCGTCGCTGCCGATCTCGACCAGCCTCCCGAGGTACATCACGCCGACCCGGTCCGAGATGTGCCGGACGATGGAGAGGTCGTGCGCGATGAACATGTACGACAGGTTGAACTCGCCCTGCAGCTGCTCCAGCAGGTTGATCACCTGCGCCTGCACCGACACGTCCAGCGCCGACACCGGCTCGTCGCAGATGATGACCTCCGGCTTGAGCGCCAGCCCCCGGGCGATGCCGATGCGCTGGCGCTGACCGCCGGAGAACTGGTGCGGGTACCGGTTGATGTACTCCGGGTTGAGCCCGACCACGTCCAGCAGGTCCTGGACGGCCTTGCGGCGGTCGCCCCTGGGCGCCACCTCGGGGTGGATCTCGAACGGCTCGCCGATGATGTCGCCGACCGTCATGCGCGGGTTGAGCGAGGTGTACGGGTCCTGGAACACCATCTGGATGTTCCGGCGGACGGCCTTCAGCGCGCCCCCGGAGAGCCGGGAGATCTCCTCCCCCTTGTACCGGACCGAGCCCCCGGTGGCCGGCTCCAGGTTCATCAGCACCTTGGCCAGCGTGGACTTCCCGCAGCCGGACTCGCCGACGATGCCGAGCGTCTCGCCCTGCATCAGGTCGAAGCTGACCCCGTCGACCGCCTTCACCGCACCGACCTGCTTCTTGAACAGGACGCCCTGGGTCAGCGGGAAGTGCTTGACCAGGTCCCGGACTTCGAGGATCGGCTCGCCGCGCGGCACCTCCTGCACGAAGACGACCTCCTCCGGCATCGCCGCGCCCAGTGCGCTGGCCCCGTTAGCGGTCATGGAGGGTCTCCTTCCAGAAGAAGCAGGCACTGCCGCGCCCCTCCGTCGGCGTCCCGTCGTCCTCGGTCACCGGGAACAGCTCCGGCACCTCGGCCCGGCAGATGTCCTGGGCGCGCGGGCAGCGCGGATTGAAGGCGCATCCCTTGGGAATCCGCAGCAGGTTGGGCGGCAGACCCTTGATCGCGTAGAGCTCCTGGCCCTTCTGGTCCAGCCGCGGGATGGAGTCCAGCAGGCCCCGGGTGTACGGGTGGGCCGGGCGCGCGTACAGCTCGTGCACCGGGGCCGTCTCGACGATCCGGCCCGCGTACATCACCGCGATCTTGTCCGCGACGTCGGCGACCACGCCCAGGTCGTGGGTGATCAGGATCAGCCCCATGTGGAACTCGGCCTGCAGTTCGGCCAGCAGGTCCATCACCTGGGCCTGGACGGTCACGTCCAGCGCCGTGGTGGGCTCGTCCGCGATGATCAGGTCGGGCTCCAGGGCCAGCGCCATCGCGATCATGATCCGCTGGCGCATGCCGCCCGAGAACTGGTGCGGGTAGTCGTTCACCCGGTCCTTGGCCGCCGGGATGCGCACCCGGTCCATCAGCTCGACGGCCTTCGCCTTGGCCTCCGCCCGGGAGGCCCCCCGGTGGGCGCGGAACATCTCGCCGAGCTGGAAGCCCACCGAGAGGACCGGGTTGAGGGCGGACAGCGCGTCCTGGAAGATCATCGCGATCCGCCCGCCGCGGATCCTCCGCCGCTCGTCCTTGCTCATCGTGAGCATGTCCTGGCCCCGGAAACGGATCTCGCCGCGCGGGATCCGGGCCGGCGGCATGTCCAGGATGCCCATGATCGCCTGCGCCGTCACCGACTTGCCCGAACCGGACTCGCCCAGCACCGCCAGCGTCTCGCCGGCCGCGACCGAGTAGTTGACGCCGTTCACGGCCCTGGCGACGCCGTCCCGGGTGACGAACTCGACGTGCAGGTCCCGGACGTCGAGCAGCGGCCCCTCGTACGGCGCCTCCCGCCCGGCCTTGGTGGTGTCCACCGCTGTGTTCACGATGCGCTCCCTCGCTCAGCGAAGCTTCGGGTCGAGGGCGTCGCGCACCGCGTCGCCCATCATGATGAAGGCCAGGACGGTGATGGACAGTGCCGCGGCCGGGAAGAACATCACGTAGGGCGCGGTCCGGATCACCTTCTGGGCGGAGGAGATGTCGATGCCCCAGGAGATGGTCGGCTCCTGCAGGCCGATGCCCAGGAAGCTCAGCGTCGCCTCGGTCGCGATGTAGCCGCCGAGCGCGATGGTCGCCACCACGATCACCGGGGCGACGGCGTTCGGCAGGATGTGCCGGAGCATCAGCCGCCCGGTCCCGGCACCGAGCGCCCGGCCCGCCACCACGTAGTCGGACTGTTTGACGGTCAGCACGGCGCCGCGCATCACGCGGGCGATCTGGGTCCAGCCGAGGACGACCAGCGCGAAGACCACGGCCCACACCGTGCGGCTGTGGAAGCCGTTCAGCAGCACCAGGGCGCCGAGCAGCAGCGGGATGCCGAAGAAGATGTCGATGATCCGGGAGATGACCGCGTCGATCGAGCCGCCGAAGTACCCGGCGACCATTCCGGTCAGTCCACCGAGCAGGGTGACCCCGGCGGTCACGACGATGCCGACGGTGATCGAGGCCCGGGCGCCGTAGACCACCCGGGCGTAGATGGACCGGCCCTGGGCGTCGTAGCCGAACCAGCCGGCGCCGAAGAAGTCCGTCCAGTCCGGCCGTTTGAGGTAGTCGTGCACCAGGTCGGACTTGCGCGGGTTGGCGTCGGTGAAGGCCCAGGGGAAGATCGCCATGAGCACCAGCAGCACGATCAGCAGCACCGAGATCAGGAAGATCGGCCGCCGGCGCAGGTCCCGCCAGGCGTCGCCCCAAAGACTGCGGGCCTCTTCCCGCTTCTCCACGTCGGGCTCGATCAGGGTCTCCTGCTCGACCGCCATGCCCTGCTCCCCGGCGTAGTCGAGGCGGTCGACGCCCGGCTTGGGGTGTCGTTCGTACGAGTCCTCGTCGTGGATGTCAGGCATAGCGGATCCTCGGGTCCAGGACCGCGTAGAGCAGGTCGACGAGCAGGCTGGCGACCAGGTAGATGATCACCAGGACGGTCACGATGCCGACCACGGTCGGGCCTTCCTTCTGGTTGATCGCCCGGTACAGGACGTTGCCGATGCCCTGCACGTTGAAGATGCCCTCGGTGACGATCGCCCCGCCCATCAGGGCGCCGAGGTCGGTGCCGAGGAAGGTGACCACCGGGATCAGCGAGTTGCGCAGCAGGTGGCGGGAGATGATGGTCCGCCGGGGAAGCCCCTTGGCGGTCGCGGTGCGGATGTAGTCGGCCCGCAGGTTCTCGCCGATGGACGTCCGGGTGAGCCGGGCGACGAACGCGAGCGACAGCGAGCCCAGGACGACCGCGGGCAGGATCAGTTGGGTGAGGTCGTAGCTGTCCTGCACGGTCGGCGTGACCCAGCCCAGGTTGGTGGCGAACACGGTCTGCGCGATGTACGCGAGCACGAAGACCGGGATCGAGATCACCACCAGGGTCAGGATCAGCACCAGGGTGTCCGCGATGCTGCCGCGCTTCAGACCGGAGATGACACCGAGGGCGAGGCCCACGACGATCTCGTAGACGAAGGCCAGCAGCGCCAGCCGGATGGTGACCGGGAAGGCGTCCGCCATGATGTCGGAGACCGGGCGGCCGGTGAAACTCGTCCCGAAGTCCCCCTGGAACAGGTTCCCCATGTAGTGCAGGTACTGCTTCCAGAGCGGCTGGTCGAGGTAGTACGTGTGCTTGATGCTGGCGACCACGGCCGGGTCGGCGGCCTTCTCGCCGAACAGCGCCACCACCGGATCGCCCGGCAGCGTGTACACCATCACGAAGATCAGGAACGTGGTGCCGAAGAACACCGGGATCATCTGCAGGACCCGTCGCAACACGTAACTGCCCATCCGGGCCTCCTTCCTAGGTGCCCGACCGGCGGGGCCGGTCGGCCGGGAGGCCGCGCCCCGCCCTCCGTGCGGGGAGGGCGGGGCCGGCGCGAGGGGATCAGGGCCCGGGGATCAGCCCTTGACCTCGATCTGGGTCCAGGCCGGGTTGCCGAACGAGTCGAACGTCACGTTCTGCACGTTGGTCGAGTAGCCCGAGTTGGTGCGGTAGTACCAGAGCGGGATGGCCGGCATCCCGCTCTGCAGCACGGCCTCGGCCTGCTGGTAGCCGGTCGTCGAGTCGCTGACGGTCGGGGCCTCGTCCGCCTGGGTCGACAGCTGGTCGAACTGCGGGTTGCTGTACCCGGTGTCGTTGGACGCCGCGCCGGTGCGGTACACGTCGGCCAGGAAGTTGGCGTTCAGCGGGTAGTCCTGCACCCAGCCGGTGCGGAAGGCGCCGTTGAGCTGGTGCGCGGTGATCGCCGCGCGCGCGGTCTTGAAGTCCGGCTTCGGGTCGCCGAGGCAGTCGACGCCGGTGTTCTGCCGGATCGAGTTGCAGACCGCGTCGACCCACTCCTTGTGGCCGCCGTCCGCGTTGTAGGTGATCAGCACCTTGTTGCCGGGGACGCCGCCGCCCTGCTGGATGAGCTGCTTGGCCTTGGCGGGGTCGAAGTTGCAGAAGTCCCCGCAGGTGCCGGCCTTGTAGCCCTCGACGCCCTCGGCCACCCAGGCGCTCGCGGGAGCCCGGGAGCCCTGCAGCACCGTCTTGGTGATGGTCGCGCGGTCGATCGCCATCGACAGGCCCTGGCGCACCTGGGCCTTCTCCGGTGCGGCCCAGTCGGCCTGGTAGAGCGTGAAGCCGATGTTCTGGATGGCGCCCTGCGGGGCATCGATCGCCCGGTCTCCGAGGTCGCTCTTGTACGTCGCCAGCGCCGACGGCGGCACCTGGTCGATCACGTCCAGGTTGTTGGACTGCAGGTCGGCGTAGGCGGCCTCGGACGTGGTGTACATCTTGAAGACGATGCCGCCGTTCTTCGGCTTGTCGACGCCCTGGTAGTCCGGGAAGGACTTGGTGACCACCTGGCTGTTGTGCGCCCAACTGACGAACTGGTACGGGCCGTTGCCCACCGGCTTCTGGCCGTACCCGGTCGGGTCGCTGAAGAAGCCGTCCGGCAGCGGCGAGAAGGCGATGTAGCCGAGCTTGTACTCGAAGTACGACACCTTGTGGTTCAGCTTGATGGTGAAGTGCTGGTCGTCGGTGACGGTCAGGCCGGACATCTTGTCCGTGGTCGGGTTCCCGGTGGCCGGGTGGACGTCCTGGTAGCCGTCGATGTCCGAGAACCAGGAGCTGTTGATCTGGTTGTTGGCGGGGTTGGCCGCCCAGTTCCAGGCGTTGACGAAGTTCTTCGCCAGCACCGGGGTGCCGTCGTGGAACTTCCAGCCGCTCTTCAGCGTGACGGTGAAGGTCTGCGAGTCGCTCGTGTCGATCGCGCTCGCGACCTGCATCCGGAGCTGGGCGTTGGTCGGGTTGTAGTCGACCAGCCCCTTGAAGAGGTTCTGGATGATGCGACCGCCACCGACCTCGTTCGCGTTGGCGGGCTGCAGCGGGTTCTGCGGCTCGTTGCTCTGGTAGCTGAAGGTCTTGCTGGTGTCCGACGAGCTGCTGCCCCCTCCGCCGCTGCTGCTGCACCCGGTGGCCACCAGGGCCACGGACGTCGCAACGGCGAGGACCCAACGAGCACGGGCGGCTACGGGCATGGAGGTCCCTCCTCAAGGTGTGTGTCGCATCACACCCCATGAGAAGCGCGCCCCGGCGACGGCGCGAGTCGGGTGCACCCGGACGGGTGCCGTGACCCCCCTGCCGAGTTGACGCGGCGCCGGATCGGCGCAGTGCGTTCGACGCCTTTCGACACGGCGACTGCTCGACGCGGCGGCTATCGACGCGGCGCCGTCCGACACGGGACCGGAGCGGCCGAACGACGGAAGGGCCCGTGGCGGGAAGCCACGGGCCCTTCCGGGGAGTGCGGGGATCAGGCCGCGGCCTGCTCCCGGACCTCGGGGAAGTGGCAGGCCGAGTCGTGCGCGGCCGCGCCCTTCAGCACCGAGGGGACCGCGAGCAGCGGCACCTCCTCGGCGCAGCGGTCCTCCGCCTTCCAGCAACGGGTGCGGAAGCGGCAGCCGGACGGCGGGTTGGCCGGCGAGGGGATGTCACCGCTGAGGATGATCCGCTCGCGGGACTCGCGCGCCGTCGGGTCCGGCACCGGCACCGCGGAGAGCAGCGCCTGGGTGTACGGGTGGGTGGCGTTGTCGTAGATCTGCTCGTCGGTGCCGATCTCGACCATCTTGCCCAGGTACATCACGCCGACGCGGTCGGAGATGTGCCGGACGATGGAGAGGTCGTGCGCGATGAACATGTACGACAGGCCGAACTCGCCCTGCAGCTGCTCCAGCAGGTTGATCACCTGCGCCTGGACGGACACGTCCAGGGCGGAGACCGGCTCGTCCGCGATGATGATCTCGGGCTTGAGCGCGAGACCGCGGGCGATGCCGATGCGCTGGCGCTGACCGCCGGAGAACTGGTGCGGGTACCGGTTGATGTACTCCGGGTTCAGACCCACGACGTCCAGCAGGTCCTGGACGGCCTTGCGGCGGTCGCCCTTGGGCGCCACCTCGGGGTGGATCTCGAACGGCTCGCCGATGATGTCGCCGACCGTCATACGCGGGTTGAGCGAGGTGTACGGGTCCTGGAACACCATCTGGATGTTCCGGCGGACGGCCTTGAGGGCCGAGCCGGACAGCTTGGAGATGTCCTCGCCCTTGAACAGCACCTGGCCGGAGGTGGCCCGCTCCAGGTTCATCAGCACCTTGGCCAGCGTGGACTTGCCACAGCCGGACTCGCCGACGATGCCGAGCGTCTCACCCTTCTTCAGTTCGAAGGAGACGCCGTCGACGGCCTTGACGGCGCCGACCTGCTTCTTGAACAGGACGCCCTGGGTCAGCGGGTAGTGCTTGACCAGGTCCTTGACCTCCAGGATGTTCTCAGCCATGGAGGGTCTCCTTCCAAAGGTGGCACGCGCTGCGGCGGCCGGTGAGCTCCTTGCCGTCCTTGTCGGTCACGTGGTGCAGCGCCGGGATGTCCGTGCGGCACAGGTCGGTGGCGACATCGCAGCGGGGGTTGAACGCGCAGCCGGTCGGGACCTTCAGCAGGTTCGGGGGGAGGCCCTTGATCGCGTAGAGCTCCTGGCCCTTCTGGTCCAGGCGCGGGATGGAGCGGAGCAGGCCCTTGGTGTACGGGTGCGCGGGGTTCGCGTACAGCTCGTGCACCGGGGCGGTCTCCACGATCCGGCCCGCGTACATCACGGCGATCTTGTCCGCGACGTCGGCGACCACGCCGAGGTCGTGGGTGATCAGGATCAGGCCCATGTTGTACTCGGCCTGCAGCTCGGCGAGCAGGTCCATCACCTGGGCCTGGACGGTGACGTCCAGGGCGGTGGTGGGCTCGTCGGCGATGATCAGGTCGGGCTGCAGGGAGAGCGCCATCGCGATCATGATGCGCTGGCGCATGCCGCCGGAGAACTGGTGCGGGTAGTCGTTCACGCGCTGCCTGGCAGCGGGGATGCGCACCCGGTCCATCAGCTCGATGGCCTTCTCCTTCGCCTCCTTCTTGGAGGCGCCCTGGTGCACCCGGAACATCTCGCCGAGCTGGTAGCCGACGCTGAGCACCGGGTTGAGGGCGGAGAGCGCGTCCTGGAAGATCATCGCGATCTTCTGGCCGCGGATCTTCCGGCGGTCCTCGTTGCTCATCGTGAGCATGTCCCGGCCACGGAACAGGATCTCGCCCTGGGTCACCTTGCCCGGGGGCATGTCCAGGATGCCCATGATGGTCTGCGCCGTCACGGACTTGCCGGAGCCGGACTCACCGAGCACGGCGAGCGTCTCGCCCGCCGCGACGGAGTAGTTGACGCCGTTCACGGCCTTGGCGATGCCGTCCCGGGTGTGGAACTCCACGTGGAGGTCCTTGACCTCCAGGAGCGGGGTTCCGACTTCGAGACGATCGTTCTTCTGGTTGTTCTCGATCACGGTGGTCATCGGGTCGTCACCTCTTCTCTCAGCGGAGCTTCGGGTCGAGGGCGTCGCGCACCGCGTCGCCGAGCATGATGAACGCCAGCACGGTAAGGCTCAGCATTCCGGCCGGGAAGAACAGGGCGAACGGCGCCGTCCGGATCACCTTCTGGGCCGAGTTGATGTCGATGCCCCAGGAGATGGTCGGGTCCTGCAGACCGATGCCGAGGAAGCTCAGCGTCGCCTCGGTGGCGATGTAGCCGCCGAGCGCGATGGTGGCGACGACGATCACCGGGGCGATCGCGTTCGGCAGGATGTGCTTGAACAGGATCCGGCTGGTGCCGGCGCCGAGAGCCTTGGCCGCGGTCACGAAGTCGGCCTGCTTGACCGTGATGACCGAGCCGCGCATGACGCGGGTCATCTGGGTCCAGCCAAGGGCGACCAGGGCGAACACCACGCTCCAGATGGTGCGCGAGGTGAAGGCGTTCAGGATCACCAGCGAGCCGAGCAGCAGCGGGATGCCGAAGAAGATGTCGGTGACCCGGGAGATGATCGTGTCGGTCCAGCCGCCGAAGTAGCCGGCGAGCATGCCGGTGATGCCACCGAGGACGGTCACGCCGAAGGTGACGCAGATGCCGACCACGACCGAGGCGCGGGCGCCGTAGATGACGCGGGCGTAGATGCTGCGACCCTGGAGGTCGTAGCCGAACCAGTCGGCCTGGAACAGGTGACCGTAGTTCGGCTTCGTCAGGTAGTGGTTGCGCAGGTCGCCGGCGCGCGGGTCCACCGAGGTGAACAGGCCCGGGGCGATCGCGATGACGATCAGCAGCAGGATCAGCAGCGCGGAGATCACGAAGATCGGCTTGCGGCGCAGGTCGTGCCAGGCGTCCGAGCCGAGGCTGCGGGCCTTCTCCTGCTTGGGCGCCGGGACGTCCGCGGTGCGCTGGGCCGGGATGTCCCCGGAGGTCTTCTTCTCGGTCAGGTCAGGCATAACGGATCCTCGGGTCCAGGACCGCGTAAAGCAGGTCGACGATCAGGCCGGCGGCCAGGTACACGAGCACCAGGAAGGCGACGAAACCGGAGACGGTCGCGCCCTCCTTCATGTTGATGGCGTGGTAGAGCGCGTTGCCGACGCCCTTCACGTTGAAGATGCCTTCGGTGACGATCGCACCGCCCATCAGGGCGCCCAGGTCGGTACCGAGGAAGGTGACCACCGGGATCATCGAGTTGCGCAGCAGGTGGGTGCCGATGACCTTCCGGCGCGGCAGGCCCTTGGCCACCGCGGTGCGGACGTAGTCGGCCTTGATGTTCTCGGCTATGGAGGTACGGGTGAGACGCGCGACGTAGGCCAGCGACAGCGAGCCGAGGACGACGGCCGGCAGCACCAGCTGGGTGATGTCGTTCGAGTCCTGGACCGTCGGGGTGACCCACTTGAGGTTGTTCGCGAAGATCGTCTGGAAGATGAAGCCCAGCACCGGGACCGGGATCGAGATCAGCAGCAGCGTCATGACCAGCGCGCCCTTGTCGAACGCCTTGCCACGGCGCAGACCGGCGAACAGGCCGATGCCGATGCCGAGGACGATCTCGATGCCGAACGCGAAGAGCGCCAGCCGGATCGTGACCGGCAGCGCCTCGGTGATCTTGTCGAGCACCGGTCGGCCGTCCAGGGAGGTGCCGAAGTCGCCGGTGAGCAGCTTCCCCATGTAGGAGAGGTACTGCTGCAGCAGCGGCTTGTCGAGTCCCTGCTGGTGCTTCAGGGCTGCGAGCTGCACCGGGTCCGGCGCCTTGTCGCCCCACAGTGCTGCCAGCGGGTCACCGGGCAGCAAATGCACCATGAAAAAGATGAGTGCGGTCGTTCCGAGGAACACCGGAATCATCTGGAGCAGTCGCCTCGCGACAAAGCGCCCCATCGTGCCTCCATGTATGACTCTGCCGGGCCCGTCAACCCGGCCAGAGATAAGTCGGCGTGCCAACGGCCGGTGCCAGTCCTCGCCCTCGTGGGGATGGGACGGGCACCGGCCGTTGTCACCGGGTCAGGCGGTGCCGACCGATTACTACTTCTTGACCTCGACGTCGGTGTAGACCGGGTCGCCGAAGGAGTTGAACTTGACGTTCTGGACCTTGTTCGAGTAGCCCGAGTTGGTCTTGTAGTACCAGAGCGGGATGGCCGGCATGTCCTTGGCCAGCTGCTCCTCGGCCTTCTCGTACAGCTCCGCCGTCTTCTCCACCGAGGTGGCGGCGTCGGCGTCGTGGGCCAGCTTGTCGAACTCGGGGCTGGAGTAGCCGGCGTCGTTGGCCGCGGCACCGGTGCCGTAGACGTCACGCAGGAAGTTGGCGTTCAGCGGGTAGTCCTGCACCCAGCCGGTACGCATCATGCTCGGGACCGCCTTCTTCGTGACGATGTCACGCGCGGTCTTGAAGTCGGGCTTCGGGTCACCGATGCACTCGACGCCGGTCGCCTGGCGGATCGAGTTGCAGACCGCGTCCACCCACTCCTTGTGGCCACCGTCGGAGTTGTACAGGACGGTGATCTTGTTGCCCGGGACGCCGCCGCCCTCGGCGATCAGCGCCTTGGCCTTCTCCGGGTTGTACTTGCAGGCGTCACCACAGGTGCCGGCCTTGTAGCCCATGACGCCCGGCGCCACGAACGAGTCGGCGGGCTGACGGCTGTTGTTCAGCACGGTCTTGGTGATGGTGTCGCGGTCGATCGCCATCGACAGACCCTGGCGGACCTTGGCCTTGGCCGGGTCGCTCCAGTCAGCGTTGTACAGGGCGAACGAGATGTTCTGGATGGCACCCTGCGCCTGGTCGACGGCGCGCTTGCCCAGGTCGTCCTTGTACTTCGGCAGGTCGGTCGAGTCGACCTGGTCCAGCACGTCCAGCGTGTCGGACATCAGGTCCTTGTACGCGGCCTCGGGCGAGGTGTAGTTGCGGAAGACGATTCCGCCGTTCTTCGCCTTGTTGGTGCCCGTGTACTTGTCGTAGGCCTTCAGGGTGATGGCCTTGTTGTGCTCCCACGACTCGAACTTGTAGGGGCCGTTGCCGATCGGCTTCTGGCCGTAGCCGGCCGGGTCCGAGAAGAACCCGTCGGGCAGCGGGAAGAAGGCCGAGTAGCCGAGCTTGTACGTGAAGTACGAGACGGGGCTGGTCAGTTCGATGGTGAAGTGGGTGTCGTCGATGACCTTGAGACCGGACATCTCCTTGGCCGTCGGGTCACCCTTGTCCTTGTCCGGGTGGACCGCGTCGTAGCCGACGATGTCCGAGAACCAGTCCGAGTTGATCTGGTTGTTCGCCGGAGCGGCCGACCAGTTCCACGAGTTGACGAAGGACTTGGCGGTGACCGGGGTGCCGTCGTGGAAGGTCCAGCCGGACTTCAGCGTGACGGTGTAGGTCTTGGCGTCGGTGGTCTCGATCTTGTCGGCCACCTGGTTGCGCAGCGCACCGGTCGCGGGGTCGTAGTCGACGAGGCCCGTGAACAGCTGCTTGACGATACGGCCGCCCTGGTTCTCCATGGCGTTGGCCGGCTGCAGCGGGCGCTGAGGCTCGCCGCTCTGGTAGCTGAACATGCCCGCGGGGTTGACCGCGGCACCGTCCGAGCTGCCCCCGCTGGAGGAGTCGCTGCTGCTGCTACAAGCAGTCGCGGCAAGGGCGACCGCAACAGCTGCGACAACCCACTTGGCCTGGCTCCCACCACGCATCGGTGTGCCTCCTGAATTCGACGATTGCAACGAGGAGGGCACCACGGAACGGTTCTCACCGGGCCCGCAATGCCGTCCGCGCTCGTGGTTTCGGCGCGCACCCCTGCGCGTTCACCCTTGACCCGAGCCTGACTGGCTCCACTATCCGTCACGCACGGACACGAAAGTGACCAGTGACGATCTCAATTAGGTCACATGAACAGTCGGTAAGTTTCGAAAACCGGACATTTGAGACATAGCCAGACAGGTACCAAACGGACAGTCGTCATGCATGACGAACCGTCGCGTCCGCTCAGCGGACACCCGGGTGTGATGAGCGTTATTCGGTTAATACCGGCCCCGACAACTTGGAGTAGTTGAAAAAGTTCGCCCCCCTCTCCATTGGAAAGGGGGGCGAAACATTCCGGCCAATGGCCGTCAGTGCGTCCTGATCACGCCTTCTTGGCGCGCGAGGCAGTGCGTCCGCGGTCCTTCTGGTCCAGGACGACCTTACGGATGCGAACCGTCTCCGGGGTCACCTCGATGCACTCGTCCTCGCGGCAGAACTCCAGCGACTGCTCCAGCGAGAGCTTGCGCGGCGGGACGATCGACTCGGCCACGTCGGCGGTCGAGGACCGCATGTTGGTGAGCTTCTTCTCCTTGGTGATGTTCACGTCCATGTCGTCGGAGCGCGAGTTCTCACCGACGATCATGCCCTCGTACACCTCGGTGCCCGGCTCGCAGAAGAGCACGCCGCGCTCCTGCAGGTTGGTCATCGCGAAGGCGGTCACCACGCCGGCCCGGTCGGCGACCAGGGAGCCGTTGTTGCGGGTGGTCAGGGTGCCGAACCACGGCTCGTGGCCCTCGTGGATCGAGTGGGCGATGCCGGTGCCGCGGGTGTTGGTCAGGAACTCCGTGCGGAAGCCGATCAGGCCGCGGGACGGCACGACGAACTCCATCCGGACCCAGCCCGAGCCGTGGTTGGACATGTTGTCCATCCGGCCCTTGCGGATGCCCATGAGCTGCGTGACGGCGCCCATGTGCTCCTCCGGCACGTCCACGGTGAGGCGCTCGACCGGCTCGTGGGTCTTGCCGTTGACCTCCTTGGTGACCACCTGCGGCTTGCCGACGGTCAGCTCGAAGCCCTCGCGGCGCATGGTCTCGATGAGGATGGCCAGCGCCAGCTCACCACGGCCCTGCACCTCCCAGGCGTCCGGACGCTCGGTGTCCAGGACGCGCAGCGAGACGTTACCGATCAGCTCGCGGTCCAGGCGGTCCTTCACCTGGCGGGCGGTGACCTTGCGGTCCACCTTGGCGCCGGACTTGGCGTCCGCGCCCTTGCCGCTGCCGCCACGGCCGACCAGCGGCGAGGTGTTGGTGCCGATGGTCATCGAGATGGCCGGCTCGTCCACCGTGATCAGCGGCAGCGCGATCGGGTTCTCCGGGTCGGCGAGGGTCTCGCCGATCATGATGTCGGAGATGCCGGCGACGGCGCAGATGTCACCGGGGCCCGCCACCTCGGCCGGCTTGCGGGTGAGCGCCTCGGTCATCAGCAGCTCGGAGATGCGGACGTTCGAGATGGTGCCGTCGCGCTTGATCCAGGCCACGGTCTGGCCCTTGCGCAGCTCGCCCTGCTCGACGCGCAGCAGCGCGATGCGGCCGAGGAAGTTGTCGGCGTCCAGGTTGGTGACGTGGGCCTGCAGCGGCGCGTCCGCGTCGTAGCTCGGCGCCGGGACGTGCTCCAGCAGGGTGGAGAAGAACGGCTCCAGGCTGGTGCTGTCCGCCGGGACGGTGCCGTTCTCCGGCTTGGTCAGCGAGGCGACGCCGTCACGGGCACAGGCGTAGACGATCGGGAACTCGATCTGGTCCTCGTCCGCGTCCAGGTCCAGGAACAGGTCGTAGGTCTCGTTGATGACCTCGTCGATCCGGGAGTCCGGGCGGTCGGTCTTGTTGATGCAGAGGATGACGGGCAGCCGCGCCGTGAGCGCCTTGCGCAGCACGAAGCGGGTCTGCGGCAGCGGACCCTCGGAGGCGTCGACCAGCAGGACGACCGCGTCCACCATCGACAGACCGCGCTCGACCTCGCCACCGAAGTCGGCGTGGCCCGGGGTGTCGATGATGTTGATGGTGATCGGCGCGCCACCGTCCTTGGGGTGGTACTTGACCGCAGTGTTCTTCGCGAGAATGGTGATGCCCTTCTCGCGCTCCAGGTCGTTCGAGTCCATCATGCGGTCGTCGAGCTGCTGGTGGGCGGCGAAGGCGCCGGCCTGCTTCAGCATGGCGTCGACCAGCGTGGTCTTGCCGTGGTCGACGTGGGCGACGATGGCGACGTTACGGATGTCGTTGCGCGTGGGCATGCCTTGCGGATTCTCCCGGAATCGTGGGTTGCGGCGCCCGGCTGCGTGACGCGCACTTGCGATCCCTGTCGATCGCCGCCGCCCGTTCCGCCTGCTACTACCGGTCCACCCGCCGGGCACATGGACATGCCTCGGCTTCCTCCTATCGTACGGGGAAGGGCCCAGGTGGGCGGAAACGAGCAGGTCGGGCGGGACCAAGATCACAGGTGGGTCACGCGCTCTTCACCCGGCGGCCTCACTCCGAGAGTCTGCCGTTCGTGATCCGGCGACCCAGTGCCCCGTTGCCCCGGACGTCCCGCACCGCCGCCCCCGCGGAGACCCAGGGCCCCCGGGTGTCGGCGCTCGCACCCGCCAGGACCAGCCCGCGCAGCGGTCCCGCGGCCTTCACCGCCGCGCTGTGCCGCTTTGCCCGGGAGCTGGGCCCGTCCTGAGGAGAGCCGTACTGAGGAGAGCCGTACTGAGGAGGGCCGTACTGAGGGCCCCGTCCTCAGGCGCCGGTCCACCCCACGTCCTGGAAGCGCGGCCAGCCGTAGCCGAACGCTCCGGCGCCCGCCACGCCCTCCCGGACTCCGACCAGCTCCGGCCGCTGGTACAGCGGCACCGAATGCCCGAGCTGCCAGATCCGTACGTCCGCCTCCTGCAGCAGGTCCAGCCGGGCCGCCGGGTCCGGTTCGGCGGACGCCCGGTCGAACAGCCGGTCGATCTCCTCGGTGCCGCTGCGGCCGTAGTTGCTCCCGGCGTCGAGTGCGCCGTCGGGGCCGGGCCGGGGCTTGGCGTAGGCGGGGCGCTGCTCGCTCGCCGGGCTGGGCCCGGCCGGCCAGGAGAAGAGCGCGAGGTCGTAGTCCCCGACGGCCAGGTGGTCCGGGACGAAGGTCTCGGCGGGCGCCGTCACCGGCTTCAGGGCGATCCCGTACTCCGCGAGGTCGGCGGTGAGCGCGTCGGCGGTGCGCCTGGCGGTCACCGAGCCGGCCGGGACGAGCAGGGTGAGGGCGAGCTGCTTCCCGTCCTTGGTGCGGGTGCCCCGGCCGGCGGGCCGCTTCCAGCCCGCCGCGTCCAGTGCCCGGGCCGGGTCCTGCGGGCCGGCCGCGGCGCTGTTGTCCCGGTAGCCCTCCTGGTCCCCGGCGAGCAGGTGGTTGCCCAGCGGAGCGGCGGGCAGGCCGAGCGGGGTGAGCGCGGCGTCGGCGACCCGCCGCCGGTCGACGGCCCCGGCGAGGGCGCGCCGCACGCCCGGGTCGGTGAGCGGACCGCGGGCGGCGTTGACGGTGAGCTGGGTCAGCGAGGGCGCGGCCGCCCGGTGCACGGTGACGCCGGGGAGCGACTCGGCCCGCCGCAGCGCCGACGCCGCCGCCTCGGGAGCCGCGGCGGGCGGCGCCGCCGCCGGGGCGGACGCGGCGGGGCTCGGCACCGCCCGGTCCACCGCCGCGGTGAGCAGGGCGATGTCCAGCTTGTCCTGGTCGAGCGCGTCCAGCCGCTGCTCGGGCGGCACGGCGAGGAAGTCGATCCGGTCCGTCTTGGGCACGTCGCCCCACCAGAGGGGGTTGCGCGTCATGGTGACCCGCCCGCCCCCGGCGTCGTACCGGGAGAGGGTGTACGGCCCGGCGCTCGGGTGGCCGCCGTCGGTCAGCGCCCGGTTGAAGGCGGCCGGGGTGCCGGTCTCGGCCGCCGGGTAGAGCGGCCCGAACAGCGAGCGCCACTCGGCGTACGGCCGCCGGAAGGTGACCCGCACCTCGTGCGGGTCCTCGCCCCGGGCGACCGAGTCGATGGCCTCGTACCCGGCCGGGTGCGCGCCCCGGTAGGACGGGTCCAGCCCGGAGAGGGCGGCCCGCTGGGCGGCGAGGTCGGCGGCCGAGAGCGGCGTGCCGTCGCTCCAGACGGCGTGCGGGTTGAGCCGGTAGGTGACCACCTGCGGCAGCTGCCCGGGTGGGGTGGACTCCGCGCCCGCCAGGTAGTCCGGGTCGGGCACCAGCCGGCCGTGCTCGTCGGGGCGGAACAGCGAGGGGTACAGCGCGTGGGCGAGCAGCGCCGAGTCGGCGGTCGCCGCGCCCTGGTAGACGTTCAGCGTGGTCGGGACGCCGTCCACCGCCCAGCGCAGCGTGCCGCCGCCCCGGACGTCGGTGCGGTCGGCGGCCCGGACGTCACCGGTGGTCGCGGTGGGATCGGCCGAGACCGGGGCGGGGGCCGGGGTACGGCCGGGGTCGGGGTCGTCGGAGCAGCCGCCGAGACCGGCGGCGAGCAGCAGCGCGGCGGCTGCGGCGGTGAGCTGGCGGACGCGCATGGCGGCCATCGAACGCCGCCCGCGCGGCCCGGCCCGCGCCGACACGGCGGACCGGGGGCGACTGCACCCTTACGGCCCAACCCTTGCGGCCCGACCCTTGCGGCCCGACCCTTGCGGCCGGGCCGTCCCCGGTGGGGTTCCCGGTCCGGCTAGAGCGCCAGCTCGAACCAGACGATCTTGCCCTTCGGCGTGCGCCGGCTGCCCCAGCGCTCGGCCAGCAGACTGACCAGCTGCAGGCCGCGCCCGCCCTCGTCGGTCTCCTGGGCGCGCCGCTGCCGGGGCTGGGCGTAGCCGTCGTCCCAGACCTCGCAGACCAGGCCGCGCTCGCGCAGCAGCCGCAGCCGGATCTCGCCGCGCCCGTGCTTGAGCGCGTTGGTGACCAGCTCGCTGACCAACAGCTCGGTGGTGTCGACCAGCTCCTCCAGCCCCCGGGCCAGCAGCCAGCTGCAGGCCAGCTCGCGGGCCTTGGCGACGGAGGTGGGCTCGGGCGGCAGGAACCAGTTGCCGACGGCGTCCTCGGGGAACGCGTGCACCTTGGCCATCAGCAGGGCGATGTCGTCCTCGCCGTGGTGCGGGTTGAGCTCGCCGAGCACGTGGTCGCAGAGGTCCTCCAGGCCCTTGCCCTCGACGGAGAGCGCCGAGCGGAAGGCCCGCAGGCCCTCGTCCAGCTGGTGCTTGCGGCTCTCCACCAGGCCGTCGGTGTAGAGGCCGAGCACGGCGCCGTCCGGAAGGACGATCTCGACCTCCTCGAAGGGCTCGCCGCCGACGCCGAGCGGCAGGCCGGGCGGTACGTCGAGCATCCGGGCGCTCTCGCCGGGGCTGAGCAGCACCGGCGGCAGGTGGCCGGCGTTGGCGAAGACGCAGCGGCGGGTGACGGCGTCGTAGACGGCGTAGACGCAGGTCGCCAAGTAGACCTCGCGCGCCTCCTCGTCGGCCGTCGAGGTGAGCCGGCCGTACGGGGTGGGCGGGCCGGCCGGAACCGAGTCGTCGCCGAGGCCGCGGGCGATCTCGTCCAGGGCCGTGAGCACCTCGGCGGGGTCGAGGTCGAGCATGGCCAGGGTGCGGACGGCGGTGCGCAGCTGCCCCATGGCGACGGCGGCGCGCAGGCCGCGGCCCATCACGTCGCCGATGACCAGCGCGGTGCGGTTGCCGGGCAGCGGGATGACGTCGAACCAGTCGCCGCCGACCTCGGTGTTGTTGTTGCTGGGCAGGTAGCGGCAGGCGATCTCCAGGCCGCTGGCGGCCGGGTTGCCGGGGGGCAGCAGGCTGCGCTGGAGGATCAGCGCGCGCTCGTGCTCGCGGCGGTAGAGCCGGGCGTTGTCGATGCAGACGGCGG
Source organism: Kitasatospora sp. NPDC085464 (assembly GCF_044541955.1). Lineage (NCBI taxonomy): Bacteria > Bacillati > Actinomycetota > Actinomycetes > Kitasatosporales > Streptomycetaceae > Kitasatospora > Kitasatospora sp. NPDC085464. Next base: position 293,183 of record NZ_JBITTM010000001.1, read on the forward strand.
CGCGGGCGACGAGTTCCTCGGCGATCGCGACGTCGCGGGCGTCGAAGGGCTCGCTGCCGATCGCGCGGGAGAGCTGGACGAGGCCGAGCACCTGGTCGCGGGCGACCAGCGGGACGATCAGCGTGGAGCGCAGCAGCGGGTCGGGCCCGGGGTCGGGGACGACGCTGCGGCCGGTGCGCAGGGCCCGGGCGTGCGGGGAGCGGCGCGGGTAACAGAGGGTGCCGCCGGCCTCGGCGATGGGCAGGCCGGTGACCGATCCGAGCACCGAGGAGGCGCCGCCGACCACGCTGGAGACGGCGACCCGGCGCAGTTCGCCGCTGCCGTCGGTGAGCACGGTGTCACCGAGCCGGCCGGCGCTGGGAACGGTCTCGCCGGACAGCAGCGCGGTGTAGAGGTCGACGGTGGCGAGGTCGCAGAACGGCGGGACGACGACGTCCAGCAGCTCCTTGGCGGTGGTCTCCAGGTCGAGCGTGGAGCCGATGTGGGCGCTGGCCTCGTTGAGCAGGGCGAGGTTGCGGCGCACGCCGTCGGCCTCGCGCTCGGCGACGTGCCGGCTGGTGACGTCGGAGACCTGCCCGGCCACGCCCATCGGCTGCCCGGCGGCGCCGTTCAGGCGGTACAGCGAGACGGCCCAGAGCCGGTTGCCGTCGCGGGTCGGGACGGCCCCGTGGAAGCGCAGGTCGAAGACGGGCTCGCCGGTGGCGAGGACCTTGCGCAGGGCGGCGGTGAGCCGGTCGGCCTCGGACGGCGGGAAGAGGTCGTGCGGGGTGAGGCCTTCGAGGTCGGTGGGGACCAGGCCCATGCCGGAGGCGAAGGCGTCGTTGACCCGCTGCAGGCGCAGCCGGTCGTCGAACAGCACGAAGCCGGTGGGGGTCTGCCCGAAGACGGCCTCGGAGGCGGCGAGGTCGGTCTCGATCCGGCGCAGCCGTCCGAGGTCGACGGCCAGGCAGGTGGCGCCCGCGGTGGGCAGGGCGCTGTCGGGCATCAGGTACAGCTCGGCCAGGCCCTCGCCGCCGCCGGCCTCCCGGTACGGGGTGGTGCCGACCCACTCCTCGCCGGCCAGGGTGCGCTCCAGCCGGGCGCGGCCGCGCTGCCAGAGCTCGCGGGGGACGAACGTGGTGATCGGGTCGGCGCCGACGGCGTCGGCGGCCGGGACGCCGAAGAACTCGGCGGCGCGCTCGCTCCACTGGCTGATCCGCCCGTCCGGGCCGATCGCGAAGGTCGCGACCCTGATGTAGTCGTAGATCGTGCCGGGGTCGCCGGCGCCCCACGGCCGCGCCTCGGCGACGGGGTGGGCGCCGCGGCTCGCGGTGTCGCCGGCCGGCCGGGTCGCCGGTACGGGCAGGTGCGACGAACCGGCCTGCCCGGGTACAGCGGCATGACCGCTGCTGATCGGCGCGCTCCGCGCCGGAGTGCTGTTCAACGGACCGACCCCTCCAACCCGCGACCGTCCGGATGTCGAGAAGACCGAGTATTCATCATCAAGGGGTGCGTTCACACGCCCTCAACATCACAACATCAGATCGGGCGAAGGTTTTTGTCCTACCGCCCGCGCAACCACAATGCCACGCTCGCGCCCCCTTCCGGGGCGCGCGCTCCCCCCGGGCCCCCGATGGCATATGCGGCACCGCTCTCCTGTCGCTCCGTCCGGCGTTCGATCGAGTCACGCCTCGTCGGGCTCATTACCCGGCAGCGCCTGCTCGAACCAGACCACCTTGCCGATCCCCTCGGCCCGGGCGCCCCAGCGCAGTGCCAGCCGGCGGACCAGCTCCAGGCCCCGGCCGCCCTCGTCGGCCTCGGCCGCGTGCCGCTCCCGGGGCGGGTCGGGCAGCGGGTCGGAGATCTCGACCAGCAGCGTCTCGCCGAGCGTCAGCCGCACCCCGATCGGGGCGCTGGCGTACCGGACGGCGTTCGTGACCAGCTCGCTGACCAGCAGCTCGGCGGTGTCGGTGAGCGCCTCCACGCCCCACTCGGCGAGCGCGGCGCGGACCAGCCGACGCGCCCGGGAGACGGCGGTGGGCTCGGCCGGCAGGGTCCAGCCGGCCGTCGGGGTGCCGGCCTGGCCGTGCCCCAGCCGGGCCAGCAGCAGCGCCACGTCGTCCGGCTCGCGGCCCTGCTCCATGGTGTCGAGCACCGCCTCGCAGGCGGCCTGGATGGAGGCGTGCGGCTCCTGGAGGACGGTGAGCAGCCGGCCGAGGCCGACGTCCAGGTCCTTGTCCCGGGACTCGACCAGGCCGTCGGTGCACAGCGCGAGCAGGCTGCCCTCGGGGATCTTCAGTTCGACCGATTCGAACGGGACTCCGCCCACGCCGAGCGGGGCGCCGGAGGGCAGGTCGAGGATCCGGCCGGCGCCGCCGGGCAGCGGGCTGCCGTTGCGGGTGGGCTCCTCGCTCTCCTGGCCCGGCACCACCAGCACCGGCGGGATGTGCCCTGCCTTGGCGACGGTCAGCCGGGCGGTCGCCGGGTCGAAGACCGCGTAGACGCAGGTGGCGAGCAGCGCCTCGTCCGGGCCCTGGGCGAGGTCGTCGGCCAGCTCGTGGACGTGCCGCAGCAGGACGTCCGGCGGCAGGTCGAGGGCGGCCAGCACCCGGACGGCGGTGCGCAGCCGGCCCATGGTGGCGGCGGCCCGCAGGCCGTGGCCCATCACGTCGCCGACCACCAGCGCGGTGCGGTCGCCGGGCAGCGGGATGACGTCGAACCAGTCACCGCCGACCTCGGTGCCGCTGCTGCCGGGCACGTACCGGTAGGCGACCTCGACGCCGGTGGGCTGCGGGACCTGCTGCGGGAGCAGGGTGCGCTGGAGGGTGAGCGCGGCGGTGCGCTCGCGGGCGTAGAGACGGGCGTTGTCCAGCGAGCTGCCGGCCCGGTCGGCGAGCTCGACGGTGAAGGCCAGGTCGTCCCGGTCGAAGGCCTCCCGGTAGCCGGCCCGGCTGACCTGCAGCAGGCCGATCACGATGCCGCGGGCGCGCAGCGGGACGACCAGCATCGAGTGCACCCCGAGGTCCCGGGCGGCCTGCATCTTGGGGTCGCCCGGGTAGGTGACGTCGTCCAGCTGCTCGGCCCCGGAGAGCAGCTCGGGCACGCCGGTGCGCAGCACCCGGCCGCAGGCGGAGTCCTCGGAGAAGGTGATCCGGGCGCCGCGGCGCAGCATCACGTCAACCTCGGGGCCGTCCTGGACGGAGGCGGTGCCGAGCTGGAGCAGCGAGGTGCGGCGGTCGTGGCCGTGCCGGGGCAGGTCGTCGCCGTGCGCGACGGCCTGGAGCAGGATCACCGCCGAGTGGTCGGTGAGCCGGGGGACGACCGAGCTGGCCAGCTCCTGGGCGATCCGGGAGGCGTCCAGCAGGTCGCCCACCCGGGAGCCGAACTCGTTGAGCAGCGAGAGCCGGCGCCGGGCGTGCTCGACCTTGGCGACCGCCCGGTAGCGCTCGGTCACGTCCATCACCGTGCCGGAGATGCCGAGCACCCGGCCGGAGCGGTCCGTCATCCGGCTGTAGGAGATCGACCGGTAGCCGGCCCGGGTGGTGACCGGGGAGGCCAGGGTGACGTCGATGACCGGCTCGCCGGTGGCCAGCACCTGGCGCTGGATGGCGGTGATCTCGTCGGCGGCCCGCTCGGGCAGGGTCTCGCCGGTGGTGCGGCCGACGTGGTCCTCCAGGGCCACGCCGTTCATCTCGGCGAGGGTCTGGTTGACCGCGGTGTAGCGCAGGTCGGTGTCCAGGATGGCGATGCCCAGCGGAGACTGCTCGAACAGCGCGTCGCGTACCGCGAGGTCCCGCTCGACGGCCCCCACGGCGGCCGACTCGGCCATGCTGACCTGCAGGAACGGGGTGCCGTCGCCGTCCACCAGGAGGGAGATCCGGGCCTCCACGGCGACCGGTGCGCCCTCCCGGTCGCGCAGCTCCGCGTAGCCGGCCCAGCGGCCGTGCCGCAGGGTGTCCTGGACCGCCGCCCGGACCCGGACGACCTGCTCCTGGTCGGGGATCAGCTCGTCGATCCGGCGGCCGACCAACAGCTCGTTCGGCCAGCCGAGCAGTTCCTCGGCGGCGGGGCTCCAGAGCACCACCCGGCCCGCGGTGTCCAGGATCGCGATGGCGACCTTGAGCATGTCGAGCAGGCCGCCCCCGGGCGGCGCGCCGAGCGCGTTCGGGGCGTCACCGGGCCCGCCGGGGAACGGCCGGCCGGGGCGGCTGCGCAGTCCGGAGCGGGCGCCCGGTTCGGGCAGGGCCAGGGTCGGCGCCGGCTGGGCGGGCCGCTCGGTGTCGGGGGCGGCGACGGGACCGCGGCGGCGGCCGACCGGCGGCTGGGGGGCGGTCGGACGGGCGGCGCGGCGCAGCCGGGCGCGGGCGGCCGCGCTGCCCGCGGTTCCTGCCCGCCGCTCTCCCCCGCCGCCGTTCCCGGTACTCGACACCGACGGGGCCTCCGGCTCTGGTCGGGATCGGCGTCGCCGGCTGGGGGCGGCTCACCGATGGTGACGAATAGTGCCGAAAAGTGACATACCCAGCAGAACCCAGGCTATCCCGGTCGCCGGGTCGTCTTGTCCGATTGACCTACCCGGCGGACTGCGCGTCGTCCGCCGCCCCCGGCTCCGCGAGCAGCCGGGCGACGTACGGCAACACGTCGCGGTCGTGGTCGATCCAGTCGACCTCGTCCAGCTCGTCCGGGCCCAGCCAGCGCAGCGCGTCGTGGTCCTGCAGCGCGCGCGGCTCGCCGGCCAGCAGTTCGGCCGCCCAGAAGCGCAACTCCAGGCCGGGGCGCACGGCCCACGCGCCGGGCAGCCGGGTCAGCGCGCGCGCCCGGACACCCAGCTCCTCCCGCAGCTCGCGCTCCAACGCCTGCGCCTCGGTCTCGCCCGGCTCGGCCTTCCCGCCGGGGAACTCCCACCGTCCGGCCACCGCCGCGGGCGCGCTGCGCCGGGCCGCGAGCACCCGGCCCTCACGGACCAGTGCGCCGCCGACCACGATCCGAAGCTCGGCCGGGCGGTCCGTGGGGCTGCCGGCGGGACGGTCGGTGGAGCGGTCGGTGGGATGCGGGGCGTGCGGGGCGTCCATGGCCCCGACCCTACGGCCTCAGGCGTTCCGGACGGCGCCGTTCCCGTGCTCGGCCGGCCCGGCCGCGGACCCGGTTGCCTCGACCCAGTACAGCTGCTTGTGGCCGCGGGCCTCGAACTCGGCGGCCAGCCGCTCGGCCGCTGCGCCGTCCAGGCCGTCGGCGACCAGGAAGCGGTTGCCGTTGTCGTCCTGCCGCATCACCCGGTAGGTACCCATGGCGCGAGGGTATCCGGCGTCCGCCGCCGCCTCCACTGGCCTCCGGCGGCCGGTCCGACCGCCGTGGCCGGCCGGATGCCGTCGTGGCCGCTCGGCCGGCCGGATGCCGTCGCGCCCCCGGCTCGCGTGGGGGTCGGGCCGGGGGCACATCCGCGACGCTACGCGCCGTTCGCTACCGGCAGGTATGGACGTTGTTAACGGCCGGTAACCTCGTGCGCGCAGGCTCAGACCCGCAGGTCGGGCACCTGCTCGCCGGTGGACAGGCCCAGCGCGCGGCGGATGTCCACGCTCATCGGCACCGTCTTGGCCACCAGCGCCTTGGCCCGGCGGATGCCGCCCTCCAGGTCGTCGGCGGAGGCCGCGGAGTCCCACGCGGGGGCCGCCTGGGACTGCGCCTCGACCAGCTTGGCGATGTTCGGCCGGACGTCGGCCGGCCAGTCCGTCGTCGGCGCGCCGAGCACGGCGGCCTCGGTCCGGGAGGCGACGGCCATCCGGCGGGCCCAGCTCCGGTAGTCGGCCCCGGCCTCGGAGACCTCCTGCTTCGGCTGCTCCAGGTAGGCGTCGTTGAAGACCCGGACCGCCTCCAGGTAGGCCAGTTGAGGCGCGGTCAGGCGGCTCCGGTCGGTGCGGACGGTGCCCCGGTGCTGGTCGTCGCGGTCCTCGAAGGCGCAGGTGGCGTAGCGCTCGCCGGCCGCCCAGTTGTTCGCGGCCGGGTAGAGGTAGACGTCGTCCATGCCGTCCGGGACGGCCCACTGGTCGAGCGCGTAGTCGTCCATGACCTTGCGGCACAGCCGGGCGGCCGACTCGCGGACCTCGCTCTCGCCCGGGTAGGCGCCGCTGCCCGTGGGGAACGGGACCGTTCCGGCCACCTCGCCGTGGTGCGGCTCGGCGCAGGCCACCCGGTTCACCCAGTACACCGTCTCGTCGCCGTCGGTGCCGGCCACCGATCCCCCGGCGGGGGAGTTGTAGCAGTCGCCGGTCTTGAGGTCGGACCAGTGGACGGAGCCGGCCGGCGCCTTCGGCGCGTGGGCGAACCGGCCGCCGCCGGCACCGCTGAAGTTCCCCGCTCCCAGCAGCAGCGAGAGCAGGAGCGTGCCGATCGTGCCCAGCACGACGCCGGCCACCGCCAGGCCGAACCCGCGCTCCTTGCGGCGGTTGATCTGGACCAGCGCCACGATGCCGAACACCAGGGCCACCGGCGCCACCATGACCAGACCGGTCACCAGGGAGCCGACCGCGAACCCGTTGGTGGGCGCCGGACCGGCGGGCTGCGGGTACGGCTGGTCGGGCCGGAAGCCGGCCTGGGCGGAGGGTGTGACGGAGGCCCAGCCGCCGGCGGGCAGCGGGTGCGGCGGCTGGGGCGGGGCGGCGGACGGCAGCGGGACGGGCTGCGGGTGCCCGACGACGGGTGGGGCGGGGGCGACAGGGGCGGCGGGGGCGAGGTCGGGCGCGGCCCAGGGGTCGGCGGGGGCGGGCGGCGGCACGGCGCCCGTGAACGGGGCGGGCGCGACGGGCGCGAGGGAGGCGGACGCGACGGGGGCGACGGGCGCGAGGGAGGCGGACGCGACGGGCGCGACGGGGGCGGGCGCGGGGTCCGCCGGGGCGGCCTCGGGCTCGTCGGCCTCCTTGCGGAAGTCCACCCGGGGGTCCTGACCCGTCGTCGGAGCCGCACCCGTCCCCGCGTCCGCCCCCGGCCCCGCGTCCGTGCCCGCGTCCGGCCCGGTCCGCGCGGGCGTCTCCGGCCCAGGGGCGGACGGCTCGGACTCAGGCTTGGACACGTGGACTCCCCCAACCCGCCGGGGCGGGCATCGGCTCGGCGTTCGGCACCATGGCACGGACCCCCTGACGGGCCCGATGTGAACGGTCGCGCGACTTTACCCGATCTTTCCGAACGCCTGCCCGCCCCGGCCGGACCCCTGTCGGGCACTCAGCCGCGGGCCAGGACCTCGCCGTGCAGCATCGAGAACCAGCCGTCCTCCGCGGCGCTCCACTCCCGCCAGCCGGCCGCGATCCGCCGCAGTTCCTCCGGCTCCGCGTAGCCCCGCTCGACCGCCGTCCGGCCCAGCGCGGTGCCGGTGACCCGGTCCGCCCACATGCCGCCCCACCAGGCGCGCCGCTCGGGCGTCGCGTACGTCCAGGTGCCGGCGCTCGCGGTGACGTCCGCGAAACCCGCCGCGCGGGCCCAGGACAGCAGCCGTCGGCCCGCGTCCGGCTCACCGCCGTTGGCGCGGGCGGTGCGCCGGTACAGCTCCAGCCAGCGGTCCAGCTCGGGCACCTCGGGGAACCAGGTCATCGAGGCGTAGTCGACGTCCCGGGCCGCCACCACCCCGCCGGGGGCCGTCACCCGCCGCATCTCGCGCAGCGCGGCCACCGGGTCGGCCACGTGCTGCAGCACCTGGTGGGCGTGCACGACGTCGAACCCGCCGTCCCGGAAGGGCAGTCGGTGCACATCGGCCTGCTCGAAGACCACATTGGACAGGCCGCGTGCGGCCACGTACCCGGCGGCCTGCTCCAGCACCTCGGCGGAGGTGTCCACCGCCACGACCCGGCCATCCGGGCCGACCAGCTCGGCCAGGTCGGCGGTGATCGTGCCGGGCCCGCAGCCGATGTCCAACAGGGCCTGTCCCGGCCGCAGTTCGGCCAGCAGGTAGGCGGCCGAATCGGCGGCGGTGCGGGAGCGGTGCGAGCGCAGTACGGCCTCCTGGTGACCGTGGGTGTAGACGGCGGAGGGCTGCGGTCCGGACATGGGATCCCCCTGGGGCGTGGTCGGCGTTCCGTTCTCCTTGACGGCTCGACGCTACTCCGCATTCCGCATGTCGAGAAGTTCCGTCTCACATTCCGGCCCGGTGGCATCCGGCCCGCACCCGCTCGCCGTACCGTGGAGGCGCCCCCGACAGAACGGTCCCGCCCATGCCCGGCCAGCGCCCCTTCGTCCTGCTGAGCGCCGCCGTGTCGCTCGACGGCCACCTCGACGACGCCTCCCCCGAGCGGCTGCTGCTGTCCAACGCCGCCGACTTCGACCGGGTGGACGAGGAGCGCGCGGCCGCCGACGCGATCCTGGTCGGCGGCAACACCCTGCGCGCCGACAACCCGCGACTGCTGGTCAACGACCCCGCGCGCCGGTCCGCCCGGCTGGCGGCGGGCCGGACGGAGCACCCGCTGAAGGTCACCCTCAGCGCGAGCGGCGACCTCGCCGCCGACCTGCGGTTCTGGCACACCGGCGGCGCCAGGCTCGCCTACACCACGGACGCCGGGGCGGCGGTCCTGCGCCCCCGGCTGGACGGGCGGGCCGAGGTGGTCGCGCTCGGCGGCGCGGTGGACCTCGGCGCGGTGCTGGACGATCTGGGCGCGCGCGGAGTGCGCCGGCTGATGGTCGAGGGCGGCGGGGGCGTGCACACCCAGTTCCTGGCCCTGGGCCTCGCGGACGAGCTGCAGCTGGCCGTCGCCCCGCTGCTGGTCGGCCAGGCCGAGGCGCCCCGGTTCGTCCGCCCGGCCGCCTTCCCGGGCGGACCGGCCCGGCGGATGCGGCTGCTGGAGGCACGTACCGTGGGCGACGTCGTCCTGCTCAGGTACGCCCCCAAGGAGCCCGCGCCGTGAACCGCCCCGCGACCACCGACCTCGACCACCTGCGCCGGGCCGTCGAACTCTCCCGCCGCTGCCCGCCGTCCGAGACGGCGTTCTCGGTGGGCGCGGTGATCGTCGGCGCCGACGGCCGGGTGCTGGCGGAGGGCTACAGCCGGGAGACGGACCCGCACGACCACGCCGAGGAGGCGGCCCTGGCCAAGCTCCCGGCCGACGACCCCCGGCTGCGCGGGGCGACCGTATACAGCTCGCTGGAGCCCTGCGGGCAGCGCGCCTCACGGCCGGTGCCGTGCGCCCGCCGGCTGATCGCGGCGGGCGTGCCGCGGGTGGTGGTCGCCTGGCGCGAGCCGGACCTCTTCGTCACCGACTGCCAGGGCACCGCCCTGCTGGAGGCGGCCGGGGTCGAGGTGGTGGAGCTTCCGGAGCTGGCCGAGGAGGCCCGCACGGTCAACGCCCACCTGCTCGGTTGACCTTTTGTATCATCGAGGAACAAACAGCTGTCGTTCCGTTTCCGTCGAGGAGCCCCCCATGGAGCCCCCCATGCCCGCCGCCCCCACCCGGCTGACCGCCCGCGCCCTCCTCCTGGACATGGACGGCACCCTGGTCAACTCCGACGCCGTGGTCGAACGCTGGTGGAGCCGCTGGGCCGTGCAGAACGGCCTGGACCCGGCCGAGGTGCTCTCCGTCGCCCACGGCCGCCAGGGCCACGCCACCATGGCCGCCCTGCTGCCCGACCGCCCGGTCGAGGTCAACCTCGCCGAGAACGCGCGGATGCTCGACCACGAACGCGGCGACACCGACGGCGTCGTCCCGGTCCCCGGCGCCGCCGCCTTCCTCGCCTCGCTGGCCCGCCTCCCGCACGCCCTGGTGACCTCCGCCGACCAGCCGCTCGCCCGCGTCCGGATGGACGCCGCCGGGCTGCCACTGCCGCCCGTCCTGATCACCGCCGAGTCCGTCGGTGCCGGCAAGCCGGACCCGGAGGGCTTCCTCAAGGGCGCCGCCGCCCTCGGCTTCGCGCCCGCCGACTGCCTCGCCTTCGAGGACTCCGGCGCCGGCATCGCCGCCGCGAAGGCGGCCGGCATCCGCGTCGTCGGCATCGGCCCCCGCGCCAGCGCCCACCACCCGGACGCCCACGCCGACACCCTCACCGCGGTCACCGTCACGCCCGCCCCGGACGGCCTGCTCACCGTCACCGTCGGCTGACCACCCGCCGACGCCGGACCGCCCGCCCCCGTGCGCACGGGGGCGGGCGGTCCGATCACGCATCAGCCGTCAGACGTTGAAGCGGAACTCCACCACGTCGCCGTCCTGCATGACGTACTCCTTGCCCTCGATGCGGGCCTTGCCCTTGGAGCGGGCCTCGGCGATCGAGCCGGACTCGACGAGGTCGGCGAAGGAGATCACCTCGGCCTTGATGAAGCCCTTCTGGAAGTCGGTGTGGATGACACCGGCGGCCTCGGGGGCGGTGGCGCCCTTCTTGATGGTCCAGGCCCGGGTCTCCTTGGGGCCGGCCGTCAGGTAGGTCTGCAGGCCGAGGGTGTCGAAGCCGACCCGGGCGAGGGTGGCGAGGCCGGGCTCCTCCTGGCCCATGGACTGGAGGAGTTCGAGGGCCTCGGCGTCGTCCAGCTCGATCAGCTCGGACTCGATCTTGGCGTTGAGGAAGATCGCCTCGGCCGGGGCGACCAGCTCGCGCTGGGCGTTCTTGAAGTCCTCGTCGACCAGCTCGTCCTCGTCCACGTTGAAGACGTAGAGGAAGGGCTTGGCGGTCAGCAGGTGGAGCTCGCGGATCGGGGCGGTGTCGAAGCCGGCCTCGAAGAGGGTCTTGCCGGTCTCCAGGATCGCCTGCGCGGCCTCGGCGGCGGCCAGCACCGGGGCGGTGTCCTTCTTGAGGCGCGCCTCCTTCTGCAGCCGCGGCAGGACCTTCTCGATGGTCTGGAGGTCGGCCAGGATCAGCTCGGTGTGGATGGTCTCGATGTCGTCCTTGGGCGACACCTTGCCGTCCACGTGCACCACGTCCGGGTCGGTGAAGGCGCGCACGACCTGGCAGATCGCGTCCGACTCGCGGATGTTGGCGAGGAACTTGTTGCCCAGGCCCTCGCCCTCGCTCGCGCCGCGCACGATGCCGGCGATGTCGACGAAGTCGACGGTCGCCGGGAGGATGCGCTGGGAGCCGAAGATCTCGGCGAGCTTGGCCAGCCGCTCGTCCGGGACGCCGACCACGCCCACGTTCGGCTCGATGGTGGCGAACGGGTAGTTGGCCGCCAGCACGTCGTTCTTGGTCAGGGCGTTGAACAGGGTCGACTTGCCGACGTTCGGCAGGCCGACGATTCCGATCGTGAGCGACATGAAGCGCAGTCCCGTGGGCTTGGAGGAGTTGGGTCGGCACCGTACGGGCCGACCCCCAAGTCTACGGGCAGCGCCCGCGCTGCCTCACGCCTCGGTCGACGCCGCCCGGGGCTCCAGGAACTCCAGCCGGTTGCCCAGCGTGTCGGCGCTGTGGAAGCGCCGGTGGCCGGGCAGGTTGTCGTCCCAGAGCACCTCGTGGCCGTGCGCGGCGAGGCGCTCGGCCAGTGCGTCCAGCGAGTTCACCAGGATCCCGGGGTGCCCCTTGCGGGACGGGCGGAAGTCCGGGGTCACGCCCAGGTGCACCTCGACGCCACCGCCGCGGAACCAGCAGCCGCCGCGGGCGGCGAGCACCGGCGGCTTCTCCAGCTCGGTCATGCCGAGCACGCCGGACCAGAACGCGCGGCACTCGTCCTCGGCGCCGGCCGGGATGTCGAGCTGGACGTGGTCGAGCCGTTCGAACGTGAAACCGGTCATGTGAACCCCCGTGGGACGATCCGATGATCATGATGTGTCGGCTCGGCCTGGCAGGTCAGCCGCCCGATCGACGATCACATGACTAAGCCATCCGGAGACACGGGGCAAGACCTGAACGGTCCATTACACAGTGTGGCGATGATCGGACCGTACGTTGGGCGGGTGGAGCAGCGCATCCGAACCCAGCCGCCAGGGCCCAGACGCCGTCCGCCGAACGGCGCGGCCGCAGCCTCCGTCCCCGGTCCAGGCCGGGCTCCCGAGACGGCCGGGTCCGCCCCCGCCTCCCGACTACGGCCGGTGACCGGCCCCTCCGGACCCGCCCGCCCGGCCGGCCCGCGGCTGCGGCTGCCGCTGCGCGGGCGCGGCGACGAGCAGCCGTACGGGCGGCGCCGGACCGGTCGGCCGACCCGGCTGACGGCCATCGGCGCCGGGGTGGTCGCCGTCCTGGCCACGCTGGCGGTGGCGGGCCTGGACCGGCTGCTCTTCGGCGACCTCGGCTGGCTGTTCGGCCTCGGCTACCTGGTGGTCTGCTTCCAGCTGGCCGTCCGGGTCCGCTACGTCGACCTGCTGGCCGCGCCGATCAGCGGGCCGATCGCCTTCGCCGCGGCCCTGCTGCTGCTCGCACCGGTCGGCTCCTCGGGCGTCACCGCCCAGGTGGTCTCGCTCGCGACCGGGCTGGCCCTGCGGGCCGGCTGGCTGTTCTCCGGCACCGGGCTCGCCGCGCTGATCGTGCTCGCGCGCTTCGTCGCCCAGCGCCGGTTCCACCGCTCCCGCTGAACCCGCTCCCGCCGACCCCGGGGCGGGAGCGGCCGTTCCGGCGGTCGCATTGAACCGGCCTCAGCCGACCGGCCGGACCACCCGGCGCGGGCCTCAGCCCGCCGCGCGGGCCGCCGCCATCGCGGCCCCGACGATGCCCGCGTCGTTGCGCAGCTCCGCGGGCACCACCCCCGCCTCGCGCTCCTTCAGCAGCGGCAGGAACTTCTCGTGCTTGCGGCTCACCCCGCCGCCGATCACGATCAGCTGCGGCGAGAACAGCATCTCCACCAGGTCCAGGTACTCGTCGACCCGCCCGGCCCACTGCGCCCAGTTCAGCCCGTGCCGCTCCTTGGCGGCCGAGGAGGCCCGCCGCTCGGCGTCCTTGCCGCGCAGTTCGAGGTGGCCCAGCTCGGTGTTGGGCACCAGCGCGCCGTCCACGAAGAGCGCGCTGCCGATGCCGGTGCCGAAGGTGAGCACCATGACGACGCCGGAGCGCCCGCGGCCCGCGCCGTGCGTGGTCTCGGCGAGGCCGGCCGCGTCGGCGTCGTTGAGGACGGTCGCCGGCAGGTCCAGCGCCTCGCGGAACAGGCCCTCGGCGTCCACGCCGATCCAGCCCTTGTCCACGTTGGCCGCCGTCCTGGTCCGGCCGTCGACCACCACGCCGGGGAAGGTCAGCCCGACCGGGCCCCGGTGGTCGAAGTGGCGTACCACCTCGCACACGGCGGCGACCACGGCTTCGGGGGCGGACGGCTGCGGGGTGAGCACCTTGTACCGCTCCTCGGCGAGCGCGCCCCGGGCGAGGTCGACCGGTGCGCCCTTGATGCCCGAGCCGCCGATGTCCACGCCGAATACCGCCGTCATCACGTCCACCCTCCGCTGTCGCCGCGGACCCGCTTGTCCACAGCCTGTGAACAAAGCTACGAGAGCGCGCACGGGCCCGCACCGCAAAGAGCGGCGGAGACCGGCACCGCGGAGAGCAGGACGCAACAGGCAGGCCGCACAGCAAAGGACCCGGCACCCCGCGAGGGGGTGCCGGGTCCTCCGGAAGCGTCAGAGCTTGCCGGCCGCCTCGGCGCGCAGGTCGCGGCGCAGCTCCTTGGGCAGCGAGAAGGTCAGGTGCTCCTCGGCGGTCTTGACGGTCTCGACCGTGTCGTAACCGCGCGCGGCCAGGAATTCGAGCACGCCCTCGACCAGGATCTCCGGGACGGAGGCGCCGCTGGTCAGGCCGACGGTGCCGACGCCCTCCAGCCACTCCTCGCGGATCTCCTCGGCGAAGTCCACCAGGTGGGCGGCCTTGGCGCCGTACTCCAGGCCGACCTCGACCAGGCGGACCGAGTTGGAGGAGTTCTTGGAGCCGACCACGATCAGCAGGTCGGTCTCGGGGGCCATCTGCTTGACCGCGACCTGGCGGTTCTGGGTCGCGTAGCAGATGTCGTCGCTGGGCGGGCTGACCAGCGCCGGGAAGCGCTTCTTCAGCTCGCCGACGGTGGCCATGGTCTCGTCCACCGACAGGGTGGTCTGGGACAGCCAGACGACCCGGGACTCGTCCCGGACCTGCACGTTGGCGACGTCCTCGGCACCGTCCACCAGGTGGATCCGGTCCGGGGCCTCGCCCATGGTGCCGATGACCTCCTCGTGGCCCTCGTGGCCCACCAGCAGGATGTCGAAGCCCTCGTCGGCGAAGCGCACGGCCTCCTTGTGCACCTTGGTCACCAGGGGGCAGGTGGCGTCGATGGTGGCGAGCCTGCCGGCACGCGCCTCGTCGTGGACGGACGGCGCGACGCCGTGCGCGGAGAAGACCACGATCGAGCCCTCGGGCACCTCCTCCGTCTCGTCGACGAAGATCGCGCCCTTCTTCTCCAGGGTCTGCACCACGTACTTGTTGTGGACGATCTGCTTGCGGACGTAGATCGGCGCCCCGTACTGCTCCAGGGCCTTCTCCACGGCGATCACGGCGCGGTCGACGCCCGCGCAGTAGCCCCGGGGGGCGGCGAGCAGGACACGGCGCGGCGCGGTGTTGGACATGGCTCCATCGTACGGGCGGCAGCGGGCGGCGCCGCCCGGGGCGGGGAGCCGCGCCGACAACGGGCATTTTCCGTACAGACCCGATCACAAGTGCTCAAATGTGGTGTCTATGAGCTCTGCGAGCGAGCAGGCGACGCCGAGCGGCCTGCGCCGCAGCCTGGGCGTCCGCGATCTGATGGTCTACGGGCTGCTGTTCATCGCCCCAATGGCCCCGGTCGGCGTGTTCGGCGTGCTGGACGCCAAGAGCCACGGGGCCGTCGCCACGGTGTACCTGGTCGCCACGGTGGCGATGGGATTCACCGCCTTCTCGTACGCCCAGATGGTGCGCGCGGTGCCGCAGACCGGGTCGGTGTTCGCCTACGCCCGGGCCGGGCTGGGCGATGGGCCGGGGTTCATCGCCGGGTGGATGGCGATGCTCGACTACCTGCTGATCCCGGCGGTGGCCTACCTGTTCTCCGGGATCGCGCTGCACTCGCTGGTGCCGGGCGTCTCGCGCTGGGTGTGGACGGCGATCGCGGTCGTGGTGACCACCGCGCTCAACCTGGTCGGGGTGCGGACGGCGGCGGCGGTCGGCTTCGCGGTGCTCGCGATGGAGATCGCGGTGCTGCTGGTGTTCGTGGTCGCGGCCGTGGTGGCACTGGCCCAGGACGGCGCCCGGCGGGGCTGGGACACCCCGTTCACCGCCGTCGGCGGCTTCTCGTCGACCGCCGTGGTCGCGGCGGTGTCCGTCGCGGTGCTCTCCTACCTGGGCTTCGACGCGATCGCGACCTTCGTGGAGGAGGCGGTCGGCGCCTCGGAGGCGGTCGCCCGGGCGCTGCTCTGGTGCCTGGCGCTGGCCGGGGTGCTGTTCGTGACGCAGACCTACCTGGCGGCGCTGCTGGAGCCGCTGGGTCCGCGGCAGCTGGCGGCCGATCCGGTGGCGCAGGGCTCGGCCTTCTACGACACGGTGGAGAGCGGCATCGGGCACTGGCTGCACGTGCTGGTGGCGGCGAGCAAGGCGATCGGCGCGGCCTTCGCGGCCCTGGCCGGGCAGGCCGCGGCCGGGCGGCTGGTCTTCGCGATGGCCCGGGACGGACGGCTGCCGCGCGTGCTCGGCTCGGTCGACCCGGCCAGTGCGGTGCCGCGCCGGGCGCTGCTCGCCGCCGCGGTGATCACGATGGCGGCGGCGGTCTGGGCGGCGAACCGGGACGACGGCCTGGACCGGCTGACCTCGGTGGTGAACGTGGGCGCGCTGACCGCCTTCGCACTGCTGCAGGCCTCGGTGATCGGCTGGTACACCGTGCAGCACGGCTCGCGGGACCGGCTGCGGCACCTCGTCGTCCCGCTGCTGGGGATCGCCGTGATCGGCGCGGTGGTCTACGAGGCCTCGGCCACCGCCCAGCTGGTCGGGCTGGTCTGGCTGGCCGTCGGCCTGGTGGTGCTCGGAGTGCAGGGTTCGCCGGGCAGTGTCGGCAGGCGCCGCTAGCCTCGTCCCATGGCCAACACCAGCTCCCCCGAAGCCCCGCTCCCGGTCGGCAAGGTCTCCGCGCTGATCGGCGGCTGGATCGACCGGCTCGGCGCGGTGTGGGTGGAGGGGCAGATCACCCAGCTCAGCCGCCGCCCCGGGGCGGGCGTGGTGTTCCTGACCCTGCGGGACCCGCAGGCGGACGTGTCGCTCACGGTGACCTGCTTCCGCTCGGTGTTCGACCAGGTCGCGGACGTCGTGCAGGAGGGCGCGCGGGTCGTCGTGCACGCCAAGCCAGAGTGGTACGCGGCGCGCGGGCAGCTGTCGATGCGCGCCTCGGAGATCCGGCCGGTGGGCCTGGGCGAGCTGCTGGCGCGGCTGGAGCAGCTGAAGCGGCGACTCGCCGGGGAGGGGCTGTTCGCGGCCGAGCGCAAGCGGCCGCTGCCGTTCCTGCCGCAGTGCGTCGGGCTGGTCACCGGGCGCGGCTCGGCGGCCGAGCGGGACGTGCTGGAGAACGCCCGGCGGCGCTGGCCGGCCGTCCGCTTCGAGGTGCGCAACGTCCCGGTGCAGGGGGTCAGCGCGGTGGAGCGGGTGAGCGCGGCGGTGCGGGAGCTGGACGAGCACCCCGAGGTGGACGTGATCATCGTGGCCCGGGGCGGCGGCAGCGTGGAGGACCTGCTGCCGTTCTCGGACGAGGGCCTGGTGCGGCTGGTCGCGGCCGCCCGTACGCCGGTGGTCAGCGCGATCGGGCACGAGCCCGACCAGCCGCTGCTGGACTTCGTCGCCGACCTGCGCGCCTCCACGCCGACCGATGCCGCCAAACGGGTGGTTCCGGACGTCGGCGAGGAGCTGGCCAAGGTCCGCCAGCTGCGCGACCGCGCCCGCCGGCACGTGCTGGCCCGGGTCGAGCGCGAGCAGCACGGGCTGGACGGGCTGCGCAGCCGCCCGTCGCTGGCCGCCCCGCACCGGATGCTGGACGGACGCGGCCAGGAGGTGGAGGGCCTGCTGGAGCGGGCCCGGCGCACCCTGCGGCACCGGCTGGACCACGCACAGAGCGACCTCGGGCACACCCTGGCCCGGGTGGTCGCGCTCTCCCCGGCGGCCACCCTGGAGCGCGGCTACGCGGTGCTCCAGCGGACGGACGGCACGGTGGTGACCGACCCGGCCCAGGTCGCGCCCGGCGAGGGGCTGCACGCCCGGGTCGCGGGCGGCGGCTTCCCGGTCACCGTGGCCGAGGAGGACTAGCGGTGTCCGTCCCACCCCCTACGCTGGCACGCATGGCAGAGCAGCAGGAGCAGCAGGAGCAGCAGGACGCGGCGGCGGCCCCGAACCCGGACGACGCGCTGGGCTACGAGCACGCCCGGGACGCGCTGCTGGACGTGGTCCGGCAGCTGGAGAACGGCGGCACGTCGCTGGAGGAGTCGCTGGCCCTGTGGGAGCGCGGCGAGCAGCTGGCCAAGGTGTGCCAGCGCTGGCTGGACGGCGCCCGGGCCCGGCTGGACGCCGCTCTGGCGGCCGAGGACGGCGGGGCCCCGGGCGGCGAGTGAGGCGGCCGGGGCGGGCGCGACCCGGCGGAGGGCGTGAGGTGGATCACATCGACTTGGGGAATCGTTGAAGATTCACCTATGTTGGAGGAACTGATCGGCCACGGCCGGTCACACCGACGAACCCCCTCCCGCATGAGGTGCAGAAGCATGACCACCGACGCCCTGGTACTCGACGCCGCCGCTCAGGACCTGCTGTTCCGCGAGGCGCGCACCGCGAACACCTTCACCGACGAGCCGGTCTCCGAGGAGCAGGTCCAGGCCATCTACGACCTGGTCAAGTTCGGCCCGACCGCGTTCAACCAGCAGCCGCTGCGCGTCGTCCTGGTCCGCTCGGCCGAGGGCCGCGAGCGCCTCGTCCAGCACATGGCGGACGGCAACAAGGCCAAGACCGCCGCCGCCCCGCTGGTCGCCGTCCTCGCCGTGGACAACGAGTTCCACGAGGAGCTGCCGACCCAGCTGCCGCACTTCCCGCAGGCCAAGGACATGTTCTTCTCGGAGCGCAGCGTCCGCGAGCAGTCCGCCACGCTGAACGGCGCCCTGCAGGCCGCCTACTTCATCATCGGCGTGCGCGCCGCCGGCCTTGCCGCGGGCCCGATGACCGGCTTCGACGCCGAGGGCATCAACAAGGAGTTCTTCGGCGACGGCGAGCACTCGGTGCTGGCCGTGGTCAACATCGGCAAGCCGGGCGAGGACGCCTGGTTCCCGCGTTCGCCGCGCCTGGCGTACGACGAGGTCGTCACCACGGTCTGACCGGCCCGCGCGAAAGGGCCCCGCACCGGTTCGTCCGGTGCGGGGCCCTTCGGCGTTCGGGTGCGGGGCGGCGCTACTTGAGCGCCTGCGCCAGCTCGGCCAGCTCCTCGTAGGAGGCGGTGCCGGTGAGCACGGTCGTCCCGGAGCCGGTCTGCGCGGTCAGCGCGCGGGCCTTCTCGCCCTGGACCCGGTCCCAGGTGTGGCCGTCCACGTCGGAGGTGCCGTCCGGCTTGCCGCCGCGGACCTTGTCGGCGAGCAGCGAGTCGCGCGGCGCGTCGCTCTGCTCGACCGCCGCGTACTGGCCGGACGGCGTCACGAAGCCCAGGTGCCAGGCGTTGCCCTTGCCGTTGCTCTGGTCGGCCGAGCGGTAGCTGACCGAGGTGGCCCGCCACTTGTCGGACAGCCCGTCCGGGGAGAGCAGCGGGTACGGCGCGGCACGCTTGGCGGTGGCCGCGGCCACCTTGTACTCGACCACGTGCACCGGATCGCCGTCGGCGTCGTGCGGGAGGAAGAGGTACCCGATCCAGACGACGAAACCGACCGCCACCATCGACAGGACCATGTCCCGTACGGTCTGGCGACCCCTCATGCCCTTGCTCTCTGCAGCCACCCCCACATGGTGACTCATCCACACAACGGCACGGCCACCCGGGGTGCCCACGTACGGGTGAACCGGGACGAAGCGGTGGTTTTCGCCTGAGCATGGCGACCCGCGCCACAGACAGTCATCTCGTGGGCAGATACGATCGCAGAACCCTCACCACGGCGTTCGACCAGGCAGTAGTCGGGCGCTCACTGGCCGTCGCGTACAGAGAGGTAACGACGATGACCACGCAGTACCCGCACCACCTTCCCAGCGCCCTGGAGGTCGCGCCCGAGGCTCCGGACCGGAACCTCGCGCTCGAACTTGTCCGGGTCACCGAGGCGGCCGCGATGGCCGCCGGCCGGTGGGTCGGCCGTGGCGACAAGAACGGCGCGGACGGCGCGGCCGTCAAGGCGATGCGCACCCTCGTCTCGACCGTCTCGATGAACGGCGTCGTCGTCATCGGCGAGGGCGAGAAGGACGAAGCCCCGATGCTCTACAACGGCGAGCGGGTCGGCGACGGCACCGGTGCCGAGTGCGACGTCGCGGTGGACCCGGTGGACGGCACCACCCTCACCGCCAAGGGCATGAACAACGCCGTGGCCGTGCTGGCCGTGGCCGACCGCGGCACCATGTTCGACCCCAGCGCCGTGTTCTACATGGACAAGCTGGTGGCCGGCCCGGAGGCCGCCGAGTTCGTCGACATCACCGCCCCGGCGGCGGTGAACATCCGCCGGGTCGCCAAGGCCAAGGGCAGCGCCGTCGAGGACGTCACCGTCGTCGTGCTCGACCGCCCGCGCCACGACGGCCTGGTCCGGGAGATCCGCGAGGCGGGCGCCCGGATCAAGTTCATCTCCGACGGCGACGTGGCCGGCGCCATCATGGCCGCCCGCGAGGGCACCGGCGTCGACCTGCTGATGGGCGTCGGCGGCACCCCGGAGGGCATCATCGCGGCCTGCGCGATGAAGTGCATGGGCGGCGTGATCCAGGGCCGGCTGTGGCCCAAGGACGACGCCGAGCGGCAGAAGGCCCTGGACGCCGGCCACGACCTGGACCGGGTGCTCACCACCGACGACCTGGTCAGCGGCGAGAACGTGTTCTTCGTCGCCACCGGCATCACCGACGGCGAACTGCTGCGCGGTGTGCACTACCGTTCGGAGACCGCCACCACCAGCTCGCTGGTGATGCGTTCCAAGAGCGGGACCATCCGCGAGATCAACTCCACCCACAAGCTCTCGAAGCTGCGGGCCTACAGCGCGATCGACTTCGACCGCGCCAACTGACGAACCGGAAACGGCGCGTTCTGCGGACAGCAGGCAGCGGCCCCGGCGGAATCCCCCTCCGCCGGGGCCGCGGCACGTCCGGCCCCTGGCCCCCGGCCCCGCGGCGCCCGACTCCCGGGTCTTCGGCCCGCCGTCACCCGGCTATCCGGCGCCCGGCGGCCGCCGTCACCCGGGCCGCCTCGCGCAGCTCGCCGTCCCGGCGCCGCCGCCGGGCCAGCACCACCCGCCGCTCGGCGGCCGTCAGCCCGCCCCAGACGCCGTACGGCTCCGGCTGGGCCAGCGCGTGCTCGCGGCACTCCAGCAGCACCGGGCAGCGGGCACAGACCTGCTTGGCCTGCTCCTCGCGGGACAGCCGGGCCGCCGTGGGCTCCTTGGAGGGCGCGAAGAACAGCCCCACCTCGTCCCGCCGGCACGCCGCGCCGGTGTGCCAGGGGTCGTCCTCGCCCGCGGGGGCACCCGTCGGGCCGCCCGGGGGCTGCGGCTGCGGGCGGACGCCGGGCCGGCGCTCCAGCAGCTGCGCGGCGGCGACTGGCGAGGTGGTGCGGGACTCGATCGGATGCAGCACGGCCGTACTCCTGACGAGGCTCTCGGACACGGGGAACCCCGCTCCCCTGCCCGGCTGCGAGCCCCCGCTGTCCAACCCCCGGAACGGCCGCTCGGCCGCCTCCGGTGCGCAGCCGTACAAGAAGCGATGTGCGGAAGGAACTACCCCGCCCGGCCGCGATTCATGCACACTGCACGCAATCGACTACGGAGTGCACCGGCCACAACGTCAAGTGCCCGACCGGGAGTTGGCTCCCGGTCGGGCGCTGTGCTGGTCAACAGGGTTTACTCGGTGCCGAGTTGGCGGCGAACCCACTCCTTGAGCTTCTTGCCCCGGCGCGGCTTGGCGGTGCAACCGCCGAACATCGCAAGGCCCTTGACCCGGACGACCGGAGCGTACGGGTCCGCAGCGGTCTGCTCGCGGACGTCGAAGCCGCCGAACAGGCCGACCCCGCCGCCCTGCAGGCTGACGTTCTCCGGCACCCGGACCTCGACCCCGCCGAACATCGCCATCACCACGATCTCGACCTCGGGCGACTCGAAGACCGCGTCGCTCAGGTCGATCTCCACCCCGCCGAACGCGGCGAAGGCCTTCAGGTGCGAACCCACCCGCCAGCGGCCCTTCCGGGACGCGCCGCCGAAGATCGCCACCACCGCCGGCGACTCCTGCCGTGCGGGCGGCTGGGGCGTCGGGGCCGCCGCACCCAGCGGCTGCTTCTCGAAGGACAGCGGCCGGGCCGGCAGGTCCCGGGTCAGCGGCGCCAGGTCGCCGAAGGTCTTGGCGGCGTACGCGGCCTCGATGCGCTCCGCGTGCTCGTCCGCGTCCAGGCGCCCCTCGGCGTAGGCGTCGCGCAGCAGCTCCGCGATCTTCTCGCGGTCGGCGTCCGAGACGCGCATCTCCGCCTGCGCCGCCGGCGCGTGCGACGGCTGCGGCTTGGCCCCGGGCTTCGCCTCCGGCCTTGGTTCGGGCTTGAGTTCGGACTTGGTCATCGGTACGGGCGCCGGCACCGGCTGCCCCGGATCGTCGTGCGACGGCGAGTTGTCCACGGGGGCCAGCCTAGTCGCTCGCACTACTGCCCGAGTGAGCCCGGTCACGCAAGGCTGACCTGTCCGCAGGACGGCTCCGGCCGGGTCCTACCCTGGATGGTGCTTCGCCGACGCAGCCGGACCACTGGATAGCTAAGGACCGCCCCGATGGCTCCCACGCCAGACTTCGAGTACAGCGACCTGCTCCCCCTGGGCGCTGACCCGACCCCGTACCGCAAGCTCACCTCCGAGGGTGTCTCCACCGTCGAGGCGGGCGGTCGCACCTTCCTCCAGGTCGAGCCCGAGGCCCTGCGGCTGCTGACGGCCGAGGCGATGCACGACATCTCGCACTACCTGCGCCCCGCCCACCTCGCCCAGCTGCGCCGCATCCTGGACGACCCGGAGGCCAGCCCCAACGACCGCTTCGTCGCGCTCGACCTGCTGAAGAACGTCAACATCTCGGCCGGCGGCATCCTCCCGATGTGCCAGGACACCGGCACCGCGATCGTCATGGGCAAGCGCGGCCAGAACGTGCTCACCCGGGGCGGCGACGAGTCCGCCATCGCGCGCGGCGTGTACGACGCGTACACCAAGCTCAACCTGCGCTACTCCCAGATGGCCCCGGTGACCATGTGGGACGAGAAGAACACCGGCAACAACCTGCCGGCCCAGATCGAGCTGTACGCCACCGACGGCGACGCGTACAAGTTCCTCTTCATGGCCAAGGGCGGCGGCTCCGCCAACAAGTCGTACCTGTACCAGGAGACCAAGGCCATCCTGAACGAGGCGAGCATGCTCTCGTTCCTGGAGCAGAAGATCCGCTCGCTCGGCACCGCGG
This sequence comes from Kitasatospora sp. NPDC085464, assembly GCF_044541955.1. NCBI lineage: Bacteria > Bacillati > Actinomycetota > Actinomycetes > Kitasatosporales > Streptomycetaceae > Kitasatospora > Kitasatospora sp. NPDC085464. The sequence continues at coordinate 315,644 of NZ_JBITTM010000001.1, forward strand.
CCTGCCCGCCGTACCACCTGGCCATCGTGATCGGCGGCACCAGCGCCGAGTTCGCGCTGAAGACCGCCAAGTACGCCTCGGCGCACTACCTGGACAACCTGCCGACCTCGGGCAACGCCAAGACCGGCCACGGCTTCCGCGACCTGGAGCTGGAGGCCAAGGTCACCGAGCTGACCCAGAAGATCGGCATCGGCGCCCAGTTCGGCGGCAAGTACTTCTGCCACGACGTGCGCGTGGTGCGCCTGCCGCGTCACGGCGCCTCGCTGCCGGTCGCCATGGCCGTCTCCTGCTCCGCCGACCGCCAGGCGCTGGGCAAGATCACCGCCGAGGGCGTCTTCCTGGAGCAGCTGGAGACCGACCCGGCGAAGTACCTGCCGGACACCACCGACGAACACCTCGACGACGACGTGGTGCGCATCGACCTCGACCAGCCGATGTCCGCGATCCGCGCCGAGCTCTCCAAGTACCCGGTGAAGACCCGCCTCTCGCTCACCGGCACCCTGGTCGTCGCCCGCGACATCGCCCACGCCAAGATCAAGGAGCGCCTGGACGCCGGCGAGGGCATGCCCAAGTACCTGCAGGACCACCCGGTCTACTACGCGGGCCCGGCCAAGACCCCCGAGGGCTACGCCTCCGGCTCCTTCGGCCCCACCACGGCCGGCCGGATGGACTCCTACGTCGACCAGTTCCAGGCGGCCGGCGGCTCGATGGTCATGCTCGCCAAGGGCAACCGCAGCAAGCAGGTCACCGACGCCTGCGCCGAGCACGGCGGCTTCTACCTCGGCTCCATCGGCGGCCCGGCGGCCCGCCTCGCCCAGGACTGCATCAAGAAGGTCGAGGTGCTGGAGTACGCCGAGCTCGGCATGGAGGCCGTCTGGCGCATCGAGGTCGAGGACTTCCCGGCGTTCATCGTGGTGGACGACAAGGGCAACGACTTCTTCCGCGAGACCACGGAGGGCCCGCTGATCACCAACCTGCGGGTCCGCTCGAAGGAGTAGCCCGCACGCCCGGGGAATGACCCCGCACGCCCCCGGACCGCCCCGGCCGCCCTGCGACCGGGGCGGTCTTCTCGTGGCACGTGGTACGGAGAACTCGTACCATCACGGTACGGGGACACGGTACGCAGATGGAGGCACGACGGTGGCGATCAGCGCAAGCGAGGCCCGCACGCAGCTCTTCCCGTTGATCAAGAAGGTCAACGACGACCACGCCCCCATAAGGATCACCTCGAAGAGCGGGGACGCGGTCCTCATGTCCGCCGAGGACTACGACTCGTGGCAGGAGACGATCCACCTCCTGCGCTCACCTGCCAACGCCCAGCGGCTCATGGAGGCCGTCGCCCGCGATCGGGCCGGTCAGGCCGGCGTCAGCCGGACCATGGAGGAGCTGGAATCCCTGGCAGGAGAGGTGTGAGGAGCGTCCACTTCGACCCGGACGCCTGGGAGGACTTCCTGTTCTGGCTCGCGTCGAACCGGAGGATGGCCCAGCGGATCACCCGCCTCGTCGGCGAGATCCAGCGCGACCCGTTCGGTGGCATCGGGAAGCCCGAACCGCTGAAGGGCGACCTGGCCGGCTACTGGTCCCGCCGGATCGATGACGAGCACCGACTGGTGTACCGGGCCGACGAGAAGGAAGTGAAGGTCCTCAAGGCCCGCTACCACTACCAGTAGCAGCAGCCGGGCGGCACGCGCTCACGCGTCGAAGTCGTACTCCAGGACGTAGGAGGCGGCGTCCAGGATCATCTCGTTGAGCTCGACCACCTGGCCCTCGTCGGCGAAGGCGGTGCGGCAGATCAGGATCACCGGGGTGCCGGCGGACAGCTCCAGGCGGGTGGACTCCTCCCCGCTGGGCATCCGGGAGCGGACCTCCTCGCGGAAGTGCACGGGCTTGGCGCCGATCTCGGCCAGCCGGGCGTAGGTGCCGCCGGGGCCGGTGTCCTCGCGGGTGATCGCGGTACCGGCGACCAGACCGGCGGGCAGGTAGGAGGTGGAGAGCAGCACCGGCTTGCCGTCCAGCACGAAGCGGCGGTTCCGTACGCACATCGCGGCACCCGGGTCCACGCCGAGCACCCGGGAGACGTGCTCGGGCGCGCCCCGCTCGGTGACGGACACCTGGTCGACCACCAGGCTGCGGTTGTCGATGTCGGCCGACCATATCGACCGGCCGGACCCCCACTGCCCCTGCGCCAGCCGCTGGATGCCGCGCCGGCGCAGCGGCCGGAAGTCCCGCACGAACACCCCGGCGCCGCGGCGCGCCTCGGCGATGCCCTCGCTCTGCAGCACGCCCAGCGCCTGGCGGGCGGTCATCCGGGCCACGCCGTACTCGTCCATGAGGTCGTTCTCGCCGGGCAGGCGGTCGCCCGCGCGGTACCGGCCGGTGTCGATGGCCGCCTTCAGCGCGTCGGCGATCCGCTGGTACTTGGGCTGCTTGTCGCCACTGCTGCCGGTCATCGCCGCTCCCTCTGCCTCGGACAAATCGTAGGCGCGCCCGCGGCCGCTAGTAAGCCGATACGACCGTTGACATCTCTAGAGATATTAGCTTCTCTAGAGATGCTGGCCAGTCGCCTACCGAGCGAGGAGCACAGCGGTGAGCATCCGACAGCGCAACGCCCCGGCCTACCGACCGCACGTGGGTGAACTCGTCCTCGACCGGAGGACCGGACGCACCGGCATCTACATGGACACCATCGGCGGCGAGCACTACCTGCGCCCCGAGGGCGGCGGCCTCGAATGGGCCGCCGAACCGCACCACGTCTCGCCCGTTCCCGGGCCCCTCGATTCGGCTGAATGACTTCGCCTCCGGTAATTCCGGCGAAATCCCCGCGAACAGTTACATTCCGGACCCTGCTATCCCGCCGGTGAATCCGGAATTCCGGAACGCCCCACGCACACCGCCGGGCACGTTACGGATGACGCCGGTCACCATGCGTGCACCGGGAACGGGAATCGGCCACCAGCGCACCGGCGCACGAACTGGCGTGCACATATCCGACAGCGCCCCCGCGCCCGGACGGGGGCACGGGGGCACTCGGACCGCGCGGGTTACGGGTGGCCGGAGATCATGCCCTCCGGCTCGTAGACCTCGCCCGACTTGTCGGTGGCCGGCGTGGCGGGCTCCACCACGTGGTCGGCCTCGTCACCGAAGAAGTCGTTCTCGATCGTGTTCTTCTGCGCGTCCGTCGGCGCGGTGTACTCGGTCGGGTTCGAGGACGCGGCCACCGCGCCCTCGACAGCCTTGCCCGCCTCCACAGCGGCTGCCGGGGCGTCGGTCTTCGTCCCGTTCTCGGGCGTCGACGCCGCCGGGGTCTCGCTCTGGTCGTTGGCCATTGGGCGGCCGCCTTTCGGTCATCAATTGTGTCCAGCCCGACCTCCGTGGCGCGGGCGCCGGGACAGTATCGTAGGGTTGATTAAATGTCCGATAAACATCGTGCGACTTGCGGCGCTGTCCGGCAGAGTCAGGCGCCCGCCTAAGCTGAAGCACCGCGGCGGACCGCCGAGCGCCCTTTCACGGAATCGACACCACAGGCCATCGGGGGACTTCATGGAGTTTCGGGAGACGCCGCAGGGCCCTGCGCTGCGCTTCCAAGTCCTCGGTCCGGTTCAGGCCTGGCTCGACGGAAAGCCCCTCTCCCTCGGCTCCCCCCAGCAGCAGGCGGTTCTGACCACCCTTCTGCTGCACTCCGGCCGTCCGGTCACCACCCAGGACCTGGTCGACTCCCTCTGGGGCGACCGGCCTCCGGCCCAGGCCGTGGCCGCGCTCCGCACCTACATCTCGCGCCTGCGCTCCGTCATCGAGCCCCGGCGGGAGGTGCGCCGCCCCGCCGAACTCCTGGTCTCGGTCGCCGACGGCTACGCGCTGCGCGTCCCGGGCGAGGCGCTCGACCTGACGGTCTTCGAGCGGCTCTCCTCCGAAGCCTCGGCCGCCCGCACGACGGGCGACAAGCACGAAGCGCACCGGTTGCTGTCGCAGGCGCTGGCCCTGTTCAGCGGCCGACCCCTCACCGGCATTCCGGGCCCCTACGCCGACGCCCAGCGGCTGCGACTGGGAGAACGCCAGGTGGCGGCCTCGGAGGAGCTGTGCACCGTCGCCCTCGACATCGGCCTGCACGCGGAGATCGTCGGCGAGCTCAACACCCTGACGGCCGAACACCCGCTGCGCGAGCGACTGCGCGAGCTGCTGATGCTGGCGCTGTACCGCTGCGGGCGCCAGGCCGAGGCGCTCGGCGTCTACACCGACACCCGCAAGCTGCTGATCGAGGAGCTCGGGGTCGAGCCGGGTGCGGGCCTGTCCGCGATCCACACCCGCATCCTGGCGGCCGATCCCGATCTCGTCCTTCCGGCCGCACCCGCCCCCGCGCCCCGCGAGGAGGGTCCGGCCGCTCCGCCGGCTCCGGCTCAACTGCCCGCTGACGTCTCTGACTTCAGCGGTCGAACGGAACTGGTGGGCGACCTCTCCACCGTCCTGATGAACGCCACCGGCCAGGCCGTGGTGGTCACCTCCCTGGCCGGAATCGGCGGCGTCGGCAAGACCACCCTCGCGGTGCACGTCGCCCACCGCGTCCGCGCCGAGTTCCCGGACGGCCAGCTGTACGTCGACCTGCGCGGGGCCGGCGCCTCGCCCGCCGACCCGGTCGTCGTCCTCGGCGACTTCCTGCACGCCCTCGGTGTCACCGAGAACCCCGACTCGCTCGAACAGCGCGCCGCCCTCTACCGCTCGCTGCTCGCCAACCGGCGGATGCTCATCCTGCTCGACAACGCGCGGGACGCCGACCAGATCCGACCGCTGATCCCCGGCGTCTCCGGCTGCGCCGTCCTCGCCACCAGTCGCTCCCGGCTGGCCGGCATCCCGGGCGCCCAGCTGTTCGACGTGGAGGAGCTGACCCCGGACGAGGCGCTGGCGCTCTTCTCGGCCATCGTCGGCGAGCAGCGGGTCGCCGCCGAGCCTGAAGCGGCCATGAAGGTGGTCGCCGCCTGTGGCTTCCTGCCGCTCGCCGTCCGCATCGCCGCCGCCCGGCTGGCCAGCCGACCGCGCTGGAGCGTCTCCGACCTGGCCCGCCGGTTAGCGGACCAGCGCCGACGGCTGGACGAACTCCAACTCGGCAACCTCGCCGTGGAGACCACCATCGGGCTCGGCTACGGACAGCTGTCCACCGACGAGGCCCGCGCCTTTCGACTCCTCGCCCTGATCGACTCCCCCGACGTCCCGCTGGCGGCCGCCGCGGCGCTGCTCGGCGTGGACGAGTACACCGCCGAAGACCTCGCGGAGGCGCTGGTCGAGGCGAACATGCTGGAGTGCTTCACCCCGGGCCGCTACCGCTACCACGACCTGCTCCGGCTGTACGCCCAGCGGCAGAACGAGCGGATCGGGGACGCCGCGGAGCAGGAACGGGCGGTGCTGCGACTGCTCGACCTGCTCGTTCCGACCGTCCGCAACGCGGCCCAGGTCATCGAGCCCGACGACCGGCTCCCGGAACCGCTCAATCCGTTGAGTTCCTCAGGCCTGGACCTGCCGACGAGCCAGGACGCGCGGCAATGGCTCCGGACCGAGATCACCTTCCTGCTCAGCACGGTCGAGGCGGCCGTCCGAGGGCCGGGCTTCGTCCTGCGACCGGCCGTCGACCTGCTGATCGTCCTGAACAGCCTGGTCGGGGATCCCACCCACGGCTCCCGCGTGCGCCGCTCCCTGGAGACCGCCGAACAGAATGCCGCTGCCTCCGGGGACTCCGCCGCGCTCGCCCGGGTGCACTTCGCCTTCGGAACGCTCCAGTCGATCACCAATGACTTCCAGGGCGCCGAACGGTCGCTCCGGAACAGCCTGAGCCTTCAGGGTGCCGAGGAGATGACCATTCTTCGGTCGGCGACGACGAACGATCTGGGCATCATCCTCAGCCTGACGAACCGCCCGGCCGAGGCCATCTCGTTCTTCGAGCAGGCCCTCGCCATCAGCCGGGTGGTGCGCGTTCCGATCAACGAGGCCCGGCTGCTCGGCAACATGGCCCGGGCGCAACTGAGGCTGGGCGACACCGAAACGGCGGTGCGCTCGGTCATCGAAGCGGTCACGACGGCCCGGACGTCGAGGAACGGCCCGTGCCTCGCCGACACCCTCTACCAAACGGGCGTGGTGCTCTCCTCCACCGATGAGCCGGGAGCAGCCGTCGAGTACCTGCGCGAGGCGCACCAGCTGTTCCAGTCCCACCAGAACCCCCTCTGGGAGGGCTACACCCTGGCCCGCCTCGCCTCCGCCCTGCTGGCTGCCGGGCAGCACGCCGACGCCGCCGAGGCGGCCGGCGAGTCGCTCGCGATCGGCCAGGAGATGGACTCCGCCTACTGCCAGGGCCTGGCCAACGCCGCGCTGGGCGAGGCGTTGCTCGCCCTCGCCCAGCCCGCTCGCGGGCTCGCGTGCCTCCAGGAGGCGCACGCGATCTTCACGCGGCTCGGTGTGCCAGAGGCCTCCCCCGTGGCGGACCTCATCGCCCAGCAGCACACCGAGCCCTTCTCTCCCCCCGCGCCGTAAGGCCTCCGCTCCCCACGGAGAACCTCCCCCGATCCGCGCGTCGGCGCTCCCGCAGCCCCCCGGCTGCGGGAGCGCCCTCAACGCTTCCCCGGCGCTGGACTCCACTGTGCACCGGACCGATTGACGTTCGATAAACGACCGACAGTCTGCCTGCGGACCGGAGAAACCGCAGGTCAGCGGCGCCACCCCGGCGCGCCGTACGGCGTGCGGGGTCCGGCGCACCACCCCTGCCCGCACCGTCGTGCTTCCGCAACCCCGGCCACATCGACCCAAGCGCGACGAGTTGGCCGGAAAGGGACCCCACGACGCAGTGATCACGCATATTCTCAGATGCCAGTACGCACACGAGTGTCTGCCGCAGAGCGGGTCTGGGTGCAGTCGTCTCTGTGCTGCGGGGAGCGTGACACACCGCCACCGGCAACGGCCCGCGGGGCCGCAGAGGAGCCGACCGGAGGCCACGGGTGGAAGGGTGCCTCTCAACGTGACGACCGGACAGATATCGGACGCGTTCCCCGTCGGCGAGGACGCGGGGGACGACGAACCCGAGGTACGACGGCGCCGCGCGGCCCGGGCCCTGCAGGCGGTCGCCTTCGACACCATCGGCGCGGGGTACGGCGAGGCGTTCCCCGCCAAGGACGGGCAGCTGGCCTGCGGCCGGCGGCTGCTCGCCGAGCTCGAACCCGGCGCCCGGGTCCTGGACGTGGGCTGCGGCACCGGCGAGCCGACCGTCCGCCAGCTGACCGGGGCCGGGCTGCGGGTGACCGGCGTGGACCTCTCCGACGTGATGCTCTCGCTGGCCCGGCGGGCGGCGTTCCCCGGCTCGTTCCCGCCGGTGTTCCATCGGATCGACCTGTACGATCTGGCCACCGCGCGCGCCGACCGGGTCTGGAACGCCCCCGGGCTCGGCCCCGTCGGCCACGGCGCCTTCGCCGCCGTCACCGCCTTCTTCTCGTTGATCCTGCTGCCGCAGGACGAGATCCCCACCGTTCTCCGGCGCCTGCACGAACTCCTGCGGCCGGGCGGACTGCTGGCGCTCGGTATGGTCGAGGCGGACCTGGATCACGTTCCGCTTCCGTTCCTTGGCAGAGAGCTGCGGATCAGTGGGTATCTGAGGGAGGATCTGGAGCGGGTTCTGGTCGCGGCCGGCTTCGCCGTCGAGGAGTGTTCGGGGCATCCGTACGCGCCGGCCAGTACCTCGCTGCCGCCGGAGGAACAGCTGTTCCTGTGCTGTCGACGCGTCGGCTGACCGACCGATCGACCGGAACACCCACCCACGGAACACCCACCGACCACACAGAATCCAGGACAGGCAGCCGTGCGCGACCAGCTCAAGACCGAGGCGGAGCAGCCGCCCGCCGTCCCGGGCCAGCGCCGCCAGGTCCCGGCCCGGGCGCAGGCCCCGACGAGGACGCCGGCCGCGCGGCCGGAGCGCGCCGACGTGGCGGACCGCCTCGCGTACCTCGACTCGGCGACCCGGCGGATCAACAGCGCCCTCGACCTGGCCGCGACGCTGCGCAACATCGGCCGAGTGCTGGTCCCTACCCTGGCCGACGCCGCCGTGGTCCACCTCCGCGACCCGCTGCCCAACGTCGAACGCGAGCCCGGCTTCCCGGAGGAGCTGCGGATCCACCACAGCACCGGCACCCGGATCGGCCGCCGCGGCCGTCCGGGCGGCTTCGACGACCGGCGCCGCTCCCGCTACGGCGCCCGCTCGACGGCCGACAGCGGCCCGGCCACCCCGGTGACCCGCGGCGGGGCGCTCGCGCACGCCCTGCTGAGCCGTCGCCCCGCGGAAGCGGCCGTCCTCGGCACGCCCGGCGCCGAGCGCACCGAGGTGCTGCTGCGCGAGCTGTACGGCACCCGCGGGGTGGCGCGGCTGGCCGCGGGCACCTCCGTGGTCGCCCTGCCGCTGCGCGGCCGCAAGGCCGTCCTCGGACTGCTGGTGCTGATCCGCCGCCCTCCCGAACGCACCGGCCGCCCGGTCTTCGACGCCGCGGACACCGCGACCGCGGCGCACCTCGCCACCCAGGCCGGGCTGGCCGTGGACACCGCCCTGCGGTACGCCCGCGAGTGGGAGATAGCCAACGAACTCCAGCGCAGCATGCTGCCGTTGCGCCTGCCGCAGCCGCACGGGGTCCGGATCGCCCAGCGCTACCTGCCCGGCGAGCGCGGCGCGCAGGTCGGCGGCGACTGGTACGACGCCGTGCCGCTGCCCGGGAACCGGGTCGCCCTGATCGTCGGCGACGTGATGGGCCACTCGCTCACCTCGGCCGCCATCATGGGCCAACTGCGCACCAGCGCCCAGACCTTGGCCGCCCTCGACCTGCCGCCGCACGAGGTGCTCTACCACCTGGACGAGCAGGCCCAGCGGCTCGGCCGCGAACAGCACCTGGCCACCTGCGTGTACGCGGTCTACGACCCGATCGCCAACCGGGTGGTGCTGGCCAACGCCGGGCACGTCCCGCCGGTGCTGGTCCGCCCGGACGGGACGGCCGAGCTGGTGGAGCTGGACTCCGGGGCGCCGATCGGGGTCGGCGGGGTGGACTTCAACTCGGTGGAGCTGCCCGCGCCGCCCGGCTCGGCGCTGCTGCTGTTCACCGACGGCCTGGTGGAGACCCGCACCCGCCCGATCAGCGACGGCCTGGAGGTGCTGCGCGCCCGGATCGCCGCCGCCCGCTGGCAGTCCCCCGAGCAGCTGTGCATGGAGGCGCTGCGGATCCTGCCGCCCGGCGACCGCGGGGACGACATCGCCCTGCTCGGCGCCTGCTTCGACGGCATCCCGGCCGGGGACGTCGCGCACTGGTACCTGCAGCCGCGCAACGAGACGCCTGGCCGGGCGCGCCGGCTGGCCGCGCACACCCTGCGCCGCTGGGGGCTGGACGAGCTCAGCGAGGCGACCGCGCTGATGGTCAGCGAGCTGGTGACCAACGCCGTCCAGCACGCGACCCGGCCGATCACCCTGAGCCTGGTGCGCACCACCCGGCTGCGCTGCGAGGTCGGCGACGACAGCCCGCTGCTGCCGCGCCCGCGCCGGGCCGGCCCGGAGGACGAGCGCGGGCGCGGGCTGCAGATAGTGGCGAGGTGCGCGGACCGCTGGGGCGCGACCCGGCTGGGCACCGGCAAGGTGGTCTGGTTCGAGCAGCGGCTGCCGCAGCCGTAGGCCGTCCGACGGCCCCGCCCGACGGGACATGCGCCGGCGCCCGGCGGAAGTGATCCCACCGGGCGCCGCTCGGACACCTCCCGGGCGCCCTCGACCGGGGTGTTCAGACCCCGACCGGCTCCTTCGCGGGCTGCTCCTGCAGCCGCGCGATCAGCTGCTCGCCCTCCATGTCCACCCTCGGCACGACCTTCTCCAGCGGCTTCGGGAACCACCAGGCGGCCCGGCCGAACAGCGCCATCGCGGCCGGCACCAGCGCCATCCGCACCACGAAGGCGTCCACCAGCACGCCCACCGCGAGGGCGAATCCGATCGGCTGGACGATCGGGTCGTGGCCGAAGACGAAGGCCCCGAAGACCGAGATCATGATCAGCGCGGCCGCCGTCACCACCCGGGCGCCGCCCTTGACCCCGCCCACGACCGCCTCGCGCGGCGCCTTGCCGTGGACGTGCTGCTCCTTCATCCCGGAGACCAGGAACAGCTCGTAGTCCATCGCCAGCCCGAACAGCACCCCGATCAGCAGGATCGGCACGAAGCTGACCACCGGACCGACCTTCGGCACGTCGATCACGCCGTCCAGCCAGCCCCACTGGTAGACCGCGACCACCGCGCCGAGCGAGGCGCCGATGCTGAGCAGGAAGCCGAGCACCGCCTTGATCGGCACGAGCACCGAGCGGAACGCCAGCGCGAGCAGCACCAGCGCGATGCCGACGATCACGGCGACGAACGGCGGCAGGGCCTGGCCGAGCTTGGTGGAGACGTCGATGTTGGCGGCGGCGGTGCCGGTGACGGCGATGTCCGCGCCGGTGGCGGACTTCAGCTCGGCGCGCTGCCCGCGGATCTCGTCGACCAGCGCCTTGGTGCCCTCGTCGTCCGGTCCGGTCCGCGGGATGACGGGCACCAGCGCGGTCCGGCCGCTCGGGTCGACCTGCGGCGGCAGCAGCGTCCGGACGCCCTCCAGGCTCTGCAGCCTGCCCGCCACGCCCTGCACCGCCTGCTCCGGGTGCGGCGCGCCCTGGGCGTCCACGACCACCACCAGGGGCGCGTTGAAGCCGGGCCCGAAGCTGTCGCTGACCAGGTCGTACGCCTTGCGCGCGTCCGTCCCGACGGCCTGCGAGCCGCCGCCCGGCAGGCCGAGGTCCAGACTCGCCGCGGGCACCGCCATGACGCCCAGCCCGGCCAGGCCGACGAGCAGGACGGGCAGCGGCCGGCGGACCACGAAGCGGGCCCAGCGCTCGCCCATGGCGGTCCTGCCGGAGGTGCGCAGGGCCCGCTTCCAGACCGGCAGCCGGTCGACGGCGCGGCCGACGAAGCCCAGCACCGCGGGCAGCAGCGTGATGGCGACCAGGACGGCCACCACGACGGCGCCGGAGGCGGCCAGGCCCATCACGGTGAGGAACGGGACGCCCGCGACGGCGAGCCCGGCGAGCGCGACGACCACGGTCAGGCCGGCGAAGACGACGGCGCTTCCGGCGGTCGCGGTGGCACGGGCGGCGGCCTCCTCCGGCTCCAGTCCCTCGTCCAGGTGGCGCCGGTGACGGAACAGGATGAACAGCGCGTAGTCGATGCCGACCGCGAGGCCGACCATCAGGGCCAGCACCGGTGCGGTGGTGATGATCTGGAACGAGCCGGTGAGCGCCAGCAGTCCGGCCATCGCCACGGCGACGCCGACCAGCGCGGTCAGCAGCGGCAGCCCGGCCGCGACCAGCGTGCCCAGGGTGATCACCAGCACCACCCCGGCCACCACCAGGCCGATCGACTCGGAGCCGCCCTCGATCTGGGCGAACTTGTTGTACGCGTCGCCGCCGAAGGCCACGTCCAGCCCGGCCGCGCGGGCCGGTTCGGCCGCCGCCCTGACCGCGTCGCGCTGCTGGTCGGTGACGTCGGCGAGCTTGTGGTCGAAGGAGACCAGGGCGATCGTCACCCGGCCGTCGGGCGAGACGGCGCCGGTCGCGTACGGGTCGGGCACCGCGGCCACACCGGGGACGTGGGCGATCCGGTCGACGGCCGCGCCGACCGCCGCGGCCGCCTCTGGCGCGGTGGCACCGCCGGGCGCGGGGGCGGCGAAGACGACCTGGGCGGATGCGTGACCCTGCGCCGGGAAGGTGTCCTTGATCCGGTCCAGCGTCGTCTGCGCCTCGGTGCCGGGCACCTTGAACTCGTCGCTGGTCTTGCCGGCGAACGCACCCGCGGCCCCACCGACCGCGATCAGCACGGCGATCCAGACGGCCAGGACGGCACGCCTTCGGCGGAAGCAGAAGCGGCCCAGTCGGTACAGGTACGTGGCCATGGGTGGTCCCTCGGAGTCGGTCAGGGCAGGTCTCGCTCCACCGTACGCGCAACCTTGTCGCGTGACAAAGTCGACCGACAGATGCATTCGACCGAATCATCTGACACAGTTGGCCGACCATGGCGATACCCTGGCTGGATGGCTCATGTCCCCGCCTCCGAACGCCGCCCGCAGCTGGTCCAGGCCGCCATCGACCTGATGGCCCGGGAGGGGATCGCCGCCGGCAGCACCCGCGCGATCGCGGCCGAACTGGGCGTGGCACAGGCGACGGTGCACTACACCTTCGGCACCAAGAAGGACCTCTACCGGGCGGTGATCGAGCAGCTGACCGCCGAGTTCATCGGCTACGTCCGCGACGCCTACCCCGGCGACGGCTCCTTCACCGAGCAGGTCAGGACGCTGGTCCACGCGCTCTGGGAGAGCTCGACCGGACCGGACGGCCGCTGCCAGCTCCTCACCGAGTTCTCGGCGCTGGCGATGCGCGACCCCGACCTGCAGGAGATCATGCGGGGGCTCCAGCAGGAGAGCGAGGGCACCGCGACCGAGATGATCACCGCGCTCGCCGCGGCGCACGGCCTGCAACTCGCCACGCCCGCCGAGGAGATCGCCGTCCACTTCCTGACCGGGTTCCACGGCCTGACCGACCGTTACCTGTCGCTGCGCGCCCCCGGCGAGCAGCCCGGCCCGGACACCCTGCGGGCGCTGGACGTCCTGGTGGCCACCGCGGTCGGGCTCTGCCTGGGCACGCCCGCCGGCCTCTAGGAGCCCGCGGGGCGGCCCCTCCGCTCAGGAACCGATGATCCGGACCGGCAGTTCGACCAGCACCTCGCGCAGCGCCGCCGCGAAGCGCTCGTACTCGTCGCCGCGGGCCGAGCCGGGCCGGACGGCCAGACCGATCCGGCGGCCGGGCGCCGGCTCGGCGAAGCGGACGGCGGCGAGCCGGTCGCTGCGCCCGGCCTCGACGTCCAGCGCCGTGGCGGGCAGCAGGGTCACCCCGAGGCCGCCGGCGACCAGCTGGACCAACGTGGACAGCCCGGCCGCACGGGTGGTCGAGCCCGCCGGGTCGGCGCCGACCTCGCGGCAGATGTCCAGCGCCTGGTCGCGCAGGCAGTGGCCCTCCTCCAGCAACAGCACGTCCAGGTCGAGCAGCACGTCGCGCGGGACGTCGACCCGCCCGGCGAGCGGATGGTCGGTCGGCGTGATCAGGACGAAGTCCTCGTCGAAGAGCGGGATGTCCAGGGTCGGGGAGGCCCCGCCGGCCGGGAGCGCGAGCAGCAGGACGTCCAGGCGCCCCGAGGCCAGGCCCTCCAGCAGCGAGGGGGTGCGCTCCTCGTGGACGTGCGGCTCCAGCTCCGGGAAGCGGTCGCGGACCAGCCGCAGCACGGTGGGCAGCAGGTAGGGCGCGACGGTCGGGATGACGCCCAGGTGCAACGGCCCGGTGAACGGGCGGCGGGCGGCCTCGACCTCCTCGGTGAGCGCCTGCAGCGAGGCGAGCACCCGACGGGCGTGCTGGTGCACCCGCTCCCCCAGCGGCGTGACGATCACCCTGCGCGTCGTACGCTCGACCAGCTGCGCGCCCAGCGACTCCTCCAGTGCCGCGACCGCACCGGACAGCGCGGGCTGGCTGGTCCCGGTCGCCGCCGCGGCCTCCCGGAAGTGCCGGTGCTCGGCCACCGCGACGAAGGCCCGCAGCTGGGCGACGGTCGGGGTGCGCGGACTGCGGACCGTGGCACTCGTCACAGTCGGGTCGGCCTTGGCGGCGGCGCTCCGCCGGGAGCCCGGCCGCGACGTGGGGGATTCGGTACTGATAGCAATCTCCGATCAGACACATCCAGTGTAGCTATTTCCCTGATCAGTCCACGATGTGGAATCGTGCTGGGTGTCCGGAATCCGGACAAAGCTCCCCTCATCTCACTTCAGGAGAAGCGAACGTGCTCACGATCGGTGACAAGTTCCCCGAGTTCGACCTCAAGGCCTGCGTCGACCTGGACGCCGCGAGCGCCTTCGCTGACATCAACCACAAGACCTACGAGGGCAAGTGGAAGATCGTCTTCTTCTGGCCGATGGACTTCACCTTCGTCTGCCCGACCGAGATCGCCGCGTTCGGCAAGCTGAACGACGAGTTCGCCGACCGTGACGCCCAGGTCCTCGGCGTCTCCGGCGACTCCGAGTTCGTGCACCACGCCTGGCGCAAGGACCACAAGGACCTGCGCGACCTGCCCTTCCCGATGCTGGCCGACATCAAGCACGACCTGATGCGCGCCTGCGGCGTCGAGGCCGAGGACGGCACCGCCCAGCGCGCCGTCTTCATCGTCGACCCGAACAACGAGATCCAGTTCGTCATGGTGACCGCCGGCTCCGTCGGCCGTAACCCCAAGGAGGTCCTGCGGGTGCTGGACGCCCTGCAGACCGACGAGCTGTGCCCGTGCAACTGGAACAAGGGCGAGGACACCCTCGACGCCCAGGCCCTGCTGGCGGGCTGACCCATGGCTCTCGACGACCTGAAGGCCGCCCTCCCGGACTACGCCAAGGACCTCAAGCTCAACCTGGGCTCGGTCATCGGCAACTCCGACCTCCCCGCCCAGCAGCTCTGGGGCACCGTGCTGTCCTGCGCGATGGCCAGCCGCAGCGCCGGTCTGCTGCGCGAGCTGGAGCCGGAGGCCAAGGCCAACCTCTCCCCCGAGGCGTACACCGCCGCCAAGGGCGCGGCCGCGATCATGGGGATGAACAACGTCTACTACCGGACGCTGCACCTGCTCTCCGACAAGGAGTACAGCACGATGCGGGCCGGTCTGCGGATGAACATCATCGGCACCCCGGGCGTCGAGAAGGTCGACTTCGAGCTCTGGTGCTTCGCCGTCTCGGCCATCAACGGCTGCGGCCAGTGCCTCGACTCGCACGAGGCCGTCCTGCGCAAGGCCGGCGTCGAGCGTGAGGTCATCCAGGCCTCGATGAAGATCGCCGCCGTCCTGCAGGCCGTGGCCGGCGTCCTCGACTCCGAGGCCGCCCTCGCCGACGTCACCGCCTGACGCACCCGGCACCCGAGCGGGCCCCCTCCCGGACACACGTCCGGGAGGGGGCCCGTCGCCGTTTCCCGGTACGCCCGCGCGGGTCAGTCCGCGGCGGGCTGGGCGACCGGGCTCGGCTGGACCGCCTGGTTCGGCTGGACCGCAGCCGTGGGCTGGGTGGCGGCGGTGCGCTCGGCGGCCTCGCGGGCGGCTTCGAGGGCGACGAACACGGCCTGGCCGGCCTCGTTGCGACGGCGGAGGTGGGTGATCACGGTGTTGGTGACGGCGATCAGCGGGACGGCGACGACCGCGCCGCCGATGCCGCCGATGATGCCGCCGGCCGCGACACCGAGGACCACGCCCAGCGGGTGCACCCGGACGGCCCGGCCGAGGATCAGCGGCTGCAGGATGTGGCTCTCGACCTGCATCACCGCGATCAGCACCACCAGCACCATCAGCGCCGTCCACGGCCCCTGGGTGACCAGGGCGATCAGCACCGCGACGGTGCCGGTGACCAGTGCGCCGACCAGCGGGACGAAGGCGCCCAGGAAGATGATCACGGCCAGCGGCATCGCCAGCGGGACGCCCAGCAGGTCGATGCCGATCCCGATGCAGACCGCGTCGATGAAGGCCACGCACACGGTGCCGCGCACGTAGGCGGTGAGCGTCGCCCACGCCTTCGGGCCGGCGCCGGCCATCGCGAAGCGGGAGTGCCGGGGCAGCCCGCGCAGCGCCCAGTTCCAGATCCGCTCACCGTCGTAGAGGAGGAAGAAGGTGGTGAAGAAGGTCATCAGCAGCGCGGTCAGCACCTCGACGGCGATCTGCGCGCCGGTGATCGAGGCCGAGGTGAGCTGATCGGTGTTGGTGGTGATCGCCTTGGTGATCTGGTCGGCGAAGTCCTTGATCTGCTGCTGGGTCAGGTGCAGCGGCCCGGTGATCAGCCAGTCCCGCAGCTGGTTGACACCGTCCTTGACCTGGGCGGTGACGTCCGGCAGGTTGGTGCTCACCTGCCAGACCACGAACCAGCCGACCAGTCCGATCCCGGCCAGGCCGCTCAGGAAGACCACGCCGGCCGCCAGCGAGCGCGGCGCCCCGTGCCGGCGCAGCCAGGACACCGAGGGCTCCAGCAGCGCGGCGATCAACAGCGAGGCCAGCACCGAGAAGGCGACCAGCCGCAGCATGTCGACCACGTAGAAGACGACGTAGAGCGCGGCGCCGAGCAGCAGCAGTCGCCAGGTCGACTCGGCGGCCACCCGCAGTCCCCACGGCACCGCCTCGGCGGGGGTGGCGGGCCGACCGGGGTGGTACTCGCGGCCGAGCCCGGCGTGCGCGGTGGGCTCGGTGGGCGCGGCCGGAGCCGGTGCGACGGGTGCGGGTGCCTCGGCGACCGGCACCCCCGCCGGCACCGCGGGCGCCGGGGCGGGGTCGGCCCTGGGGACCGGCACCGGGCCGGACACCTCGACGGCCGGCACGGGCCCCTCGACGAGCGCGTGACCCTCCGTGAGCACGGGCACGGCGAGTTCATGCGGGTCGGCCGCCATCGCGGCGCGTCTGCGCCGTTCGATCACGGCGGCCGCGCTCGCCACCACGGCCATGCCCTTGGCCACGGCCTTGAAGGCCTTTCCGCCCCGCGCCATCCTCGCTACCACCGCTCCCCTGCCCGGTCCGCCGTGCCCGGCGGTACGCCGCGGGTCCTGCCGCGGCCGTCAGGGATGACGCTACCCGGCGAGGGTGCGGCGAGTCCGGCCGCCGGTCAGTTCGATTCGACGACCTCACTCCGGAAACCGGGGCAAATCGCCATGTTCCCGCTGGTTTCGGATGCACTTCGCTGGGGAGGAGTCGGGACGAGACCCCGGAGAGCACGGCTCCGGAGGGCATCGAGAGCCAACCGCCGGCGGACCGGCCGGTGCGGGGAGCAACCAGGACCCCTCCCCGCGCCCCGCGTCCGCATCCAGGACCGCACCGCCCGAGAGCGCACTGGTCAGCGCAGCCCGGGCGGCGCGGTTCGTCTTCTCCCGCCGGCACGCCGGCCGCCCCGGCCCAGGAACGGCGACGGCCCAGGAACGGCGACGGCCCCGGCCGCCCGCCCGGGAAGGGCGAGCGGCCGGGGCCGCACGGAGTGCGCCGCCGCAGCAGCAGCCGCTCCTAGTACCAGCTGTGGGCCTGCCAGAACGACCAGGCGCCGCAGGGGCTGCCGTAGCGGCTGTTCATGTAGTTGAGGCCCCACTGGATCTGGGTGGCCGGGTTGGTGCGCCAGTCGGCGCCGACCGAGGCCATCTTCGAGCCGGGCAGCGCCTGGACGAGGCCGTACGCGCCGGAGCTCTTGTTGGTCGCGGTGTAGTCCCAGCCGCTCTCGCGCTTCACGATCTGGCTGAAGCACTGGAACTGGGCGTCGTTGCCGACGATCTGCCGGGCCAGGTCCTGGACCGAGCCGGGGCTGACCGAGACCGGGGGCGTGTTGGTGCTGCCGTCGACAGCAGTCATCGCCGAACGGGCCTTCGACCGGTTGGCGGCCTCGGCGGCAGCCTTGCGGGCGTCGTCGGCAGCCTTGGCAGCCTTGTCCGCGTCGGCCTTGGCCTGGGCGTCGGCCTTCGCCTGGGCGTCCGCGGCGGCCTTCTGGCGCGCGGCCTCCTCGGCGGCCTTCTGCTCCGCGGCGGCCTTGGCAGCTGCGTCGGCGGAGGCCTGCTGGGCGGTTGCCTGCTGGCCGATGTTGTCACTGATGGTCTGCGCCTGGGCGCCAGAGGGGACTTCGGCAAGCAGGGTCGCGCCGGCGACGTCGACCGTCTGCGTGGTCTTGCCCTCGCTGCCCGAGGCCATACCGACGACGGCACCGACAGCGGTGACGGCGGTGGCGGAGGCCACAGCAACTCCCCGGACCGAGATCCGAGTCACATGGATTCCTTCCAGCATCGCCCACGCGTGACCGTGCGGACGCAACATGCCCCTTGGCACGGACCTCCGCACGGTGCTCTGGTCACGGGAGGTGCTGGCCCGGCGTCCGGTGCCGAGGTGAGGCGACCGGGCGTTGGAATCGGGCGGCGTACGGCTCATCGGTGTTCAATTATGCGTCCACCGACCGGAGTTGGCGGACCTTCCGGGCCTGACTCCCGGGGTCCGGAAGCCCTGCCGCGCCGTACGCGGGGCCTGACAGAACCCTCACCATGCCGCACGGGACACCGCGGACGCAATTCCCGCCCGCGTGGCGCATGTCACATTCACCACCCCGGAGTTCACCGGACGGAAAGCACTCGATGTGATGAAACGGATGGGGCCCGCTCCGTCAGGAGCGGGCCCCGGGGCGCGAATTGACCGCATTGTCCGACTATGTCCCGATCAGGGACGGATCACGGGTGGATGTCCTCCAGCATCTCCGTGACCAGCGCCGCGATCGGCGAACGCTCCGAGCGCGTGAGCGTGATGTGCGCGAACAACGGATGCCCCTTCAGCTTCTCCACCACCGCCACCACGCCGTCGTACCGGCCCACCCGGAGGTTGTCCCGCTGCGCCACGTCGTGGGTGAGCACCACCCGCGAGCCCTGGCCGATCCGGGACAGCACCGTCAGCAGGACGTTCCGCTCCAGCGACTGCGCCTCGTCCACGATCACGAAGGCGTCGTGCAGCGAGCGCCCCCGGATGTGGGTCAGCGGCAGCACCTCCAGCATCCCCCGGGAGATGACCTCCTCGATCACGTCCGGCGTGGTGACGGCGGAGAGGGTGTCGAAGACCGCCTGCGCCCAGGGGCCCATCTTCTCCGCCTCGGAGCCCGGCAGGTAGCCGAGCTCCTGACCGCCGACCGCGTACAGCGGCCGGAAGACCATCACCTTGCGGTGCTGCCTCCGCTCCAGCACCGCCTCCAGACCCGCGCACAGCGCCAGCGCCGACTTGCCCGTACCGGCCCGGCCGCCCATCGAGACGATGCCGATGTCCGGATCGAGCAGGAGGTCCAGCGCCACCCGCTGTTCGGCGCTGCGCCCGCGCAGCCCGAACGCCTCGCGCTCCCCGCGCACCAGCCGGACCCGCCCGTCGCCGGTGACCCGGCCGAGCGCGCGGCCGCGCTCCGAGGTGAGCACCAGTCCGGTGTGGACGGGCAGTTCGTCCACCCCGTCGACGTCCACCCCGGCGTCGTGGCCGGTCGCGAACAGCGCGTCCACCTGATCGGCCGGGACGTGCAGCTCGGACATGCCCGTCCAGCCGGAGGTGATCGCCAGCTCGGCCCGGTACTCCTCGGCGAGCAGGCCCACCGAGCTGGCCTTGATCCGCAGCGGCAGGTCCTTGGAGACGACGGTGACGTCGTAGCCCTCGGCCTGCAGGTTGCGGGCGACCGCGAGGATCCGGGTGTCCGCCTCACCGCCGCCGGCGCGGTAGCCGACCGGCAGTATCGACACGTCGGAGTGGTTGAGCTCGACCCTGATGGTGCCGCCGAGCTCGCCGACCGGGATCGGCTCGTCGAGCCGGCCGTGGCGGATGCGGTAGTCGTCGAGCAGTCGCAGCGCCTGGCGGGCGAAGTAGCCCAACTCCGGGTGGTGCCGCTTGGCCTCCAGCTCGGTGACGACCACCACCGGCAGGACGACCTCGTGCTCGTCGAAGCGGGTCATGGCGAGCGGGTCCGCCAGGAGCACGCTGGTGTCGAGAACGTACGTGCGCCGGTCTGGTGTCCGGCGGCTCTTGGAACTGACCACTAGGCCTCCAGAGCGGATGACCCTGCGTCATCCGCGGCAAGCCGGCCTCGCTGCCCCGGTGGCCTCGGGGCCGGACTGACTGGAGTATTCCCAGGCGGGGGGCGGTGCATTCGCGCCCCCGGCGAACTGACGGATCATTGCCGGTGAACGTTTGGCCTCGCGCGGCACCCGGGTAGGCCAGCCCTACGGCGGTCACTTCGCCGCGCGGCCGCCGGCCGGGGCCGCGGGCCCGCGACCAGGACGGGTCTAGAGCCCGAGCCGCCGGTTGCGCTGTTCGAACGCGCGCAGGGCGCGCAGGAAGTCGACCTTGCGGAAGGCCGGCCAGTACGCCTCGCAGAAGTAGAACTCGCTGTGCGCGCTCTGCCAGAGCAGGAAGCCGGACAGCCGCTGCTCGCCCGAGGTGCGGATGATCAGGTCCGGGTCGGGCTGGTTGCGGGTGTAGAGGTGCTCGGAGATGTGCTCGACGGTCAGGATCTCGGCCAGTTCCTCGATCGAGGTGCCGCGGCCGGCCTGTTCCTGGAGCAGCGAGCGGACGGCGTCGGCGATCTCGTGCCGGCCGCCGTAGCCGACGGCGACGTTGACCGTGATGCCGTCGATGTCGGCGGTCTCGTCGGCGGCGCGCTTGAGCACGTCGGCGGTGTGCTGCGGGAGCAGGTCCAGCGCGCCGACCGGGTGGACCCGCCAGCGGCGGGCGGCCGCCAGGCCGGTGACGGCGTCCTCGATGATGCCGAGCAGCGGGACCAGCTCGTCGGCCGGGCGGTCCAGGTTGTCGGTGGAGAGCATCCAGAGGGTGACGACCTTGACGTGGGTCTCGTCGCACCAGCCGAGGAACTCGGTGATCTTGTCGGCGCCGCGCTGGTGCCCGTAGGCGGTGGAACCGCCCGCGGCCTTGGCCCAGCGGCGGTTGCCGTCGAGGATCACGCCGATGTGGTGCGGGGTGCGCGCGAGGTGGACCTCGACCCGGCGGCCGTAGAGCCCGTACATCCCGCCCAGCAGGGTGCGCAGCCCCGGCGTCCGTTCGGCGACATCGCGCAGACCCATGTTTCCCGGACCCCTCCGTGCTCGTTCAGCGGGTGCGTCACCACCCCGGCGCAGCCTACTCCGGCAGGCACGCGCACGGTAAAGCCGCAGGTAGCGGTCTGGTCACGGTCCTGTGCGAAGTCTGTCGCAGGGAGCGCGTCGGGGCCCTCGGGGGAGCGCCCGGCGGTCGTCCGGGAGCCGCCCGGGGCGTCCGGTGGCGGTGGCGGTGCGGACACGGAACGGTCTCCGGATCCTTAACGGAACCGTAAGCCGTCCGTCCGGTGCTTGACGACCAGCAATGGTCTAGTCCAGCTTGTGACCCGGGACGGAACGACCCTCCGCCGTCCCTCACCCAGGCTCACCCCGGGCCCTCCCACGGCCTGCTCGGACGCAAAGCCCTCCCCCCACACGCGGCCGCCGCGCCCCCCACCGCGGCGGCCGCTCCTCCTCCCCCAGGAGCGTCATCCCATGGCCCGTACGCCGAACCAGCCCTCCCACAAGCGCCGGCGCAGCCCCCTCCCGGCCGTCGCGGCCGGTGCCACCGCCCTCGCCCTGGCCGGCGGCGGCCTCGCCCTCTTCGCCGGCGGCGCCGGCGCGGCGGTCGGAAACCTGGTCACCAACGGCGGCTTCGACGGCGGCCTGGGCGGCTGGAGCTGCACCGGCGCCGCGGCCGCCGTGTCCTCGCCGGTCCACTCCGGCACCGGCGCGCTGCAGGCGACCCCGGGCGCCGGCGACACCGCCGAGTGCACCCAGACCATCAGCGTGCTGCCCAACACCAGCTACACGCTGAGCGCCTGGGTCCAGGGCCCGTACGTCTACCTCGGCGCGCGCGGCACCGGCGGCACCGACCCCTCCACCTGGTCCAACCAGAACAGCTGGAACCAGCTGTCCACCACCTTCACCACCGGGGCGAACGCCACCAGCGTCACCGTGTACCTGCACGGCTGGTACGGCCAGGGCGCCTACCTCGCCGACGACGTCGCGCTGGCCGGCCCCGGCGGCACCGGCACCCCCTCGCCGACCGCGACCCCCACTCCCACGCCGACCGCGACGGCCACCGCCTCCCCCACGGCCACGCCCACGGCGACCCCCACCGCCACGCCCACCCAGACCGCGACGCCCACTCCCACCGCCACGCCGACCGGTACCACCCCGCCGACCACCGGCCTGCCGGCGCACGCCGTCACCGGCTACTGGCAGAACTTCGACAACAACTCGACCCCGCAGCGCCTGAGTGACGTCCAGAGCGCGTACGACATCATCGCGGTGTCCTTCGCCGACGCCGTGCCGACCCGCACCGGCGCGATCGGCTTCACGCTGGACCCCGGTCTGTCCAAGGCGCTCGGCGGCTACACCGACGCCCAGTTCCGCGCCGACCTCAAGGCCAAGAAGGCGGCCGGCAAGAAGGTCGTCCTCTCCATCGGCGGCCAGAACGGCGCGATCAGCGTCGGGGACGCCACCGCCGCGGCCAACTTCGCCGACAGCGCCTACGCGATCATCAAGGACTACGGCTTCGACGGCATCGACGTCGACCTGGAGAACGGCGTCCAGCCCGGCCCGCTGGCCGACGCGCTGCACTCCCTGCAGGCCAAGGTCGGCTCCGGCTTCGTCCTGACCATGGCCCCCGAGACCATCGGGATGTACAGCACCGCCGGCGCCTACTTCCAGCTGGCGCTGAAGACCAAGGACATCCTCACCGTCGTCAACACCCAGTTCTACAACTCGGGCGGCATGAACGGCTGCGACGGCAAGGTCTACAACCAGGGCACCATCGACTTCATCACCTCGCAGGTCTGCACCCACATCCAGGGCGGACTGCGGCCGGACCAGGTCGGCATCGGCGTCCCCGCCTCCACCCGGGCGGCCGGCGGCGGCTACGTCTCCCCGACCGTGGTGAACAACGCGCTGGACTGCCTGGCCACCGGCAACAACTGCGGCAGCTTCGTGCCGCCGGCCAAGTGGCCGACCATCCGCGGCGCGATGACCTGGTCGACCAACTGGGACGCCAACAACGGCAACGCGTTCTCCGACACGGTCGGCCCGTTCGTCCACCGGATGCCCTGAGGACCCACCTCCCCCGGCGCGCCGCTCCTTGAGGGTGGGGCAGGCGCGCCGACGGCGGGGCCCGTCGTACCGCTCCGGTACGGCGGGCCCAGCCGCGTTCCGCGCGTTCCGCGGTACGCCCGGCACCGCGCTACCGGGCCAGCACCGCCGTGAGCGCACCGAGCAGCAGGAACGGGCCCACCGGGACGTCGAGTCCGCGCACCGGGCGCCGGCGGACCAGGGCGGCGGCGGCCCGCAGCACCGCCCACAGACCGGCCAGCACGGCCGCGGCGAACAGTCCGCCGAACGCCACCGACCAGCCGTACCAGCCGAGCAACCCGCCCAGGGCGAGCCCGAGCGGGGAGTCCCCGGGCCCCAACGCCCTGACCCAGACGGCCAGTTCGAGCACCGCGCCGACCGCGAGAGCCACCAGCAGGCAGCGCAGCAGGGCGTCGGGCCTCCCCTCGGCCAGCGCCGCCACCACCAGCAGCGCGGCCACCCCGCCGAGCAGCGGCAGGGTCAGCCGGTACGGCAGCCGGCGCACCCGGGCGTCGACGAAGCCGAGTGCCACCCCGAACGCGGCGGCCCAGGCCAGCGCCGCGGTCACCGGCCCGTCCGCCGCGTACGCCACCGCGACGGCCACCGCCGCCGCGACCGTCTCGACCGACCACGCGCCCGCGCCCAGCCGCTCCCGGCAGCCCGGGCAGCGTCCGGTCGGCGGCAGCACGCGCACCTCGCGCGCGCACGACGGGCAGGCCCCGCACCACGGCTCGCCCTCCGGCACGGCGAACCGGGCGACCAGCCCGCGCAGCGGCGGAGCCGCCAGGAGACCGACCAGCACCGCCGCGACCACGACCGGCACCACCGGCGCACCCCCTCCTCGATCGACGAACCGGCCACATCCTCCCGCGCCGGGCCGGGCGCTGTCCGGCGTCCGACGACCGGCGGACGCGCCCCGGGCGCGGCGCCCGATGTGCCGTCCGTCTCGTTCCGCGTCGCACCCCGCCTGCACCCCTCGCATACGGGACCATTCCGGACAGTGCGCCCCCTCTTCGGAAGGCCCGCCGTTGCCCCCGCCTGCCGATCCAAGGAGGCCCCTCCGGGCCCTCCGGAGCACCTTCCCGGAGGACCACCGCCGGGGTCGTCCGTACCCCTAAAGTAGGCAGACATGCAGGTCATCCAGTCCAGCAAGCTCGCCAACGTCTGCTACGACATCCGCGGCCCGGTGCTCGACGAGGCGATGCGGCTGGAGGAACAGGGCCACCGCATCCTCAAGCTCAACACCGGCAACCCGGCCACGTTCGGCTTCGAGGCGCCCCCGGAGATCCTCCAGGACATCCTGCGCAACCTCTCGAACGCGCACGGGTACGGCGACTCCAAGGGCCTGCTCTCCGCCCGCCGCGCGGTGGTCATGCACTACGAGGACCGCGGGCTGCACGGCCTCTCGGTCGACGACGTCTTCCTCGGCAACGGCGTCTCCGAGCTGATCCAGCTGGCCATGACCGCCCTGCTGGACGACGGCGACGAGGTGCTCGTCCCGGCGCCGGACTACCCGCTGTGGACCGCCTCGGTCTCGCTGGCCGGCGGCACCGCGGTGCACTACCGCTGCGACGAGCAGTCCGAGTGGTACCCGGACCTCGCCGACATCGAGGCCAAGGTCACCGACCGGACCAGGGCCATCGTGGTGATCAACCCGAACAACCCGACCGGCGCGGTCTACCCCCGCGAGGTGCTGGAGGGCATCGTCGAGATCGCCCGCCGGCACGACCTGGTGGTCTACGCGGACGAGATCTACGACAAGATCCTCTACGACGACGCCGAGCACGTCCCGCTCGCCACCCTGGCCCCGGACCTCTTCTGCGTCACCTTCAACGGCCTGTCCAAGGCGTACCGCGTCGCGGGCTTCCGCTCCGGCTGGATGGTGCTCTCCGGCGACCGCACCCGGGCCCGCAGCTACATCGAGGGCCTCACCGTGCTCGCGTCGATGCGGCTGTGCGCCAACATGCCCGCCCAGCACGCGGTGGCCGCCGCGCTCGGCGGCCGGCAGTCCGTCCGCGACCTGGTGCTCCCCGGCGGACGCCTGCTCGCCTCGCGCGACGCCGCGTACGAGCTGCTGAACCAGATCCCCGGGGTCAGCTGCGTCAAGCCCAAGGGCGCCCTGTACGCGTTCCCGCGGCTGGACCCGAAGGTCCACAAGATCAAGGACGACGCCCGGATGGTCCTCGACCTGCTGCGCTCCCAGCGCATCCTGCTGGTCCAGGGCACCGGCTTCAACTGGCCCGAGCCGGACCACTTCCGGCTGGTCACGCTGCCGCGGGCCGAGGAGATCACCGACGCGGTGACCCGGATCGGCGACTTCCTCGGCGGCTATACCCAGCCTTGACCGTTCCTTTGACCGAGGTTCACCGGCAGGGCCGTAGGATTCCCGCGCGTCGGCGGCCCGGATTCCTCTCCGGGCCGTAGGGGGGACGAGCCGGTCGGCAGTGCGCCGCGGCCCGGGCCGACGCGGACACCGCGGCGCTCCACCGCCCGGACGGCTCCGCTCCCCTGCCCCCACTCCTCTGCAAGGGACCGGTCCGTCTTGACCATCCGCATTCCGCTCACCCGCGCCCGCGTCGCCGCGGCCGTCTCGGTCGCCGCCATCGCGCTGACCACCGCCCTGCCGGCCACGCCCGCCTCCGCCTCCACCGGCGGTTTCCGCATCCCGACGTCGAGCACCGTCGTGAACGCCAACTCCGGCAAGTGCCTGGAGATCGCGGACTGGAGCCACGACAACGGCGCCCCGGCCCGCCAGTGGGACTGCACCGGCGGCGCCAACCAGCGCTGGGACTACGTGCCCGACAGCGGCGGCTTCCGCCTGGTGAACCGCAACTCCGGCAAGTGCCTGGAGATCGCCGACTGGAGCCACGACAACGGCGCCCCGGCCCGCCAGTGGGACTGCACCGGCGGCTGGAACCAGCACTGGAACTACGCCGGCTCCATCGGCTCGCGCAACGAGCTCGGCCTGGCCAACCTCAACTCCGCCTTCCTCCTGGAGATCGCCGACTGGCGCACCGACAACGGCGCCCCGGCCCGCCAGTGGCAGGGGTCCACGGTGGGCGTCTGCCAGGGCAACCAGGCCTGGATCACCGCGATCACCCGCCTCTGACACCGCCCGCCCGCAGCACCCGGCACCGGGCGCTGCGGGCACCGCGGCGGGCGGTGCCCGGGGCGCGGAAAACACTACGGCCGGAGTCCCGGTCCGGACGATCTCCTTGGTCGGGGAAAGATCGTCCGGCGGAACTCCGGCCGTCCTGTCGCATCGGCGGGGCGCTCGGTTCGTGCCGCGCGACCGCCTCTCGCTCGGTTGAGGCTCAGGCTCAGCCGAGGCGCGCGACGAGGCTCCGGTACTCGTCCCACAGCTCCTTCGGGGTGTGGTCGCCGAAGGTCTCCAGGTGGGCCGGCACGAGCGCGGCCTCCTGGCGCCAGAGGTCGGCGTCCACGGTGAAGAGCAGGTCGAGGTCCTCCTGGGTCAGCTTCAGGTCACCGAGGTCGAAGCCCTCGACGGTCGGCAGCACGCCGATCGGGGTCTCGACGCCCTCGCCGGTGCCCTCCAGCCGCTCGACGATCCACTTGAGCACGCGGCTGTTCTCGCCGTAGCCGGGCCAGACGAACTTGCCCTCGGCGTTCTTGCGGAACCAGTTGACGTAGTAGATCTTCGGCAGCTTGGCGGCGTCCGCCTGGGCGCCGACCTTCAGCCAGTGGGCGAAGTAGTCGCCCATGTTGTAGCCGCAGAACGGCAGCATCGCGAACGGGTCGCGACGCAGCTCGCCGACGGTTCCCTCGGCGGCGGCGGTCTTCTCGGAGGCGATGTTGGCGCCGAGGAAGACGCCGTGCTGCCAGTCGAAGGACTCGGTCACCAGCGGGACGGCGGTGGCGCGGCGGCCGCCGAACAGGATCGCCGAGATCGGCACGCCCGCCGGGTCCTCCCACTCCGGGGCGATGGTCGGGCACTGCGCGGCCGGGACGGCGAAGCGGGCGTTCGGGTGGGCGGCCGGGGTGCCGGACTCGGGGGTCCAGTCGTTGCCGCGCCAGTCGGTCAGGTGCGCCGGGGGCTCCTCGGTGAGGCCCTCCCACCACACGTCGCCGTCGTCGGTGAGGGCGACGTTGGTGAAGACGGTGTTGCCCCAGAGGGTGTCGATGGCGTTGGCGTTGGTGTCCACGCCGGTGCCGGGGGCGACGCCGAAGAAGCCGGCCTCGGGGTTGATGGCGTACAGGCGGCCGTCGGCGCCGAAGCGCATCCAGGCGATGTCGTCGCCGATCGTCTCGACCTTCCAGCCCGGGACGGTCGGCTGGAGCATGGCCAGGTTGGTCTTGCCGCAGGCCGAGGGGAAGGCGGCCGCGACGTACTTGGCGTCGCCGCTCGGCGGGGTGAGCTTCAGGATGAGCATGTGCTCGGCCAGCCAGCCCTCGTCGCGGGCCATGGTCGAGGCGATGCGCAGCGCGTAGCACTTCTTGCCGAGCAGGGCGTTGCCGCCGTAGCCCGAGCCGAAGGACCAGATCTCCTTGGTCTCCGGGAAGTGCGAGATGTACT
Organism: Kitasatospora sp. NPDC085464; assembly: GCF_044541955.1. Taxonomy (NCBI): domain Bacteria; kingdom Bacillati; phylum Actinomycetota; class Actinomycetes; order Kitasatosporales; family Streptomycetaceae; genus Kitasatospora; species Kitasatospora sp. NPDC085464. The sequence continues at coordinate 342,927 of NZ_JBITTM010000001.1, forward strand.
TGGTGCTGTTGCACGGCCACGCCACGTCCGCCTCGCCCTCCGCGAGCGGGGCGCCGACGGTGTGCACGGCCTTGACGAAGTCGCCGTCCTCGCCCAGCTGGTCCAGCACGGCCTGGCCCATGCGGGTCATCACGCGCATCGACACGGCGACGTAGGCGGAGTCGGTGATCTCGACGCCGTACGCGGCCAGCGGGGAGCCGACCGGGCCCATCGAGAAGGGCACGACGTACATCGTGCGGCCCTTCATCGCGCCGCGGAAGAGGCCCTGCTCGCCCTGGAAGACCTCGCGCATCTCGGCGGGGGCCTTCCAGTTGTTGGTCGGTCCGGCGTCCTTCTCCTGCTCGGAGCAGATGTAGGTGCGGTCCTCCACGCGCGCCACGTCCGTCGGGTCCGAGGCGGCGTAGTAGGAGTTGGGGCGCTTGTCCTCGTCGAGCTTCTTGAAGGTGCCCTGAGCCACCAGCAGGTCCGCGAGGCGCTGGTACTCCTCGTCGGAGCCGTCGCACCACTCGATGCGGTCCGGCTGGGTGAGCTCGGCGATCTCGCTCACCCAAGCGAGCAGCTGCTTGTGGCGGGTGGGCGCGGATGCGCTGAGAGCAGAGATCTCGTACGACACGATCGCTCCGTTTCACGCCATCTCGGCGAAGAGACGGCGTTGCGGGGGTCTGAGGGTGCTTGCAGCGTAGCTCCGGGCTCAAGGCCTGAACGCCCCGTGGCGTCGAAATTGACGCATCTTTTACTACATTAAGTATGATTACTCGCGGGTAACAGGTCGCTCACGTCCCGGACGGAGTGGGCGAGGCCACACTCCAAATACTCCAAAACGTCCAAGAGTGACGATCGCCACTTCCTACGCGTCAGTAACCTACGGATCCGTAGGTAGCCGGTAACATGCTGCGCATGACTGCTGCTGCGCTCGCTGAGAGCCTCGCGGAGGGCCCCGTCGAGAACGGGGAGAGCAAGCCGAAGTGGCGCGGCTGGCTGCACGCCGCGATGTTCCCCGCCACGGTGGCCGCCGGGATCGTGCTGATCTGCCTGGCCGACTCCACGCCCGCCAAGATCGCGTGCGCGATCTACTCGGTCAGCGCCTGGCTGCTGTTCGGGGTCAGCGCGGTGTACCACCGCTTCGACTGGGGCCCGCGCGGCGACGCGGTGCTCCGCCGGCTGGACCACGCGAACATCTTCCTGATCATCGCGGGCACCTACACGCCGTTCACGATCCTGTTGCTCAAGGGCGCGAACCAGCAGCTGCTGCTCTGGGCGGTCTGGGGCGGCGCGCTCGCCGGGATCGCCTTCCGGGTGTTCTGGGTCGGCGCGCCGCGCTGGCTGTACACACCGGTGTACCTCGCACTGGGCTGGGCCGCCGCGTTCTTCCTGCCGGACTTCCTGCACACCGGCGGAGTCGCCGTCCTGGTGCTGATGATCGTCGGCGGGGTGCTCTACAGCATCGGCGGCGTGGTGTACGGGCTCAAGCGGCCCGACCCCTCACCGCGCTGGTTCGGCTTCCACGAGGTGTTCCACGCCTTCACCCTCGGCGCGTTCATCGTGCAGTACGTCGGCGTCTCACTGGTGGCGTACAGCACGGGCGGCTGAACCCGGCGCACCACGACGGGCGGTCGAACGGTCCACGGACCGGGCGGCCGCCCGTTCGGCCGTCCAGGGCCGCTCGTACGGCGCCCGGACCTGCGGGTGGCGCAGGTACGGCAGGTGGTCGGCGGCACCGGGCTCCGGCTGCGCGGCCGGCTCCGGGTGCTCGTGGTGCGCCCGGTCCTCGTGGTGTGCCTGGTCCTCGTGCTGCTCCGGGTGCTCGTGGTGGTCCGGGTGCTCGTGCTGCTCCTGTCCGGCCCGGCGCTCGTCGCGCTCGCGCTGCTCCCGGTCGGCCGGGCGCCCCGCGGAGGACCGGGACGCCGACGGCTCCGGGCGCACTGCGCGGGTGCGGGTGCGGGCCTGCCGGGCGTCCAGCGCCTCCCGGGCCCGGCGGCAGCGCTCGCAGTGCGCGGCGTCCGGGCTCCCGCGGCGCGGACGGTGCCCGGCCGGGGACGGACGGCTGTGCAGGGCGCGCCAGCGGCGGCCGACGTAGACCATGAGCAGCAGGGTCTCGACCCCGGCGACCGCGAGGACCAGCAGGGCGCCGTTGATCAGATAGGCCGCGACCACGGCCAGCGCGGAAGCCACCACCGCCGCCGCGCCCCACACCTGGGCACTCGCCTGCTTGTCATCCGTGTCGGCCACTTCGGTCCCCTTTCCCCGGTGCCGGGCTCGTGGTCGGCTCCTGCCGCCCCACCCCTTCTCCGCTCTCGGCACGCGTCGGCCAGCACTGACCGATTGCCACATGGTATCTACCGACAGTCACTCCCCACTGCCCTCGGGCGGCGAACGACAGATCAACGTTGCGTCAATTCCTTGTGTGGAAGCAGCACTTCCAGGACACATCACGCAGCGTGACGAGCCTATGACAACATCATCATGTTGACGGAGACCATCTTTTGGGAGTTACTTTCATTTGAGAGAAACTTCCAGCAGAGGTCCCGGAGGTCGCCGTGCCCGCCGCCCCGCCCACTCCCGCCACCACCACCGCCCCGGCCGTCGCCACCGCCGACCCGCGTCGGTGGCTCGCCCTGGTCGCCGTCGCCCTGAGCGTCCTGGTGGTCAGCTTCGACATGACGATCCTGAACGTCGCCCTGCCCACGCTCGCCTCGCAGCTGCAGGCCACCACCGGTCAGCAGCAGTGGATCGTCGACGCCTACACCGTGGTCTTCGCCGCCGCGATGCTCCCGGCCGGGCTGTTCGGCGACCGCTTCGGCCGCCGCCGCACGCTCACCGTCGGCCTGGCGCTGTTCGGCCTCGCCTCCGCCGTCGGGATACTCACCGACTCCCCGGCCACCCTGATCGCCGCCCGCGCCGGGATGGGCCTGGCCGGCGCCCTGGTCATGCCGATGTCCATGGCGGTGATCCCCGGCCTCTTCCCGCCCGCCGAACAGCGCCGGGCCACCGCGATCCTGGCCGCCGCACTCTCCGCCGGCGCCCCGCTCGGACCGCTGATCGGCGGCTTCCTGCTGCAGCACTTCTGGTGGGGGTCGGTCTTCGCCGTCAACGTCCCGCTGACCGCGGTCGGCATCGTCGCCTGCGTCCTGCTGCTGCCCGAGAGCCGCAACCCCGCGGCGCCCCGGATCGACCTGCTCGCCGCCGTGCTCGCCGCCGGCGGCCTGGCCGCGCTCACCTACGGCATCATCGAGGGCACCGAACGCGGCTGGACCGACCCGCTGGTGACCGGCACGCTGACCGGCTCCTTGCTCGCACTCGCCGCCCTGGTGCTGCGCAGCCGCCGGCAGCGCGAACCGATGCTCGACCTCTCCCTGCTCGCCGACCGCACCTTCCGCTGGTCCTCCGTCGCGGCCACCCTGATCTCGTTCGTCCTGTTCGGCGCCTTCTTCGTGCTGCCCCTCTACTTCCAGAGCGTGCTCGGCACCGACGCCCTCGGCAGCGGGCTGCGGCTGATGCCGATGATGCTCGGGCTGATCGTGGCCGCCAAGCTCACCGACCCGCTGGTCGACCGCCTCGGCGCCCGTACGGTGATCGCCCTCGGCCTGGCGCTGCTCGCCGCCGCCCTGCTCTTCGGCAGCCGCACCGGCACCGCGGACGGCTACGGGCGGGCCGCGATCTGGCTCAGCGTGCTCGGGATCGGCATGGGCCTGTCGCTGATCACCGCCCAGGCGTCCGCCCTGGTCACGCTGCCGGCGGCGCGGGCCGGAGTCGGCTCCGGACTGCTGCAGACATTGCGCCAGGTCGGCGGCGCGCTCGGCATCGCCGTCCTCGGCAGCCTGCTGTCCGGGGCGTACCGGGGCGCGCTGGACACCGGCGGGCTGTCGGCCGCGGCGGCGCACCGGGCCGGGGAGTCGGTGGTCGCCGCCGACGCCGTCGCCCGCGCCGGGGGCGGTCCGGCGCTCGGTGCCTCCGCGCACGCGGCGTACGTGCACGGGATGGGGGTGGTGCTGCTGATCGCCGGGCTGGTCGCGGTGGCCTCGGCGGTGCTGGTCGCGGCGCGGATGCCGGGCGGCGACCCGGCCCCCACCGCCGGCTCCGGCGACTCCGGCCGCGCGGACGCCCCTGCCGTCACCGGAGATCACGGATAATCGGACACATGACTCCCCAGCAGCCGACCGCGGCCCTCCCGGACGCCCCGACCGACCCGGTCCAGGCGATGCTGGAGGCGCCGCTGTCGCTGCGCGAGCGGAAGAAGCTCAAGACCCGTCAGACCATCCGCCGCGAGGCGTACCGGCTGATCGCCGAGCAGGGCTACGAGAACACCACGGTGGAGCAGATCGCCGCCGCCGCCGAGGTCTCGCCGTCCACCTTCTTCCGGTACTTCGCCACCAAGGAGGACCTGGTCCTCTCCGACGAGTACGACCCGGCGATGATCGCCGCCCTGCTGGCGCGGCCCGCCGACGAGCCCTTCCTCACCTCCTGCCGGGAGGCCATCCGCAGCCTGCTCCGCCAGCTCCTCCGGCACGATCGCGAGGAGCTGTACACCCGGATGCGGCTGGTCACCGAGGTCTCCGCGCTGCGCGCCGGTGTGGCGCGCAGCAGCAGCAACCCGCAGCGGCTGTTCCTCACCGCGCTCACCCGGCGGGCCGGCGTCGAGGAGCCCACGTACGAGATGCGCGTCACCGCCGCCGCCATCGCGGCCGCCACCACCGAAGCCCTCCTGCAGTGGGCCGCGGCCGACGGCCGGGAGGACATCGCGGACTTGATCGACCACACCTTCGCCCTGCTGGAGAGCGGCTTCGCCGGGGTGTGAGCTCGGCCGTCCGGCCGGGGTGTGAGCCCGGCCGTCCGCCGTCCCGCCGCGCCGGGAGGCGCAGCAGGACAAGGAAGAGGGGACAGGCAGCGGGGCCCGGTCCGCTCGGCCCGGGCCCCGCTCCCGCTCACCCGCGGCGGACGCCCGTCCTCCGCCGCAGGACGGCGCCCGCGCCCACCAGCGCGGTGGCGCCCAGGGCCGCGGCCGCCGTCACGGCCGCCGGCATCGAACCACCGGCCGCCGCCGGCTCCGGCGCGGCCACGGGCTGCTCGGCGGCATCCGCCGGGTAGCCGCCGCCCCGGCCCGCCCGGTCGTACGCCGAGCCGGGCAGCTTGTCGCCGTACCGCCGGTGCACCAACTGCTGGTACGCGGTCAGCGTGACCCCGTCCGCGCCCACCGAGCGGCGGGCCTCGTCGTCCAGCGGCAGCACCCGGCCGTCGCGCAGCACGTACCAGGCGTCGACCTGCGGCTCGCGGAAGGCGGTTCCACCGCCGCTGCCCGCCGCCTTCGCCGCGTAGTCGCTCTCGTCACCGCCCGAGGCGATGTTCACCACCCGCCAGGACTCGCCCTGCCGGACCGTCCAGACCGAGGCGGTCTGTCCGTCCGCGGCCACCACCTTGCTGGCGGTGAACTCGGCCTTCGCCACCGGCGCGCCCGGGGTGCCGGCCACGAAGCCGGCGTCCAGGACGTACACCGGCACGGTGTCGCCGGCCAGCCGCGGCGCGGACGCGCTCGCCGCCCGCGCCTCCTCGGCGGCGCCGATGGTCAGCTGCCGGGTCGGCGGGACGCCCTGGCGGGCGAAGAAGTGGCCGACCCGGTCGAGGACGGCCGGGTCCTGGACCGCACCGCGGGCCTGGGCCAGCTCTGCGGCGGGCACCGGCGCGGGGGCCTCGGCCGCCGGTTCGGGGGCTGCGGCGTGCGCGGCCGGGGCGAAGGCCGCCACGAGGACGGCGGTGAGCAGGGCGCCCGCGGCGGCCCGACGGAGGTCACGGTTCTCGGTCATGGCCGCCCTCACGCGCCGATCCGGTACAGGGAGTGGGTCCACGAGAACGTGCCGTTGTTCACGTAGTACCAGTAGTCCGCCCAGTTGTAGCGGTAGTCGGACGGCCACGGGTCGCCCCAGTAGACCCAGTTGTTCCCGGTGTCGTAGCCGTAGAGGACGTGCATGTGACCGCCGCCCGAGCTCCACTGGATGCGGGTCTCGACCGGCCGGTCGGCGTCCACCTCGGCCTGCACGGTGCTGTAGCGCAGGTAGCCGGTGACGTACGCGCCCGGGTTGATGCCCACCCGGTCCAGCCCGTTCTGCACGTCGCCCAGCGTGGCCTGGCTGTTGGGGCAGACGGAGCCGGTCGCCCGGCCGAACGCGGCGTTGCAGAACTGGTTCTGGCTGTAGTCGTAGCCGAACCAGGTGGCGATGGTGTTCCCGCTCGCCGCCCAGCACCAGTTGGTCTGCTGTTGCTGCTGCATGGTGATGTTGAGCTTCTTGAACGTGCCGGCCTGGTCGGCCGTACTGCCCGGCGCGGCGGCCCGGCGGACCTGGTGCGGGGCCCGGTCCTGCCCGGGGGCGACGGCCGTGGGGGCGACCGCAGTGGGGGCGGCGACCGCGGGGGCGGCGACCGCGGCGGTGAACGCCGGGCCCAGCACGCCGAGCGCGATCAGCGAGACGGCACGGCGCAGCCGTATCCGTGGAACTGGCATGGGGGGATGCCTCCTTGCGCGAGTGGAGCGAGGTGCTGTGTGGGGGCGCGGTCCGGATCGCGCCCCGAGCATCGCGCCTGGCCACAGGCGGGTCAACGGCCCCGGGAGGCGCCCGGGCCGGGGTGTGAACGGCCGGGCGCGGGTGTGAACACCGCCGGGGAAACCCCCGCGCAGCAGGCCCGGACCGGTGACAAACCGCCGTACCGATGTGAATATTCACGGTCAAAAGCCGGTCCGTCCGCACCTCAGGAGGCCGTCATCCACCGGAGCGACCCAGCCGATCTCGCCGCCGCCCTGCGCACCGGCCCGTTCCACCTCGCCCTGCGCACCGCCATCGCCGCCCGGGGCCTCGCGCTGCACCGGATCCGCCGCCGCCTCGCGCTGCGCGGCGTGAACGTCGGTGTCACCAGCCTCAGTTACTGGCAGCAGGGCCGCCGTCGCCCCGAACGCCCGGAGTCGCTGCGCGCCGTCGCCGCCCTGGAGGACGTCCTCGACCTGCCCGAGCACTCCCTCACCCGGCTGCTCGGCCCCCGCCGCGCCGCCGGAACCGGACCCGCCGGACCGCCCGTACGGCCCTACCGCGACCTCATCTCCCCCGCCAGCGCCGTCGACGACCTGCTCAGCACCCTCGCCGGGCCGCGCGACACCGGCCTGCACACCGTCACCCACATCGAGCGCATCCGGGTCGGCCCCGACCGCCAACTCGCGCGCCGCGACTCCCAGCACGCGCTGCGCGCCCACCGCGACGGCATCGACCGCTACCTCGCGATCTACCAGGGGGACCCGGGCAGCGACATCACCCGCGTCGGCGTCCGGGCCGAGGAGAACTGCCGCCCCGGCCGCGTCCGCCGCGACCGGACCCACCACCTGCTCGCCGCCGAACTGCTCCTCGACCGCCGGTTACGGGCCGGCGACACCCACCTGCTCGGCTACGGCTTCGACGACGCGCCCTCCCCGGAGCCGAGCTGCGAGTACGTCCGCGGCTTCAACTCCGGCGCCGGCCAGTACGTCCTGCAGGTCACCTTCCACCCCGCCGCCCTGCCGGTGCGCTGCCACCGCTTCGCCCTCCACTCCCCGGGCGAGGCCCCGTACGAGAGCGAGGAGCTGACCCTCGACGGCCACCGCTGCGTCCACCTCGTCGCCACCGCGCTGCGGCCGTGCATCCTGGGGATCCGCTGGGACTGGGAGTGACGGGCGGCGGCCGGGGCATCGGCGGGCAACTCCCCTAGGCCGCCCGGAAGTCGAGGACCAGGCAGTCCTCCACCGGCAGGTACCCGATCTGCTGGTAGACGGAGTTGCTGGTCGGGTTCGCCAGGTCCGTGTACAGCAGCACCTCGGCGGCCCCGAGGGCCAGCACATGGGCCGAGGCGGCAGCCGTGACGGCACTGCCGTAGCCGCGGCCGCGGTGCTCGACAGGCGTGTAGACCGGGCCGATGCGGGACATCCCGGCGAGCACCGGGCTGGTGCCGGCCAGCGCGACCGGCTCGCCGCCGTCCTCCCACAGGTGGAGGCCGCCGGCCGCGGTCCGGTCGTCCACCGCCCGCGGCACGTCCGGCAGACGGACCCCCGCCTCGGCCCCGAACTCCTCGTACCAGCGGATCGCCAGCTCGCGGTCGGCCGGCCCGGCCGGCCGGTGCCGGCCCGCGGGCGGGCGCGGCGGACCGGTCAGCCGGCCGAGCCGGTAGAGCCGTTCCTCGACCCGGACGGACTGCTCGGTCCCGGTGGCCGCCGTCCACGCCGCGGCGAAGGCGCGGACCGCTCCGGCGCCCCCGGCGATCCCGTTCACGGTCGTGAACCCGCTCCCCACCGCGGCCAGTTCGACCGCCAGCTCGGCGGCCGCGGCCTCCGGCATGGCGGAGAGCCTGAGGTCGAACGGCGGCGTCTGCAGGAAGGCGCCCGCGACCGGGCTGCCCTCCTCGGCGCGCCACCAGCCGAAGACCGGTGGGTCGCCGAACACGTCCAGCCCGGACTCGGCCAGCCGGTGCGCGATGGTGAGCAGGACGGTGTTCTCAGCGGGGCTGGCCGCGAGGACGGCACCCGCCCGGGCCCGGAAGTCATCGAGGGAGGTGCTGAAGGTCCAGGTCATGGCCCATGTTCGCCCCGACCCGACCGATCCTGCCAACGATTGTCCGGGCCCTGCCGGACGGCCGCCGCCCCCCGGCCCCCGGCCCCCGGCCCTGCTAGTCGACCGTCGCGCCCAGTCGCTCCGCCAGCACCGCCGGATCGGTGGTCGGCGCGTCGCAGGCGAAGTGCCGGCAGACGTACGCCGCGGGCGCCCCGCCGACCAGCGGCCGGTCCGCCAGCAGCGGCACCTCGGTCTCCCCCGGCTCGCCCACCGCGACCACCGCGCCCGGCGCCGTCCCGAGCAGCGCCGCCCGCCGCAGCGCGGCCGTGGCCCCGTCCCCGGCCGGGCCGACCACGGCGACCTCGCGCGGCCCGTCCAGCAGCGCCTCCGCCACCGCCAGGCCCCAGCCGATGAACCGCGGCGCCCGCCCGGCGAGCGCGCCGACCACGCCGAGGGCCCGCTCGGCGGCCGTGCGGTGCCGGTCGGATCCGGTGTACGCGGCGTAGGTGAGCAGGGCGCCGGCGGCGGCCGTCCAGCCGGAGGGGGTGGCGTTGTCGGTGGGGTCCTGCGGGCGGCGGATCAGTTCCTCGGCGTCGTCGGCGGTGTCGTAGAGCGCGCCGGAGGCCTCGTCGGTGAAGTGCTTGAGGACGGTGTCGAGCAGACCGCCGGCCAGTTGCAGCCACTCCGCCTCGCCGGTGACGGCGTACAGCGCGAGGAAGCCCTCGGCGGTGTCCGCGTAGTCCTCCAGCACGCCCGCGTTGGCGCCGGGCCGGCCGTCCCGGGAGGTGCGCAGCAGCCGGCCGTCGGGGGTGAGGTGGACGGCGAGCAGCAGGTCGGCGGCGCGCTCGGCGGCCTCGACCAGGTCGGGCCGCTCCAGCAGTGCGCCGGTCTCGGCGAGCGCGGCGACGGCGAGGCCGTTCCAGGCGGCGACCACCTTGTCGTCCCGGGCCGGTGCGGGCCGGGCCGAACGGGCTTCGAGCATCCGGGCGCGGATCGCCTCGTACTCGGCGGAGTCCTCGGGCTCGGCGAGGAGTTGGAGGACGGAGGTGCCGTGCTCGAAGGTGCCGTCGGCGGTGACGGTGAACAGCCGGGCGGCGGTGGCCGCGTCGGCGGGGCCGAGCAGGTCGACCAACTGGCCGGGCTCCCACACGTAGTAGGCGCCCTCGGCGGACTTCCCGGTCTCCTCGTCCAGGCTGTCGGCGTCCAGCGCGGAGGCGAACGCGCCCTCGGGGGTGCGGAGTTCGCGCAGCAGGAAGTCCGCCGTGGTCAGCGCGGTCCGCCGCGCGAGCGCGGAGCCGGTGGCCCGCCACAGGTGCAGGTAGGCGCGCAGCAGCAGGGCGTTGTCGTAGAGCATCTTCTCGAAGTGCGGCACCACCCAGGCGGCGTCCACCGCGTACCGGGCGAAGCCGCCGCCGAGCTGGTCGTGGATTCCGCCGCGGGCCATCGCCTCGCCGGTGCGCACGGCCATCTCCAGCGCCGCCTCCGATCCGGTGCGCGCGTGGTGGCGCAGCAGGAACTCGACGACCATGGCCGGCGGGAACTTGGGGGCGCCGCCGAAGCCGCCGCGCGCCTGGTCGAACTCCCGGCTGAGGGTCACCAGTGCCTGGTGCAGGTCCGCCTCGCCGGGCGGGTTGTGGGCGCCGGCCGAGTAGACGGCGGCCCGCTGGGCCAGGTCGGCCCGGATCCGTCCGGCGACCTCGCCGACCTCCTGCCGCCGGTCCCGCCAGGCGGCGTCCACGCCCTCCAGCACCTGCCGGAACGAGGGCATCCCGTGCCGGGGCTCCGGCGGGAAGTAGGTGCCGAAGTAGAACGGCTCCTTGTCGGGCGTGAGGAAGACCGTCATCGGCCAGCCGCCCTGCCCGGTCGCGGCCTGCACCGCCTCCATGTAGACGGCGTCGACGTCCGGGCGCTCCTCCCGGTCCACCTTGACCGCGACGAACCGCTCGTTCAGGTACCCGGCGAGCCCGGCGTCCTCGAAGCTCTCGTGCGCCATCACGTGGCACCAGTGACAGGCGGCGTACCCGACCGACAGCAGGACCGGCACCCCGCGCCGCGCCGCCTCCTCGAAGGCCCCGGGGGACCACTCCCACCAGTCGACCGGGTTCTCGGCATGCTGCTGCAGGTACGGCGAGGTCGCGTCCGCGAGACGGTTCGGCATGCCCCCATCCTTCCGCATCGGCGGCCGGCGGGGGCCGGGGACTCACTCCTTCGGAGCCTCCGGCTCCTCCGCGAAGTCGACCTTCTTGAACTGGCGGTTCATGGACTTGGCCAGGAACCAGGTCGCCACGCCGAGGGCGGCGAAGACGACGAAGCCGAGGAGGCCGGGGGTGACCTTGGCGTCGTCGACGGCGAGGTCAGCGGCGAGGTGGAGGAGGTTCACGGGGGCGCTCATATCTCTATGGTGGCCCGGCTCACGGGGAGCCGGGCCATCGGGGGGTGCTTCAGTCGCGCGTGTCGGCGGCCTCGGCCGCCAGGGTGGGGGTGCGCAGGCCGGCGAACAGGTCGTCCTCCGGCAGGTCCACGTCGACCAGGGTACGGGCGAGCTCGTAGTCCTCGGTGGGCCAGACCTCGCGCTGGACCTCCAGCGGGACGCGGAACCACGGGCCGTCCGGGTCGATCTGGGTGGCGTGCGCGATCAGCGCCCGGTCACGGGTCTCGAACCAGTCGTCGCAGCGGACCCGCGTGGTGATCTCGCGCTCCTTGCGGCCGCTCTTCTCCCAGCCCGCGATCCACTCGCCGTACGGCGACTCGTGGCCGTGCTCGGTGAGGTACTGGTGCAGGGCGCGGATGCGGCCCATCGGGAAGCCGTGGTTGTAGTAGACCTTCAGCGGCTGCCAGGGGTCGCCGGCCTCGGGGTAGGCGTCCGGGTCGCCCGCGGCGTCGAAGGCCAGCATGGTGATCTTGTGGGTCATGATGTGGTCCGGGTGCGGGTACCCGCCGTTCTCGTCGTAGGTCGTGATGACCTGCGGCTTGAACTCGCGGATCAGCCGGACCAGCGGCTCGGCCGCCTCCTTGACGTCCTGCAGGGCGAAGCAGCCCTCGGGCAGCGGGGGCAGCGGGTCCCCCTCGGGCAGGCCGGAGTCCACGAAGCCCAGCCAGGCCTGCTTGACGCCGAGGATCGCCCGCGCCTCGTCCATCTCCTTGCGCCGCACCTCGTGGATGTTCTCCTCGATGTACGGGTCCCCCTGGAGCTTGGGGTTGAGAACCGACCCGCGCTCGCCCCCCGTGCAGGTGGCCACGAGTACGTCCACACCCTGCTCTACGTACATGGCCATGGTGGCCGCGCCCTTGCTGGACTCGTCGTCCGGGTGGGCGTGCACCGCCATCAGTCGCAACTGCTCAGTCAACGCCTTGCGTTCCTTCCACATCATCGGGCGTTCCGCGAAGTCCGGGTCTGCCCACCGTACGAACCGCTCACTCCGGGACCGCGTCGCCGCGGGGCCGGCCGCGGAAGTCGCCGACACGGCCGAGCCCTGCCCCCCGCCGGACCGGCCGCGGGCGAGCCCCTCCTATAGTGACGGACTGGAGGAGCGTCGCATTCCCCCGCACCACCCGCGCGGCCCCTCCCCCAGGAGAGGACAGGGTCCGATGACTGCAGAGACCACCGCCGCCCGGCTGCCCGAGGGGCGCTACGGACGCGGCGGCGACCGCGAGGCGGACCGCCGCCTGAAGGTGGTCGGCGCGGTCTGCGGCGTGCTGGGCCTGGGTCTGATCGCCTGGCTGGGCGGCTCCTACCTGCTGCGCGAGACGAAGATCAACGGCTCGGTGCCGACCTTCCAGGTGGTCTCCGACTCCGAGGTCCAGCTGCACCTCACCGTGCGCAAGAGCGAGGGCCAGGCCGGCACCTGCACGGTCCGCTCCCAGGGCGACGACCACGGGGTGGTCGGGGTGGCCGACTTCCCGGTCCCGGCGGCCGGCGACAGCTACGACGCGGTGGTCACCCTGCGCACCACGGCCCGCGGCACCACCGCCGAACTGCTGGGCTGCACGCCCGCCAAGTAGGGCGCATATTCGATCCGGGGAGCGGGCATCCGTAAAAGGTCCCGCTCTCCGTCCTGTACACCGCGGCGTAACGCCACCGTCAATGCCGCGCCAACGCCTCTCCCGCTTGTCGGCAGGACTTGTTAGGCTCGTGGTTTCGCCCCTTCCGCACCGGATGGTACGGGAGCGGGCGTTGCTTTGTAGTTGAGACCGATATCACCACCAACCCCGGCTGACGACTCACACCCTCAGCACAGCCCCAGCACCTACGAGGAGCACCCGTGACCCAGACCAGCGAGAACGTGACCTGGCTCACTCAGGCCGGCTACGACCAGCTCAAGGCCGAGCTGGATCATCTGACCGGGCCCTGGCGCATCGAGATCGCCCAGAAGATCGAGGCGGCGCGCGAGGAGGGCGACCTCAAGGAGAACGCCGGTTACCACGCGGCGAAGGAGGAGCAGGGCAAGTACGAGCTGCGCATCCGTCAGCTGACCCAGCTCCTGGAGCGTGCCAAGGTCGGCGAGGCCCCGGCCGACTCGGGCGTGGTGGCCCCGGGCATGGTCGTCACGGTCGCCTTCGACGGCGACGAGGACGATCTCATGGAGTTCCTGCTCGCCTCCCGCGAGGTGGCCGGCTCCGACAACCTGGACGTCTACTCGCCGCAGTCGCCGCTGGGGCGCGCGATCGACGGCAAGCAGATCGGCGACGAGGCCACCTACGAGCTGCCGAACGGCAAGCCGGCCATGGTGAAGATCGTCAAGGTCGTGCCGCACGCCGGCTGATCCGGCCCGCGACAGCGCGAGGGCGGCCGTGGAGTCGGGGACTCCACGGCCGCCCTTTCCGTGTCCCGGGCGGCACCCGGGGCCCGGCGCGCCCGCTCAGGCGGTGGCCGAGCGGTACTTGCGCACCGACAGCCACGAGAACACCGCCGTGATCAGGACCGACCACATCACCGACACCAGGGCGGCGTGCTGCATCGGCCAGGCGCCGTCCACCGGCCCGACCTGGTTGCCGAACAGCTCCCGGCAGGCCTGCACGGTCGCGCTGAACGGGTTCCAGTACGCGATCTGCTGCAGCCAGTCCGGCATCGAGCTGACCGGCACGAAGGCGTTGGACACGAAGGTCAGCGGGAACAGCCAGATCAGCCCGGCCGAGGTGGCCGCCTCGGGGCTGCGCACCGACAGGCCGATCAGCGCGCCGATCCACGAGAAGGCGTAGCCGAACAGGAGCAGCAGGCCGAAGGCGGCGAGCGCGTTGAGCACGCCGTCGTGGATCCGCCAGCCGACCAGCAGCGCCACCAGGCCCAGCACGATCACGATGAAGCCGGTCTGGACGAGGTCCGCCAGCGTGCGGCCGACCAGCACCGCCGAGCGGGCCATCGGCAGCGAGCGGAAGCGGTCCACCAGGCCCTTGGTCATGTCCTCCGCGATGCCGGCCGAGGCGCCGGCGGTGGCGAAGGTGACGGTCTGGGCGAAGATGCCGGCCATCAGGAACTGGATGTACGTGTGGGAGCTGGAGTCCGTCCCGGGGATCTTGATCGCCCCGCCCATGACGTACGAGAACAGCAGGACGAACATCACCGGCTGCATCAGGCCGAAGACGACGATCTCCGGGATGCGGGTCATCCGGCGCAGGTTGCGCTTGGCGACCACCCAGGAGTCGTGCAGGGTGGCGGACAGCCCCCGGCGCTGTCTGGGCACGGGCGCGCCGATGGCGTGCTCGGTGGCGGTGCTCATCTCAGTGCTCCTTCCCGGCCGCGACGGCCTGCTTGTCCGGTCCCCGGTCCCCGCTGTCGGCCGCGTCGGCGGTCCTGCCCCTGCCCCGGCCGCCGCGGCCGCGCGCCTTGGGGTCGGCACCGCCCTCCTCGGCCTCCTGCTCGGCGACGTGGCCGGTCAGGGTGAGGAAGACGTCGTCCAGGGTCGGGCGGCGCAGCCCGATGTCGTCGATCTCGATCCCGCGGGCGTCCAGTTCGCGGATGGCGTCGGCGAGCACCCGGGCACCGCCGCTGATCGGCAGGGTGATCCGGCGGGTGTTCCGCTCCACCGTCGGCTCGCTCAGCGCGTAGCCGGACAGCGCCGCGACCGCATCGGCGACGACCCCGGGCTCGTGCACCACGACCTCGATCCGCTCGCCGCCGATCTGGGCCTTGAGCTGGTCGGCGGTGCCCCGCGCGATCACCCGGCCGCGGTCGACCACCGCGATGTCGTGGGCGAGCCGGTCCGCCTCCTCCAGGTACTGGGTGGTGAGCAGCAGCGTGGTGCCCTGCTCGACCAGGGTCTCGATGACCTCCCAGAGCGCGAGCCGGTTGCGCGGGTCGAGACCGGTGGTCGGCTCGTCCAGGAACATCACCGGCGGGCGGACGACCAGCGCGGCGGCGAGGTCCAGGCGGCGGCGCATGCCGCCGGAGTAGGTCTTGGCGGTGCGGTCCTTGGCGTCGGTCAGGTTGAACCACTCCAGCAGCTCCAGCGCCCGGGCCTTCGCGTCGCGGGCGCTCATCTGGTAGAGCTCGCCGACCATGGTGAGGTTCTCGAAGCCGGTCAGGTACTCGTCGACCGCCGCGTACTGACCGGACAGGCCGATCAGGCTGCGGACCCGGTTGGGGTTCTTGAGCACGTCGACCCCGGCGACCACCGCGCGGCCGGAGTCGGGGCGGAGCAGGGTGGTGAGGACCCGCACGGTGGTGGTCTTCCCGGCGCCGTTCGGGCCGAGCAGCCCGAGCACCGTGCCCTCGGGGACGTCGAGGCTGACGCCGTCCAGGGCTCGTACGTCGCCGAAGGTCTTCACCAGGTTCTCGGCTTGGATGGCTGGCGCCATGGCCTGCCTCATCTCCTCGGACGTATGGGGCGATCTGTCCCACTCTGCCCCGCTTTCGGGCACGCGGTCGACTCGATTTTCGACATGCGGGACTCGAACACGATGTATCGCGAGCCTCCCAGTACGCGATATATCGCGTCAAGGGACACGGCTCCGCCATCGTTCCAGGGAGGAGCCGCGGCACACCGCAGCAACGACCGGCAATCGGGGCCCGAACCACCGGCAACTGGGCACCCGGTGGACGCTCCCGCCCCACCCGCCCCACCGGAACGCCCGCCGGCTAGTCGGAGACGACGTACCCCGAGTCCCGCAGCTCGCCGACCACCGCCGCGCAGTGCTCCGGCCCCTTGGTCTCCAGGTGCATGTCCACCTCGACCTCCGCCAACCCCAGCCGCGGGTCGATCCGCACGTGCGCCACGTCCAGCACATTGGCGTCCAGCCTGGTCAGCACGCCCAGCAGGTCCGCCAGCGAGCCCGGCTTGTCCGCCAGCCGCACCCGCAGCGACAGGTAGCGCCCGGCCGCCGCCAGCCCGTGCCGCAGCACCCGCTGCATCAGCTGCGGGTCGATGTTGCCGCCGGACAGCACCGCCACCACCGGGCCCTCGAAGGAGTACGGCCGCTCCAGCAGCGCCGCGATCGGGGCCGCCCCGGCCGGCTCGACCACCAGCTTCAGCCGCTCCAGGCCGAGCAGCAGCGCCCGCGACAGCGAGTCCTCGGAGACCGTGTGGATGCCGTCCGCCAGCGTGTTGACCACCTCGAAGGGGATGTCCCCCGGGCGCCCGACCATGATCCCGTCGGCCATGGTGGCGAAGTGCTCCAGCGACACCGGCCGCCCGGCCGCCAGCGAGGGCGGGTACGCGGCGGCGCCGGCCGCCTGCACCCCGACCACCCGGACGTCCGGCCGCAGCGGCTTGACCGCCGCCGCGATCCCGGCGAGCAGCCCGCCGCCGCCCACCCCGACCAGGATGGTGCGCACCTCGGGGCACTGCTCCAGGATCTCCAGCCCGACGGTCGCCTGGCCGGTGACCACGTCCCAGTGGTCGAAGGGGTGGATGAACACCGCGCCGGTCGCCTCCGAGTACCGCTGGGCGGCCCGCAGCGCCTCGTCCACGTTGGCGCCGTGCAGCCGCACGTCCGCGCCGTACTCGCGGGTGGCCGCGACCTTCGGCAGCGGCGCCGCGACCGGCATGAACACCGTCGACTGCACCCCCAGCAGCGCGGCCGCCAGCGCCACCCCCTGGGCGTGGTTCCCGGCGCTCGCCGCCACCACCCCGCCGGCCCGCTGCACCGGCGAGAGTCCCGCGATCCGCACGTACGCCCCGCGCAGTTTGAAGGAGCCGGTGCGCTGCAGGTTCTCGCACTTCAGGTGGACCGGCGCGCCGATCAGCCCGGAGAGGTGCCGGCTGCCCTCCATCGGGGTCACCCGGGCGATCCCGACGAGCATCTTCTGGGCGCCGCGGACGTCGTCGAGGGTGATCGGCCAGTTGTGCATGCTGCCAAGGTTAGAGGTCCGGACGACGGCAATCCGGGACGCCGGGCCTGTTCCCGGGCCCGCCGAGCCCGCGTACGCTGCTGGTTCTGAGCCTCCCTCACCGCACGACGATCGTGAGCCGCGATGACGACGACCTCGCCCCAGGCCACCGACCGCACCGACCCCGTGCACACCCAACTGCAGTACCAGCTCGCGGTGTTCGCACGCCGCATGGAACAGGTCCGCACCTCCGGCGGCGGGGTCGGAGCGCTGGACCGGGCCGCCTACCTGCTGCTCGACCGGCTGGAGCGGCACGGCCCCGCCAACGTCAAGGCGCTGGCCGAATCACTGGGCGTGGACTCCTCCACGGTGACCCGCCAGGTCGCCCCGCTGGTCGCGGCCGGGCTGGTCGGCCGGGTACAGGACCCGGCCGACCGCCGCGCCGTACGGCTCGCGCTGACCTCCCGCGGCTCCGGCCGGCTCGACGAAGTCCGGGACGGGCGGGCCGAGTTGACCCGCCGCCTGGTGGCCGACTGGCAGCCGGAGGAGCAGCACGCGTTCTGCGCCCTGCTGGCCCGCTTCAACCACGCGATGGAGTCGTACACGGCGGACCAGCAGGGGCAGTGAACCCCGGGGGCCTCAGCCGAGCGCCTGCTTGAGGTCGGCCAGCAGGTCGTCGATCGACTCGATGCCGACCGAGACGCGCACCAGGTCGGACGGCACCTCCAGCGCCGAGCCCACCACCGAGGCATGGGTCATCCGGCCCGGGTGCTCGATCAGCGACTCGACGCCGCCGAGGGACTCACCGAGGGTGAACAGCTGCGCGCGGTTGCAGACCTCGACGGCCGCCTCCTCGCCGCCCGCGACGCGGAACGAGACCATGCCGCCGAAGGCCTTCATCTGCTTGGCGGCGATGTCGTGGCCGGGGTGCTCGGGCAGGCCCGGGTAGAGCACCTGGCTGACCTTGGGGTGGCTCGCCAGCAGCTCGGCGACCTTCTCCGCGTTGGCGCTGTGGCGGTCCATCCGGACGCCCAGCGTCTTGATGCCGCGCAGCACCAGCCAGGCGTCGAACGGGCCGGAGACCGCGCCCATCGCGTTCTGGTGGTAGGCGACCTCCTCGCCGAGGGCCGCGTCGGCCAGCACCAGCGCACCGCCGACCACGTCCGAGTGGCCGCCCATGTACTTGGTGGTGGAGTGCACGACCGCGTCCGCGCCGAGCGCGATCGGCTGCTGCAGGTACGGGCTGGCGAAGGTGTTGTCGACCACCAGCAGCGCGCCGGCGCCGTGCGCGATCTCGGCGAGCGCGGCCAGGTCGGTGATGCCCAGCAGCGGGTTGGACGGGGTCTCCACCCACACCGCGCGGGTGTTGGGACGCATCGCGTCGCGGACGGTGGCCAGGTCCTGGGTGTTGGCCACGGAGAACTCGACGCCCCAGCGGGTCAGCACCTTGGCGAAGAGCCGGAAGGTGCCGCCGTAGGCGTCGTTGGGGATCACGATGTGGTCGCCCGGCTTGAGGATGGTGCGCAGCAGGGTGTCCTCGGCCGCCAGGCCGGAGGCGAAGGCGAGGCCGCGGGCGCCGCCCTCCAGCGCCGCGAGGCACTCCTCCAGCGCGGTGCGGGTCGGGTTGGCGCTGCGGCTGTACTCGTAGCCGCCCCGCAGGCCGCCCACCCCGTCCTGCTTGTAGGTGGACACCTGGTAGATCGGCGTGACGACGGCCCCGGTCTGGGGGTCTGCTTCCTGCCCCGCGTGGATGGCGAGGGTCTCGAAGCCCTGGGGAAGCTGGTGCTCGGTCATGACTCCGAGCCTAATGGCCGCACGTCGACGCGCTCGCCGGAACCCGGAGCACTGGCGGAAACCACCGCCACCGCGGGCCGCCGCCGTCCGGAAGCACCCTCCCGGAATCCGGGGGCGGCCGTTCGCGTTGCAGAGTGAGCCACGTTTCCCGACCCGCTGGAGCAGGCCGTGTTGTTCAACCGCCACAAGACCTCGCTCGTCCCCGCCGACCAGGCGCTGCCCGGTCGGCCGACCGCGGCCTTCGAGCTGCGCGACCCGCACACCGTGCTCGGCCACCCGCTGAGCGGTCCGTACCCGGAGGGCCTGGAGGTGGCCGACTTCGGGCTGGGCTGCTTCTGGGGCGCCGAGCGCACGTTCTGGCGCCTGCCCGGCGTCTGGACGACGCTGGTCGGCTACCAGGGCGGCTACACCCCCAACCCGACGTACGACGAGGTGTGCAGCGGTCTGACCGGGCACACCGAGGCGGTCCGGGTGGTGTACGACCCGGCCGTGGTCTCCTACGAGCGGCTGCTGAAGACGTTCTGGGAGGCGCACGACCCGACCCAGGGCAACCGCCAGGGCAACGACGTGGGCACCCAGTACCGCTCCGCGGTCTACACCCACTCCCCCGCCCAGGCCGAGGCCGCGGCGGCGTCCCGGGAGGCCTTCCAGCCGGCCCTCACCGCGCTCGGCTACGGGCCGATCACCACGGAGATCGCCCCGGCCGGTCCGTTCTTCCCGGCCGAGCCGTACCACCAGCAGTACCTGTCGGAGGCCAAGAACCCCAACGGCTACTGCGGCCTCGGCGGCACCGGCGCCTCCTGCCCGATCGGCGTGGCCCGCACCCGGGGCTGACCGGACGTCGACGACTCCGCGTGTGCCCTTCCCGCCGTGACCCCCTCCCGTTCGGGGCGCAGACTGGAGGGGCCAGCAGGGGCCGCCCGGCCGCCCGTCGGCGGCCGGGCCCCCTCGTGGAGAGGAGTGGTGCGCCATGTCCGGTCTGGTCCGCAAGAGCTTCGACGATCCCGAGGAAGTCCGTCCCTTCGAGGAGGGCAAGGGCGAGCTGCGGCTGGTCAACCTGGACTCCGGCCCGGTCGGCAGGGCCGTGTTCGAGCCGGGGTGGCAGTGGTCCAAGCACGTGAAGCCGATCGCCAAGACCGACAGCTGCCAGGCGGCCCACATGGGGTACGTGATCTCCGGCCGGATGAAGATCGTGATGGACGACGGCCAGGAGGCCGAGTTCGGCCCCGGCGACTACATGATCTGCCCGCCCGGACACGACGCCTGGATCCTCGGCGACGAGCGGTGCGTCGTCGTCGACTGGCAGGGGTTCGCGGACTACGCCAAGCGCTGAGGCCGGGCGCGGCTCACAGCTCGCCGGGCGGCTGATCGCCGCTGCCGTCCGGCCCGTGACCGGGAAGCCCGGTCGCGGGCCGGACGGGGCAGCCCGGCTGCGGGTGGATCAGGCGGCGCTGCCGGCCTTCCAGTCGGCCCAGCCCATGTTCCAGCCGTTCAGGCCGTTGTCCGGGGCGACGGTCTTGTCGCCGGAGTTCACGACCTCGACCACGTCGCCGACCATCGAGGACTTGTAGAACTTGTATCCGTCCGTGCCGGCGTCCTGCGCGCCCTTGGCGTCCTGCAGGCCGACGCAGCCGTGGCTGGTGTTCTGGCTGCCGAAGATCGACGTCGACGACCAGTAGTTGCCGTGGATGAAGGTGCCCGAGGTGGTGAGGCGCTGGGCGTGCGGCACGTCCGCGATGTCGTACTCGCTGCCCAGGTTGACGGTCTGCGAGTTCATCCGGGTCTGCGTGTACTGCTCGGAGATGACCATCTTGCCGCCCCAGGTGGTGTGCTCGGGCGAGCCGCCGGAGATCTTGTACACGGCACTGACCTGGCCGTCGGTGGTGACGGTGAGCTTCTTGGTGGCGAGGTCGGCGACGCTGGTCTGGGCGCGGCCGACGGTGAAGCGGACGTCCTTGGACTGGGTGCCGTACACGCCCTTGGCGCCCTCGACGTCCTTGAGCCGGAGCTTGAGGGTGACCTGGGTGCCCTTGGCCCAGTACTCCTGCGGCCGGAAGTCGAGGCGGGTGCTGGAGAACCAGTGGCCGACGATCTCGACGCCCGGCTCGGCCGTCACGGTGATCGCCTGCTGGACGGCCTTCTTGTCGGTGATCGGCTTGCTGAAGTTGATCGAGACGGGCATGCCGACGCCGACCGTCGAGCCGTCCTCGGGGGTGAAGTAGCCGACGAAGGTGTTGGCCGGGGTCGCCGTGGTGAAGACGGCGTTGGAGTCCGCCTCCAGCTTGTCCTTGTCCTGGGCGACGGCGGCGACGGTGTACTTGGTACCGCTGGCCGGGGCGGCGGCCGAGGTCCAGCCGGTGTTGTCGGCGGAGAGCTGGCCGGCCAGTTCCTTGCCCGTGGAGTCGGTGACCTTGACGCTGGTCAGGGTGCCGTTGGCGACGGTGACCTTGACCGGCTCGCTGAAGCTGGCGGCGGTGGCCCCGTCGGCGGGGGTGACGGTGATCACGGCGGCCGAGGTCTTCGGGGCGCTGCTGCTGCCGCCGTTGCCCGGGGCGCCGCTCGCGCTGCCGCCGGAGCCGGAACCGCTGCCGCTGTTACCGCTGTTGTCGTTGCAGGCCGCGAGGAGCAGGACCGGCGCCCCGATCAGTCCCGCGAGAACACCGCGTCGGCTCCAGCTTCCACCGGCCGCCCGCCCCTGACCGTCCCGTGCCGTCACGTCGCGTCTCCCTGCTGATCATCCCGGGCATTTACGGATACAGAAACGCAATCCGCCCGTTCACGGTTCCACCATCGAAGGGTAAGCGATCGTATGAGATGACCAAACTTGCCATCGAACAAGGACAAAACGCCCGGCCTGCCGTGGCAGACCGGGCGTTTCCGAGCGCGTGACGGCGCACCGCCGCTACTCGGCGGACTCCTCCACCGCGTACTCGTCCCACTCCTCGCTGTCCGGGTCGAACTCGGTCTGCGCCGACTCCCAGGTCGCCGAGGCGAGCTCCACCCCGGGGACGTCGCCGAGCAGCGCGACGGGGTCGATGAAGTGGGCGAGCGAACCCGACGGGTCCACCTCGATGGCTTCGACGGACTGGGCGCGCTCCTCGTCGTCGAGGTACTCGTCCTCGGTCACCGCCTGCAGGGCCGCCGCCTTCAGCGCGCCCTCGTCGGTGATCTCCGCGATGAGCTCGATCTTGACCCGGACGTAGCGCGGGGCGTCCTGGTCGGTCGTTTCAGTGCTGGTCATGCGTGCGAGCGTACGGGAACGACGTGCCGCCCGGCGCACCGCGCACGCCCGCGACGGGCGGACCGGGCCCGGACAGGCGGTGGGGCCGGCCCCTCGAAGAAGGACCGGCCCCACCGTCTCCCCCCTCGGCTCCCCCACCCGGGAGCCGCGGGGACGCGCCGTACGGCGCGGTGCGGCCGCGGAAGCCGCCACACCCTGTCGACCGGCCGGAGCCGGGCAGGGGCGGGACGACGGCGCCTCCCGCGGAGGTAGGACACAGCGGTCGGGTCAGGACCGCCCGATGTGTCCGGAGTCGACCGCGGTCGCCGGGGAGCCGCTCCCGGACGCTTGCCGTCGCCTCGTTCGGCGTCGTGCCGTTGACCACAACGATGCCGGACCGTTGTTAACCCCGTGATGCGGGCAGATGACGCCGGTGTACCACTTCGCCCGTGGACGAATCCTCCGGATCCGCCCACGGGCGCTCGGTGGTGACCGCGTGTCAGTGCGCGGCGCGACCGGTCAGGAAGCCCAGCAGGTCCTGGCGGCTGACGATGCCCTGCGGCTTGCCCTCGACCAGCACGACGGCCGCGTCGGCCTTCTCCAGCACGGTCATCAGGTTGGTGACGGTCTCGCCCGAGCCGACCACCGGCAGCGGCTTGGACATCACCTTGTCCAGCGTGTCGGTCAGCTCGATCTCCTTGGCGAAGATGCCCTCCAGCAGCAGCTTCTCCACCACCGAGCCGATCACCTCGCCGGCCATGATGTCCGGGTGCCCGGCACCGGGGGAGACCACCGGCATCTGCGAGACGCCGTACTCGCGCAGCACCCGGACCGCCTCGGCGACCGTCTCGTTGGGGTGCATGTGGACGAACTGCGGGACGCCGCCCTGCTCGATGGACTCCTTGCGGGCCAGCACCTCGCCGATGTGCGCCTCGTCGGTGGACGAGGGCAGGAAGCCGTAGTCGGCCATCCAGTCGTCGTTGAAGATCTTCGACAGGTAGCCGCGGCCGCCGTCCGGCAGCAGCACCACCACGACGTCGTCCGGCCCGAGCTTGCGGGCGACCTCCAGCGCGGCCACCACGGCCATGCCGCAGGAGCCGCCGACCAGCAGGCCCTCCTCCTTGGCCAGGCGGCGGGTCATCTGGAACGAGTCCTTGTCGGAGACGGCGACGATCTCGTCCGCGACGTCGCGGTCGTAGGCGGTCGGCCAGAAGTCCTCACCGACGCCCTCGACCAGGTACGGCCGGCCGGTGCCGCCCGAGTAGACCGAGCCCTCCGGGTCGGCGCCGATCACCTTGACCTTGCCGCCCGACGCCTCCTTCAGGTAGTTGCCGGTGCCGGAGATGGTGCCGCCGGTCCCGACGCCCGCCACGAAGTGGGTGATCTTCCCGTCGGTCTGCTCCCACAGCTCCGGGCCGGTGGAGTAGTAGTGCGAGGCCGGGTTGTCCGGGTTGGAGTACTGGTCCGGCTTCCAGGCGTTCGGGGTCTCCCGGACCAGGCGGTCGGAGACGTTGTAGTAGGAGTCCGGGTGCTCAGGGGCGACGGCGGTCGGACAGACGACCACCTCGGCGCCGTACGCACGGAGGGTGTTGATCTTGTCGGTCGAGACCTTGTCCGGGCAGACGAAGATGCACTTGTAGCCCTTCTGCTGGGCCACGATCGCCAGACCGACACCGGTGTTGCCGGAGGTCGGCTCGACGATGGTGCCGCCCGGCTTGAGGGCGCCCGAGGCCTCGGCGGCCTCGATCATGCGCATCGCGATGCGGTCCTTCACGGAGCCACCGGGGTTGAAGTACTCGACCTTCGCCAGCACTGTCGCGCTGATGCCCTCGGTGACCTTGTTCAGCTTGACCAGCGGCGTGTTGCCGACCAGGTCGATGATCGAGTTGTGGTACCGCACGGGGGTCCTCCCGGTCTATGGGCATGCGAGTGCTTTTGGTACTGCAAAGCCTAGGGCGTGGCACGCGCCCCAGCGCCCCCTCTCGTCCACGTCCTCCGGGGCCCGCCCCGGGCAGCCCCGCGCGACGACCCGCCGCCCCTCCCCCGACGGCCCGCCCCGCCCGGCGCTCCCGCGGCGGCGCCGCCGGCGCCTCCCCCAATGGCCCACCCGCACCGGTACTCCCGCCCCCGGCGCGGGTAGGAGGGGTGTACGACCCCGCTGGGGGCGGCACGAGGACGTGAAGGGGGTCCGGATGCCAGGCGCACACGACTCGCGGGCCCGGGTGGCCCGGCGGATCGCCACCGCGGCGGCGTACGGCGGCGGCGGGCTCGGACTGCTCGGGGTCGGCGTGGTCGGCCTGCTGCTGACCGAGAGCAAGCTCGCCATCCAGGCCATCGGCGTCCTGGGGACCCTCCCGCCCAAGGCCGACGGCGTCTACGGCGAGGCCTTCGCCGACCGCTCCGCC
Organism: Kitasatospora sp. NPDC085464; assembly: GCF_044541955.1. Lineage (NCBI taxonomy): Bacteria > Bacillati > Actinomycetota > Actinomycetes > Kitasatosporales > Streptomycetaceae > Kitasatospora > Kitasatospora sp. NPDC085464. The sequence goes on from NZ_JBITTM010000001.1 coordinate 367,170, forward strand.
GCCCCGCAGCCGCCGCTCGTGCTGGCCGTCCTCGGCGACTCGACCGGCGCCGGCCTCGGGGTGGCACGGGGCCGGGAGACCCCGGGCGCCCTGCTCGCCGCCGGGCTGGCCTCGGTGGCCGAACGCCCGGTCCGGCTGGTCAACGCGGCCCGCTCCGGCGGCCGCTCGGCCGACCTCTCCGGCCAGCTGGAGCAGGTGCTGCAGCACCACCCGGACGTCGCGGTGATCATGGTCGGCGCCAACGACGTGACCCGGCACAGTCCGGCCCAGCTCGCCGTCCGCCAGCTCGGCGAGGCCGTCGCCGCACTGCGCGCCAACGGCTGCGAGGTGGTCGTCGGGACCTGCCCGGACCTCGGCACGATCAAGCCGGTGCGCCCGCCGCTGCGCTGGGTGGCCCGGCGGCTGAGCCGGCAGCTGGCCGCCGCACAGACCATCGCGGTGGTCGAGGCGGGCGGCCGGACGGTCTCGCTGGGCTCGCTGCTGGGCCCGGAGTTCGCCGCCCGCCCGGAGATGTTCGCCGCCGACCGCTACCACCCCTCGGCCCAGGGCTACGCGACGGCCGCGATGACCCTGCTGCCCTCGGTCTGCGCCGTGCTCGGCCTGTGGCCGGAGGAGGAGCGCCCGACCGCGCCGGTGCCGGGCGAGACGGTGCTGCCGGTCGCGGTGGCCGCCGCCGCGGCGGCCGGGCGGGCGGGCACCGAGGTGGCGGCCGTCGAGACGGAGGGCGCGGGCCACCGCTGGGCGCTGCTGCGCCGGCGCCTGCGGATCGGCCTGCCCGGGTCGGGCGCGGCGGCCCACTTGCACCCCGTCCAGGACGACCCGCCGGGCCCCGGGAATACGTCGGCCAGCTCACACGCTGGGGCGGGTGACGCCTGACCTACCAGGCGGTAACTTTCCTCCCGGACGTCAGGTCCGCAGTCACCCAGCGAGGAGCCCGTCATGCCCGAAGCCGTCATCGTCAGCGCCGCCCGTTCGCCGATCGGCCGGGCCTTCAAGGGCTCCCTGAAGGACGTCCGCCCGGACGACCTGACCGCGCACATCATCCAGGCCGCGCTGGCCAAGGTGCCGCAGCTCGACCCGCGCGAGATCGACGACCTGATGCTGGGCTGCGGCCTGCCCGGCGGCGAGCAGGGCCACAACCTGGCCCGCATCGTGGCCGTCCAGATGGGCATGGACTACCTGCCCGGCGCCACCATCACCCGCTACTGCTCCTCCTCGCTGCAGACGACCCGGATGGCGCTCCACGCGATCAAGGCCGGCGAGGGCGACGTCTTCATCTCGGCCGGTGTGGAGACCGTCTCGCGCAGCATCCACGGCACCTCGGACGGCATGCCGGGCACCATGAACCCGCTCTTCGACGAGGCGCAGGCCCGCACCGCCAAGCGGGCTGAAGAGGGCACGTGGGGGGCGGCGCAGAGCGCCTCGAACGAGAGTGGTGGTGGGCGACGGGAGGGCTGGCACGACCCGCGCGCGGACGGGCTGGTGCCGGACGCCTACATCGCGATGGGCCAGACCGCCGAGAACCTCGCCGCGCTCAAGGGCATCACCCGCGCCGAGCAGGACGAGTTCGGCGTCCGCTCGCAGAACCTCGCCGAGGCCGCCATCAAGGCCGGCTTCTGGCAGCGCGAGATCACCCCGGTGACGCTCCCGGACGGCACCGTGGTCAGCACGGACGACGGCCCGCGCGCCGGCGTCACCGTGGAGGGCGTCTCGGGCCTGAAGCCGGTGTTCCGCCCCGACGGCACCGTGACCGCCGGTAACTGCTGCCCGCTGAACGACGGTGCGGCCGCGCTGGTCATCATGTCCGACACCAAGGCCCGCGAGCTCGGCATCACCCCGCTCGCCCGGGTGGTCTCCACCGGCGTCAGCGCGCTCTCGCCCGAGATCATGGGCTACGGCCCGGTCGAGGCCTCCAAGCAGGCGCTCAAGCGGGCCGGCCTGAGCATCGGCGACATCGACCTGGTCGAGATGAACGAGGCCTTCGCGGCCCAGGTGATCCCGTCCTACCGCGACCTCGGCGTGGACCTGGACAGGCTGAACGTCAACGGCGGCGCCATCGCGGTCGGCCACCCCTTCGGCATGACCGGCGCCCGGATCACCACCACGCTGATCAACTCCCTGCAGTGGCACGACAAGCAGTTCGGTCTGGAGACCATGTGCGTCGGCGGCGGCCAGGGCATGGCGATGGTCATCGAGCGCCTCAGCTGACCCTCCCCCGTACGCTCCGAAGGGTCTGGACCACCCATTTGGAGTGACAGTGCGTAATTGAGGGCCGGATCACACCGCGAGGTCGATCCGGCCCTCTTTCCGTTCGTTTTCGGCTCGGAAATCGACACTGCGGAGCGGATCAACTGCACTGCGTAGAACGGTGTTACCTAACAATTTGGGGACAAGAGCGAAAGTCCGGGACGAATTAGACATTCGCCACTGCGGTAACACCCCCGGATGCGGCAGTGTGGACACGTAACCCCGTTCCGCTCCTCGCTAGGAGTACGTTCCGTGAGCGCCGTCTACGCCATCCTGCTGCTGATCCTGATCACCGTGTCGACCGCCGTGCTGCTCCGTCTCCGCGGAATCTCCCGCCGACTGGACGCTCAGGCCGCGGCCCCGGCCGTGCCCGCACCGGTGGACGAGGCCGCGATACGCCGGGCCGTCACCGAGGCGCTCGCCGCCGACCGCGAGCGGGAGATCACCGAGGCCCGGGCGTTCTGGGCCGAGCAGGAGGCCCGGGCGGCCGAGGACGCGCCGCTGTTCGACTCCCCCTTCAACGGCGTGTTCTCCGGCACCGACGAGTGGCCGCTCTTCTTCCCCCGCCCCACCGGCCCGCAGGACGCCGCCGACAACGCCGGGACGATGGACCCGGAGTTCGGCGAGGCGCTGCGCTCCGCGCTGGAGGACCTGATCAACGACGGCACCGGCACCGGCCCGGCCGAGCCCGGCACCGACGGCGGCGCGCCGCTGCGCCCCGGCCACCCGGTGGGCGAGACCGCGAAGGACGCCCGGGCCCGCCGTGAGGCCGACCTGCTGGCCACCGGCCTGGAGGCCGGGCTGCTGGACGCCGACCAGGCCGTCGAGGAGGCGCCGGTCGCCGCGCCCGACCCGCGCCGCCACCCCTCGCACCCCGACTTCGTGCCGAGCCAGGCGCCGTCCCGCGAGTGGACGGACACCCGGCTGGCCACCCTCGCCGAGGAGGCCGTCGCACTGATCGACGTCCGCCCGGGCCCGCTGGGCACCCTGGACGTGTACGCCTTCGCCGACGGCACCACGCTCTGCGTGGCCCCGGGCGACCGGGAGGCCGCGTACCGGCTGATCGACGCGGTCCGTGCCGGAGAGCACGTCCGACTGCTCGGCGGCTCGCGCTTCTCCGGCTCGTACTCGCTGACCTTCTCCACCGACGAGGAGGCCGTCTACGTGCTCGCCGACCGGGTGGTCGCCAGCATCTGACGCCCGCTCACGGGCCGGACTCCGCGCGCCCGCTCACGGGCTCGACGAGCTGCACGCCGAAGGCCGGCCGGGTCAAGGGGTTACCGACCCGGCCGGCCTTCGGCGTGTCCGGCCGCACCCGGCCTCAGGCGCAGAGCGCCGCCGTGCCGCGCACCGCCGCCACCGCCCCGGCCAGCACCTCGCCCACCGCGGCGGGCCCCTCCGGCAGCGTCACCCGCGCGTCCTCGGGCAGCGCCGCGAGCGCGGCCGCCAGGTCGTGCCCGGCGACGGCCAGTTGGTCCCCCACCGCGAAGGCCCCGGCGTCCGGGAAGTCCCGCTCGGGCCCGCCCTCCGCCGCCAGCGCCAGCGCGGCCAGCCGCCGGGCCAGGTCCAGCGCGGCCGCCGCCCGCGAGGCGTGCCCGGGCACGGCGCCCAGCAGCTTGCTCTGCGGCAGCGAGCGGAAACGATCCGCCAGGGACTCGACGGCTTCGACCAGGGGCCGTACGTCCAGGAGCTGTACGTCATGCATGGCAGCGAGCCTAGGCGAAATGCCGCCGGGCCCCGGAGCGGGTGGCTCCGGGGCCCGGCGGCAGTGGTTCACGGCGACCGACGGTGTCAGTCGTCGCCGCGGAGGCTGGCGATCAGGCGCAGCATCTCGAAGTAGATCCAGACCAGCGAGAAGGTGAGCCCGAAGGCGGCCCGCCAGGACTCCTCCTGCCGGGCACCCCCGGCGATGGCCTGCTCGATCTCGGCGAAGTCCAGCGTCAGGTAGAACGCGCCGAGGGCGACGCCGATCAGGCCGATGCCGACGCCCAGCGGGCCGGACCAGGTGTTGAGACCGCCGCCGAAGGCCCACGCGATGCAGTTGATCAGCAGCAGGCCCGAGAAGCCCAGGCCGATCGCGATGCCGATGCGGGTGTACTTCGGGCTCACCCGGAGCCGACCGCTCTTGTAGACGTAGAGCGTCGCCCCGAAGACCGCCGCCGTGCCCAGCACCGCCTGGATGGCGATGCCCGGCCAGATGGTGTTGAGGACGTGGGTGACCGCGCCCAGCGCGAAGCCCTGGAACGCCGCGTAGGCCAGGACCAGCGGCGGGCTGATCTTCTGTCGGAACTGGACGACCAGACCGACGATCATGGCGACCAGCGAGGCGCCGACGGCGAAGCCGAAGTTCTTGAACGGCAGCGTGAACCAGGACACCGCACCGGCGGCGACCACGGTCAGCAGCGTCATGGCCGTGCGGGCCAGCACGTCGTCGAGCGTCATCCGCCCGGTGGCCCCGGGGCCGGCGGACGGCCCGTTGTACATCTCGAAGAGCTGCTCGTCCGTCAGCGGTCCCTGCGCCGACGGCTGCTGGGCGTACTGGGTGCCCGCGTACGGGTTGTGGCCGTACGGGCTCCCGGCCTGCGCACTCGTTCCGAACCCCGCGTAACCGGAGTCGCGGGTGAAGGATCCCTCCCGCGAGAAGACCGGGTTGCTGCTTCTCATTGCTCATTCCCTCCGTGGCGGCACTGCACCGCCCACGCACAAGGGTAATGGCTTGGCAAAAATTCCGGGATACGCCGCGAGGAGGATCCGGTGAACGACGCCCGGCGGGGGCGCCGTCGGCGCCCCCGCCGGGTCGACCGACCTGTGCCCGGAGCCGGACTCGAACCGGCACGGCCTCGCGGCCAAGCAGTTTTAAGCTGCCCGTGTCTGCGTTCCACCATCCGGGCGTCCTGCGAAACCACCCCTGAGCCTAGTCGCCCGGCTCACCCTTTCGCATGTTCCCAGCCCCGGAAGTTGTCATGTTTCCTTGCCATCTGACGAACTGTTCGGAATTCGGCCACGAAGGATAGCGGTTCCGGCCACGAGCCGGACGTCGACCCTCCCTCAGGGTTCCCGTCATACCGCAGGAGGACGGGCCGCCCCTCCCGTACGCCCAACGGTGGTCGGGCCAACCGTCCGGCGGAGCGACGCCAGACCATGATCACGTCGCGGAGCATGGAGGTACAAGCCCACGAGCACAAGGAGCCCCCGTGACCACGTCGACCGCAACCGCCGTCCGTACCGGCCTGGCGGCCGCCCGCGCCACCGGCCTGAACAAGGTCTACGGGGAGGGGGAGACCCGCGTCGTCGCCCTCGAC